>NZ_CP095742.1:2455714-2762678 GCF_023078495.1 Luteibacter aegosomatissinici | reverse complement strand
GCGCCGTCAGGAGGATGAGGCCGAGGGACGGCGTATTCCGCAACCGCCGGACGATGCTGAAGCCATCCTCGTCGGGAAGCCCGACATCGAGGACGACCACGTCGACCCTGTGGTTCCCGAGGATGGATTCAAGGCCAACGGGATGCCCCGCTGTGTGGACCTCGAACCCGTACGTCTTCAGTTCGGGCGCGATGATGCGCTCACGCAACGCCTCGTCATCCTCAAGGAGGGCGACGCACAGCGATGGCGAAAACAGTGGATTCATGAGAAGGCAAGCCGCAGGACAGACACCCATCGTAGCGTCGTGCTGCTCGTCCGGTAACCGGATGAATCACAGTTGGAATGACGGTCGACCTCTATAGCGCATCCGGGGCGTCTACACAAGGCAGCGTGGGCAGTCCGGTGGGCTTATGATGAAGCCGTTCCCAGGGGAAGGGGAAATGCTGTTGCAGTTTCGTTGGACCACGTTGTTTTAGCCGGGGCGGCTTTGCTCGCCTCCGTCCCAGAACCACAATGGTGATTCCAGTGACTGATACACGACTCCGCAAGATTTCCGCCCTTCGCCACAACCTCCAGGACCCGTACGCCTTTATTGAGGACATCGAGGAGGCGGCCGGGCAACCCCAACACGCAGCCCTCGCGAAACAGCCCCAGCAGGCCCGGCAAGGCCGTCGGCACACGGAAGAGGCCATCAAGGCGGCCGTACGAAAACTCCACATCGACCTCTGGACCCGACGTGCTGAGTTCTGGCGGACGCCACCGACGGACCCTATCGAAGTCATTGATGCGGAAAAGGCCGTCGAGCTCATCGGCTACAGCCTGGAGATGTCCGATGGTCTTGGTTTCCGGCAGGCCCAGAAGGGTCAGCAGGAGGTGGCCGGGCTCATCGACCGGGGGGAGCGCGTTATCCGCCTCTCACGCCAGTTCCCCGGTCCGTCGATGGCGTTCACCCTGGCTCACGAACTGGGTCACGCTGTCCTCCACCCCGAAGGCGGCGGCATCCACCGCGACCGCTCGCGCGATCGTTCGGGCGCGTCCACCAGCCCTACGGAGTTTGAGGCGGACCGCTTTGCCGTCCACTTCCTCATGCCCGAGCGTCTGGTCCGAGAACGGTTCGAGGACCGCGTTGGCACCGCACCGTTCGTTCTCAACGACGAAACGGCATTTGCACTTCGCCAGAAAAACCTCGACATCGCCGACGAGCGCTTCCCGACGGACCGCTCGCTTTCGCGACACCTCGCCGGCCTTGAGCAGTACGACACGCGCCACTTTCCGTCCCTGGCCGCCATATTCCGGGTCTCGTTGACCACGATGGCCATTCGCCTGGAAGAACTCGGGCTGGTGTAGGGCGGTAGCGCGGATTCACGCGCCGGCCAATTGCATGCATGGTCACGGATGACCATTTCCTCGGCGACCACGCATGCAACACAGCTGGAGTTCTTACTTCCCTTTTTTCTGAGTCAGCACGCTGCCGGCCAGCGTTTTGGTCGTCTTGCTGCTCCGCCCGTCGTCGAGCGCCTTGGCCGCGACGGTGGCGACCTTTGCCGACGTTGCCTTCGAGGTTCCCGCCTGGGCAAGGGCGCTGGCGGCAACTGTCTTCGCTGCCTTGCTCGAAGCGGGATTGCTGAGCACGTTCGATGCCTTCGTGGCGACAGGCTTGCTGGTCTTCTCGTTGTTTCCCATGATTCCCCCGATGGCTTTGGTTGGGTGGCGCTTATGCATCCTGCCGAACACGTGCGGCCATGTCTGTAGGAAGTCGCCTACACCGGAAGGTCTAAGTATGACTACCCACGCCTTCACGATGAAAACCACAGCCCAGGTTCACGACGCCCACCTTGGAGCCTCACGCATTCTTGGCGGCCCGGCTGGCGGATGTCTTCGGACGGTCGAGATGCCTGATTTCGGGAAGGGGGCCGCTGCGTCAGCGGTTGTGACTCTGGGTTCGTGTTTTCCGGCGATGCCGGGTGCGCTTTTGAACCTCATGAGAAGGACGTGCCGGGTCTGTGAGCGGCGCTTGGGTCGGTGCCTGTTGCTCGTCGTCGTTTCACACAGCCGCTCTGCGTGCCGAACGGATGTGGACCAACAACAAAAAAGCCGCCCCGAAGGGCGGCTTCATCGGCGCGACAGACGTTGTCCGGAAGGATGGCCGTCAACGTCACCATGCTCTGCCACGGTGGGCTGGAAGCGTGGTTACACATGCCGCGTCTGCCTTGACCCTACTCTGGATGGGGAGAACGTCAAGGGGGCTGGATGAAATGATTTTACGGGTTGACAGATATAACCCAAAAGATAGGATCGCGGGACACTTCCCGGTACACCCCGAAATGCCCGTAGGCGTTGGCGGAGAGTGCATCAGGCGGATCCCACTCTCTCCGCCAAGTGACCCCAATGCCCGGAACAGTGAGGCCCTTTGGCGGGCCACCAAACACGGCCATCGCATGGTGGTCCGGCTGCTGGCGCCGGCATCGGACACGTCGGCGTGGGAGGAGTGGATGTGGGATGAAGTTAAACGCTGCGGGCGCCTTGCGCCCGACAGCGAAACCGCCAGGGATTACCAGTGCGCCGATACCTCTGGGTCGACGTACCTGAAAGACTGAGGCGCGACCATTCCATCCTCGACCTCATCGAGCGCGCGCGGGAGGTCGAAGCGGCGGGGATTCCTCACTCCAATCGCAATAGCCCTTTGCCTGCCGCTGAAGTACAACCTGAAGAATTTCCGGGAGATTCCGGCGTGATTCTTGGTCGTCTCCCAAACAGTGCTGGGACTTCCATCTATCACCTCACCAATTTCAAAATCGCCAATGACCTTTCCTACCGGCATGGTCGCGTAGATGAGAACCTTGGTCACGGCCGGATTCTTGAAAAAATTCTTTCGAAACTCATAACGCTTATGGCCAGACAAGATTTTGTCGGCATGCTCAGGGTGTATCGACAATAAGACCTGCACTTGCACCTCCAAGCTTCAATACATGTTTGATCTGTTGTTCCGTAATTGGAAAAGACGTCCAGCGCGCCTCCCTGTCAAATCCGACCTCTTCAATGAGGCGTTTCCGGATGATTCGCTTGGGGAGCGCGATGTTGTAGCTGAATCGAATGACGCGGTTGTATTGCTTGTCCGTGTAGAACTTTGTCAGCTCTTCCTTGGTGAACACGCTGTAGGGAAGGGCATATTCCAGGAAGCTTTGCAGGGTGGGAAACGAGTTCAACCACCTGAATTCCTCGACGACACAGGCACTGGTTGCTACCGCACTGTACTCGGCAGGGATGGTCCCCTCCTTCGTCCTATAGATGAGCACGATATCGCCCGGCTTCAGGTCCTCGACGCCGGGAATTTTGCACAGATAGACCTTGTGTATGCTGTTGGTGGCCGATGTGTCAGTGACCATAACCGACGCGTCTTCGGTTTTCAGCAGCGAGTCTGGAAAGAGCCGACTGTGGTACTCCGGATAAATGGACAGGAGGACGTGCTTTGTTGTGGGTGCTATCCGGATTAAGGGGTAGGACTGGCGGGCGGTGGGTCCCAAAGCGGTCATGCTGCGGGACATGACATCCTCGGCCATCCGATTGACCATCTTTTCGCCCACCTTCTCGAAGCCATATCTAGAAAGAAGCGATAAAAGCCCTTCATGCTTCGGAAAGACCGTGACGTATACCTCGGAGACGTTGCAGGCGACAGCAATGTCAAAAATCTTCTTTATGAAGCGCTCGCCGAGTTTTGTGCCGTGAGCGTTGACCTTGAATGTGCCAATCTTCAGGCGATGGAGCGCTGGGAGGCTGGGGGTGATATCGGTGAGTTCCTCTGTTTCCTGCTTGGTATAGAGGAACCCTTGTAGGTTCCCAGCCTCATCAAGTGAGACAAAGGCTTTGTCGTCCTTTTTCTTTTCGAACCAGTTTTCAAAACCTGGATAGTCCGCCTTCAGTGAATCGAAGAACGGGTCCGAAAGCTTCACATCGCTAAACTTCCTTAAAGACAACACGCCATCTGTATCGGTCACCACGCTCTCCTTGATTCCCTCTGAGTGACAGGGCACGAACCGTGCCTTGCCCGTAGAGGATAACGCTGCTGGGTGGCGCTGTCTGACATGTCGGGAAATCCAACCATAAGGCGCCTGGCCGGCGCAGCGGGGGCCACCCCCGGAAACCGCCTCGCGGTTGACGACGGAGGCCTTGATGACGGCCTCTATATAATTCGGCGTAGGTGAGAGCTGACAGACAAACGGTCCTTCTCAGGCCCATCCTCTTCCCGCCGTCTGACCGGCGCCCCATGCGGCGAAGGCCGCCCCGAGGATTGCCGGATGGCGAGCGCAAATTCGACAGGGGAGTACGACATGACCGAATATCAGGTGACCTGTATCATCAGGCCACACCCGGAAAGTCGATACGAGCACATTACCCATGTGGGCAATTCGCAGGGGAGCTGGAGGATGACCCGCGAGGCCGTTATCCGCCGGATTAATGGTGGCAATGAGGCGTATGTGGTCATCGACCCAAGCACCGGAAAGAGGGCGCTGATTGGCGTCCGGCACGACACCGGAAAGGCCCCCTACCTGCAAACCCATGCAGATGGGTACTGGAACGACAACCTGCTGGCGCTTCCCCAGTGCGGGGCGCTGCCGGTCATCGAGTGACAGAGGAAGCCAATGGCCATCCGCCGTCCCCAGCCGCCACGTCCACCCTGTCCTCCGAAGCCACCGGAGCGCATCCAGAACATTCAGACCGTCCGCCCCATCGGCAAGACGAAGTGGGTCCGGGCCCACTGGCGGTGGGACTACGGAACCCATCGTTGGGAGTGGGTCCTCGGTCATTGGAGCAAATAACGAGCGGTTTGCCGGGGCGGAGTAAACTGACCCCCGTCGCCGGATATAGGCGGTTACAGGGGAATGTCATGCATCCGAGACTTCGCCAGGGAGCGGCGGTTCTGCTGCCCCTTTTTCTATCCTCTCTCGCTGCCACAGCGTGTAGTTGGGCCAGCCGTGAAAGCTGAGCCGGTCACGCCCGCCCCCTCCATCCTAGACCCCGTCTTCGACCGGGCCAGCGACACGCTGAGGTATGCCGAACACCTTCTGGTCAAGCGGGTGAAGGTGCACTCCTCTGAAGCCCTCGTGGTCATGGACTCGGTTTGGCATGTGCCGGGGTTTCTGTTCCTCGGGCTTGGTCTCAATACCAAGCGGCTGGTCCTGACCGCCCTCATGGTGCCCGTCTGGTGGCTGATTTTTTCCGCTATCGCCCTGTTTGACAGTGCGCTCGGCCACCCTTCGCCCGGTGGTCTATGGTGGCCGGCGGCGCTGATGGCGATGGGAACGATGGTGTTCCGCCTGCCGGCTGGCGGTGCGCTGGACGGGGTCAAGCGGACTGCCGTCCTGCTCCTTGCCATCTTTGTCCGGGACCGCTGTCCCACCGAGGAGGGCTTGGTTGGGGTCAAGTCGGCCATTGCCGCTCTTCAGCCATTGGCAATCGCACGGAATGCCCGGTTACAGGCTGTCGTTGGCCTGCTCTGGGGTGGTCTCACCTGGTGGGTGCTGACTTGGGTGTTGGGCAGCAGTGTGGCCCAGGCCACCCGGAATGCTGCCGCCGGGTGGGCGATCGTGGCCGGCTTGTTTTCGTCCTCGTCTTTCTTGCCTGGACCAGCTATGCGACGGCGTCCCGGGTCTTTTGGCTGACCGTGGACCTGGCGGTGGCCGAGGTCGAGGCGGGAACCATCCCTGTGGGGATAGCTCTGCCGGAAGGCTTGCGCCTCTAGGTTCCAACCAAGCAGGATGCTGGAAAAAATCCCCTATATCTTGTGTTGACCCCGCCGCCGAGCGTGGATATGTTGAGGACGAGCGTAAAAAGCCGCTTGGTGTCTAGACCAGCCGGCCGGCGTGCCCAAACAGCACCACGGTAATGTGGGGTTGGTCTGGGACGGTTTCGCATGTCCACGTGCAGCGTCCTCCTGCACACCGTCAACCAGAGGCGGCCGTGGTGTCATCCAATTTCATGGAGAGACATTCAGTGACTCTGAAACGGTATGCCATCACCAAGAGAGGTGGCATTTGGGAGCTCAGGGCACATGGTGCTCAGCGGGCCACCCTGACGGCTCAAACCAAGGCCGAGATCATGCAAAAAATGAAGCAATTTATGGCCGACAAACACGCATCCGTCCGCATCCACGACGAGTGCGGCCTCTTCCAAGAGGAGCGGACGTATCAGCGGAGCGATGACCCCCGGTCCAGCAAAGGGTGACACGTGGAACGAGGAGGACGGCGCGAGCCGGCCTTCTTCGTCGGTAGGTGTACTTTTACACGCGCGTGCGTCGAGAATCCCACCAATGGTTTCCCGCCGGGTAACCGGTTTCCGTTTGCCCGACGCCGACTTGAAGTTTGGAATCTACATGGAGGGGGCATGGCGAGGACTCGCGCAAAGCTCGGTTGGCTTGACTCCGCAGATGCCCGACACCGTCAGCGCCGACCGGTCTATGAAATTGTCATTTTCCGCGAGCTTGGCCTGTATCCGAGGGGGACCTACGTCCTTCCCGATAGTCTTTTCCATGCGGACGATGAAGTGGTGTTTTCGGTTGTTCGCGGAGTTCCTTGGGATATTTTCGACCCAGAGCTGCCGTTCACCGAGTTGAGGAGCTTGTCGCCGGGTCATCTGCGTTTGGTTTCTGCCCTGATGCTGTGCGAGGTCAGAAACGGAAGCCGCCTAATCTTCTATCCGGAAATCGAGTCTCGCCCCCTCCTCGATGCGCGGCGGCTTCAGCTCGACTCCCCGTCGGTGCTTGCCGAAATCAGGGACCTAGTAATGGGGCGGTGCCGGGAGCAGCTGGCAATAGAGCGTGTGCGCCGGCATTTTCGTCCTCCCGAGCGACCATATGACCTATGGACCCATTCCGAATTCGCCATCCATCGGCTTCCGGAATTCTTTGAAGCATTGAACCCGGTCGACTACGTCGTCTATCGGGGCATGCATGCCTTGATGAAAGCGGACATGCTTTCCCGCCATCCGGAGTTCAGGGAAGAGGCGACCACCGCCTGCTACGTTGCCCTGGATGCCTCGTTTTCGGCTGTCCAAGAACACCTGGTCCAGTCCGGCATCGTCAACCCTTCCGCCAGGGACGCCGCGCAATGGGTCCACCGTCATTTCAATGAGCCGTTCGGTTTGCCGGCCCCCGGCGCAGACGAGCGGTATTTTGGGGAGATGTATGAGCAACGCATCATGACCCTGCATCCAAAAAGCCGCCATGGCGCGGTACCCGTCGCGCCACTTATGTATGAGGACTACATGTTCATGCGCCGCGACCTGCGCGAGTTTTTTGCCTATCTTCTGACCGGCCGGCACGGTGAGGACTTCCAAAGGGACGTTGATGTGCATCTTGGCAAGAGGAGGCCGTACGAACGGTAATGCCGAGCGTTGACAACTTGGCTCGTCGTCCTCACGATTCCGGGCCACAATCCGGCCCACCGATGCGGGGCCCGGGGGCGTTGGGGTAGTGCGGAACAACCGTCCCCCACTCTCTCCGCCAGCTGAAGTCACTTTTCGTAAAATCAGTCACTTATGAGAAAAGGATTTGACGGCGCGGTGGTAGACAAAGGTCCGAAAAAATGACCGAGCATTCGGAGTCGTCGAGGGACGCGCTTGGCAGACGGTCCTCGTTGGTGCGCGGAAACGGTCAAGGCGTTGGTGTTTAGCAATGGCGAGAGTCAAGCCTGATTCTGCGAAGGCGGGGCATCGTCTAGGCGGTGGCGCGGCGATCGCAGACCATGAGATCCTTTCGCTTTAAATCGGGGGATATAAATGCGCAAGGACGAACGCTCAGTATTTTTCTACGACGCGAAGTCGTCGGCGTGGACGCGAAAGCTGGGAGACGGATTGCCCGGCTTTCCGCACTACGCGCTTGCCGCCACTCTCAGGGCACTCGTTAACGCCAATCAAGCGACGATCACTAACGCCAAGGGGCATGCGTGGAATATTCAGGACATCAAGCTTTTTGCCAATCGATGCGAGATGCTCATTAACTATGTCGATCCCGATGCGGCTGACCCGACTCTAACGGATCCGGTTAAAAAACAACGGCGCCAAGTGCTAAAGAATGGCGACGAAGGGCTCGAGCATTCGGCGCACATCCTTTGGAAATTTGGCGACAAGAGCAATAACGCGCCGTGTACCTTCCTAGTTGAAGCAGCGGCGGGATTGGGGTCCACTCGTGTAGCAACTATATTACGCACGTTGCTCCGCGAGGCCTCGAAGGACTCGAAGAAGTTCACCATTGAGGATCCGGAAGCGACTCGCGACGCCGCTGGTCACTTCAAGCGTATCCCAGCTCGGCCATTGATCCACCTAGCTGGGCATCCGTCGAAGGAGTTCATTCAAGATCTCCAAAAGGGCGAGCTTAAAGAGGTTGAGCTGTACAGTCTCCAGAATAAAGGGGCAAAGTGGGACTCTAGTGGAGCTGCCACGATTGACCGTTCGTCGGTCATCATCAAGGCCAATCCTCAGAAGGCAACGCAGAAAGCGTTAAACCTTTTGAAGACAATCACGTCTGGGCATACGAGCGACTACGAGTTCGCCAGGATCAAATTCAAATCAGAGTCAGATCTCGACCACACTGTGAATGTGCACTCGTCGTCATTCAACCTAGTGAACGAGGATAAGTATGTGAGGAAGGAGCGCATAACGGGTATAGGCGACAACTTGCCCACGGCGTTCAGCGCAATCAACACTGTCATCATGTCGAAGATCAGGGCGCTGAGCTGATGAGACCGCCATGCTTGATATAACTATCGCGCCCATTTCTTACTTGCGTATCCGTCATCCGCAGAAGTGGGTAGTGGACTGGCTCATGCCGTCGATTCTGACCGCGATATCAACGGTACTTGTGATTTGCTTTGCAAAAGCCGGAGCGATCGCTGGCCCCTCAGGGCTTATCGACAGACTGTGTCTCGCTTGTTCGATCCTTCCAGGGTTTTACATCGCATCGCTCGCGGCGATCGCGACTTTCAATCGTCCAGATATCGACGAGTTGATGCCGGCACCGACTCCAACGCTTCTCGTGGTGGTGCATGAGGCAAAGAAGGTCCTGGACCTCACCCGGCGGCGCTTCCTGGCTTATCTTTTCGGCTTCTTGTGTTGGGAAAGCCTACTTTTGCTCGTGTATTTCGTATTCGCCGGCGTAATTGCGCAGGGCGTCATGCAGCACCTCGGCGCGTTCGCTCCCTTGGGTCGTGCTGCCTTCATCGTCATTGCATTTTTTCTGTTTTGGCAGCTCATATGCGCAACCTGTTTAGGTCTCTATTATTTGGCTGACCGCCTCAATCGCCCTGCATTTTGATACGGCACTGACCCCGTCGAAGACGTCCTACCGGTTGGTCCCGTTTCGTTTCAAGTCGATAGCGGTGCGGCGATTTTATCCGCCGTGAACTCATTGCCGGGCTTCCATTGGCTGCCCGATCTGCTGAACTGTAAACCCGGCCAAAGGTGGTCGATTAGATGGTTGGGCCTCACAAGGATAAACTTCCATGATCAAGATCTTGAACACGCAAGGCATTTCCGGTCCAGTCCTCTGCTGCGATGTATGCGACGAGCGCATCGATGACTTTGGGCTGGGTGCAGCAGTTTTCTCTAGATCCAATGCGGAGAACTCTCTCACGCCAGTATTCATTGTCCATAAAGGCGGTTGCCATGATGCAGCAGAGCGAAAAATTAGGGCTGCTGGCCTGCGCTCTGGGTGGGAAGAGCTCAAACACCATTTTGTCTATTTGCTTCATAACGGCGGAGTTTCACCAGAATCGTTTGTGGAGTCGTCCGTGTCCGCCGACCGAATTGGCCGCATTCGGTAAAGCGTTGATCCGGCTAGCGCTGGTGTTACATTAGCCCAGCATATCGTTCAAGACAGACGGCTTCGCTGTCGATTGAGCCCAGAGTTCCACACTCGCTCATGGCCGGTTGTGCGCCACGTGAACGCGGTGGCGATTGAGCGGGCTGTGGCCCGCAGAAGCCACGATGCAGCGAACCTTACCGATTCGATGGAAGTAATCGCTAGCAGCAAGGTGATCGGCATCAGCGCGTTGTCCAGACCGTATCGGCATCCCAGAAGCGTCTGGCCTGCGAGTCGTTCATTGAGCCCATGAACGCAGCCGACGCGAATTCCGTTCGAGTTGTCATCTTGTCCTACCATGGTCCAACGTCAGCCTTGAAAGGAAACGCGATGGCAAGGACGTGCTTCATTTGTTGCAAACCAGCCTCGTCACGAGAGCACTTGTGCGCGGCTGCGCTGGGTGGCGCCGGGCGAAACAAGGGCATTCATTGTCACAAGCGCAACAATGCGTATGGGCCGGTCATCGGCGTTTGATGGCGCAGACGACGCCGGCGATGGGCTTCTCCATCGGGTCATGTGCGACGATGACGACGAAAAGCACCAAGCCATGCTGTGGGGCGAGGGCGCCACGGCGGCCTATGGGTCGACAGGCGCCTGATCGTCGTCAAGCGCCTATTGCCGGGGCGTCGTCTTGATGGCGAGCACTATTTTGATGGCGCCGGCGCCGCCTCCACCGCCTCCTCGTAGCGGCCCGTTTTGAACAGATCCCCGGGCTGCTTCGGGAAAATGCCTAGCGGATCTTCGATGACGGTGATGACGCGATCGTTGCCGTGGGCGGCCAGCGTGAACGCGGCAAACTTCGTCTTCCGGCCCCCGACGTAGTCATAGAAGATGCCGGTCACGGTGCCATCAACCTTTTTGCCGTCGATCAATAGATGCGGGTAGGGCAGCTTGCCGATCATTGGCGGTGTTTGCACTTCGCCGCTAGCGATTCCGTTTCGCACCAGCAGATTGATCGTGATGAACACATCCGGGACAGGGCAATCGATGCATCCTTCATCGGTCCAGCCGCCGCTCCAGGCCTGGTCGACTGCCCACCACTCGTAGGCGTGATGGGCCGTGCTGGTCACCGCGTTGGGCAAACGATCAAGGTTATCCAGCATATCGGCGCCCTTGACCAGGACGGCGCCGAGCGCGGCGAAGAGAGCTTTGGTCCAGACGCCCGAGGTCGGCTGTGCCCGTTTCGCCTGGGTGGGCGGCGCTGGGCGGCGCTTACGCTTTGGCATGAACGGTCATCGTCCTTGGTGTAAAAGGGGCGGCGCAGCGAGCGCAGAAGGGCAATTCCCCTTACCGCGACGCCTGAGTATCCTGCTTTGCGCTGCCCATCAACAAGGACGGATCATGGCCAGAACCGCCACGAGACTGAAAGACACCGGCACGGCCATTGACGCGCTGCAGCGACTGACCTCAATACCTGGTGCAGCCAGCCTTGAAGCACAGAACGATGCCAAGTAGATCCGAGACGCCGCGCCCACCGTTTCGAGCGCCGAACAAGTGCGCTACCTGCTCAATGCCCCCCTCTATTCAGCGGCTCGTTGGCACCTTCAGTCCATCGGAGTGGGTTCCCAAGGAGCTGATCGACGCTTACTTCAACTGTTCGGTGCTCACGTTTGAGCGCCGCGTGCACGCCCACGTAGGCGTCGCAGGTAAAGCCTGCCGTACCAAGCTGGAGGATCATCGGCCGCCCGACTACGACGCGCAATGATGGGGCGGGTAGGCTGCGTTACTCCAGAGGGTGCGCCAGCTGTCGGCTGTAGGCGTCGTGGACGTTTCCCTGGCATTGGAGAACATCAACGAGCCCTTGGCCAATCATTCCCTGGACTGCGGTCAGCAAGCTGTCGATCAGTGTCCGTACCGGATTGAAGTCGCCGATCGTGGCGCCGATCCCGACGATCGCCGCGAGCCCGGTCACCGTCTGGCTGACGTACGCCACCGCAAGACCAAGCCCACACCGCAACCACGTGCCACCCCGCACAACCGAATTCAATCAACCCCACACGATCCGACACAACATCCTCACGGGGCCGAACCACCTATGAGCCTCTTCTCTCAAGCCACTGAGGATGTATCCATGTCTAGCCGAACCGTGAGCCTTCTTGTTGCCGGTGCTATCGCAACCGTCGTTGGCAGCTTCACCTGCGCGACCGCTGCCGCTGAGGATTTCACGCCCGCCCAGAAGAAGATCCAGGCGGAACATACGAAGTTGGTCAAGTCCGGAAAGGTTGAGCCGTGCTTTGGCACGGCCCTGAAGGGCCAGAACGATTGCTACGCCGGCGCGGGCACCACGTGTGCCGGCACGAGCACGCAGGACTACCAGGGCAACGCGTTCAAGCTCGTGCCGAAGGGTACCTGCACCGCGGTCAGCACCCCGAACGGCCCGGGCAGCCTCACCCCGAAGGTCTGATGTCCAAGCCCATCCGGCCGCTCGCGCCGGATGGGCCCTCCAGGGCGCTCGCCCCGCATTCAAGGCAATGCCGTGTCCACTGTCTGGTCAATTCCCCCGCATAGCCATGCTCCGCCGCGTCGTACGCCGATCGGGCGGTGGTGCGGGGTGAGCCTAAAGCCCGAGCACTACCGTGCCATCCTCGACAACGAGCCCGCTGTGCCGTTTTTCGAGGTGCATGCTGAGAACTACATGGGCGCAGGTGGGCCTCCTCATCGTTACCTCACCGCCATCCGGGAGCGCTATGCCATCTCGGTACATGGCGTGGGCCTTTCGCTCGGTGGCCAACTTCCCCTGGATCGTGAGCACCTGGGCCGCCTGAAAACGTTGGTGGACCGATACGAGCCTGCGCTGTTCTCCGAGCACCTGGCATGGTCCACGCATTCGCGGGGCTTCTTGAATGACCTCCTGCCGTTGCCGTATACGGTCGATACGTTGCGCCAGGTCTGTGAGCACGTCGACGAGCTGCAGAGCCATCTTGCCCGGCAGATACTGCTTGAAAACCCGGCGACGTATATCCGTTTCGACGAAAGCACGTTCGAAGAAACGGATTTCATCAATGAGATCGCCCGCCGGACAGGATGCGGCATCCTGCTCGATGTCAATAACGTCGTCGTGTCATGCGCGAATCATGGAATGGACCCGTTCGCGTATGTCGGCCGGATCGACCCTGGGGCTGTGGGGGAATTCCATCTCGCCGGCCATCAGCGGGAACACGAGGGCACGGACGATGAGGTGCTCATCGACACGCATGATCGTAGCGTCGGCCCGTCGGTATGGGCGTTGTATGAGGCAGCGATAGGGCTTACCGGTGCCCGGCCAGCCATGATCGAGTGGGACGCGAACATTCCCTCGCTGCATGTGCTGGTGGCCGAGGCCGCGCAAGCAGACGGCATCACAGCGAAAGCGACGGAAGCCGCGGCTCCTGCACGAACGTCACGGTGCAGCCATGTCTGAGCGTCGCGTCTGCCTTTATTTTTCCTGGAGCCGTCCGCTCGAAACGGGCGCTACGCTGGGCGACATCAACAACCGCTTCCCCGCGTTGTTCGAGACACGCCGTATCCACTATCCGCGTTTCGAGCACCTCGCGCATTCGGGTGATATCGATCAGGGGATAGCCGGCTTTCTCGATCACATCCAGTTACCCAACTTCCTTAACTTCCGGCAGCTGGCGAAGGGCATCACCCGTCACCAGGCCTTGCTGCTCGAGCGGGTCAGCGACAACGTCGGAACCCTTGAACTGACGGACGCGCTCCTAGACGAAGTCGATACCCTGATCATCATCAGCTTCGATGCCATGCCCACGCGGCAGCGCCCGTCGCCGGCTGAGATGAAAGCCCTCCGCCGCTTTCTCCACGCGCCGGAGAACATGCTCTTCGTGTGTCCGCATCACGACATCGGGGATACCACCAGCGTCGCCCCGAATCTACGCGACCATCGTCAGGAGACCGAGTTTCACCATCATGGCGATCGCACCATTCCGCCTCAGCAACGCTTTGGCGGCTTCGGGCGAGCGGTACTTTCCGGCCTGGGTGTGCCGGTGGAAAACCGATTCGGCCTGCGTCCGCGGCTTGATAGCCAAGGCACGCCGTGGCCGTTCCGCGCCGCCCGTGCGCTGGACCGGTGGGGGCTGTTGAAGGATGTCGAGACCTTCAACGCGCACCCGCACTTGCCGCATTTCGAGCGCCTGGGCGAGGCGCGGGAGCGTCTCGATGTCCTCGTCCAGCAGCAGGTCGAACCGACGGCGCTTCCGCACCCATTCTGCGACGAGGGTTGGCGTGATTTCGACGCCATGCTCCAGTCACGGCCTGGCGTGTTCAGTGGCACCTTGCTCGTGTGCGACTCGACCCTGTGGAGTTCCACGGCGGGCGGCCTTGCCCAACTCCAGATGTTCTGGTCGAACGTCCTCCATCGGCCGAAGGCGACGACGGCCATGCCGTCACCGCCAGGTGCACGGCCGTGAGTGGCCGCTTCGAAGCCGATTGGCAGTCGTGTTTCGGCGACGCTGTGCTCGACGCGTCACTTCCCGTTCCCCCAAGGATCAACGGCGGTCCACGCGCCAGTACGGCACGGCGCTTCGGCGTTTACCGGAACAACGCGGTGATGGGGCAGGTGCTCACGCTCGAGGATGCGTACCCCGTGACGGCCAGGCTCGTCGGCACCGAGTTCTTCCGGGCAATGGCGGCGGCTTATTGCCTGGGTGAGGTTCCTCGCTCACCCGTGATGGCCGAATACGGCGCGTCGTTTCCGGCTTTCATGGATCGCTTTCCGCCTGCGCAATCGCTCCCGTACCTCGGTGACGTCGCCCGGTTGGAACGGGCGTGGGTCGAGGCCTATCACGCGAACGAGTCCCCGGTGCTTGAGCCGGACGCGCTCCTGGTAGCCATCTCCGGCGACGCGCATGCGCAGGTTGTACTGCATCCCTCCATAAGGCTCGTACATTCCATCTACCCAGTGGTATCGATCTGGGAGGCAAACACCGACCCGGCCGCCGCGCAATGCGTGCACCTGGATGAAGGGCCAGAGAGCTGTGTCGTCGCGCGTCCGGCCCAGGATGTCGAGGTCTACCGGCTTCAGCACGGAGGCGTCACGTTTCTTGCCGGCTTGATGCGTGGTGAAGACCTGACCAGCGCGGCGGCGCTCGCAGTCAATACGGCCGACGACTTCGATCTTGTTTTTCATCTACGCCTGCTGGTCGACGCACGCCTGGTCGTCGCGTCGAGCATGGGCGTCCCTACCGCGGAGACTTCCGGTGATTGATCACGTCATTCGACGCTCGCGCTTCTCGTGGCTGGGGCGCATCCATGGCGCGCTTACCCATATCGGTGCCGCGCTCGCGCCGATCGCCGTGCGGATCGCATTAGCGTTGCCTTTTCTTCGTTCGGGGTTAACCCGCTGGGACGGCTGGTTCAGCTTATCGCCGGCGACCACCTATCTTTTCGAAGAGCAGTTCCAACTCCATGTGTTCGGTGCGCAGGTCGCCATCCCGTGGCCGGATCAGGTTGCATGGCTGGTCGCCTGTGCGGAGCTCGCACTGCCCGTGCTGTTGCTTGCTGGGTTGGCTACCCGCGCTGCGGCCCTTGGTTTGCTCATCATGACGGCCGTGATCCAGCTGGTCTTTCCTGACGGTTGGGCGAACTTCCATTTGTATTGGGCGGCGCTCGCCCTGGCCGCGATGGCGCTCGGGGCCGGCCCCTTGTCGCTTGATTGGCTTTTCTCAAAGGTGATGCGGGGCGCGAGATAACACCCCCGTGAGGGAGAAGCCATGGGCACCGTGATCCTGACAGTCCTCCTGCTCTCTACCGTGGTGGTGAGCGCCGTGCTGACCCGCGCGCTTGGCCAGCGTGTGCCGTTGCCGCTCGTGCAGATCGCCCTTGGGAGCGCACTGGATCTGGTCCATCCGGTGGACATGGCGCTGTCGCCCGACACCTTCTTCCTGCTCTTTCTTGCGCCACTGCTCTTCCTGGATGGCTGGCGATTGCCCCGGGAAGGGTTGTTCGCGGACAAAGGAACCATCGTGTCCCTTGCGTTCGGACTGGTCTGCCTGACCGTTGCGGGCGTCGGTGTGTTTATTCACTGGCTCATTCCGACATTCACCATGGCAGGGGCTTTCGCGCTGGCCGCCATCCTGTCACCCACGGATACCGTGGCGGTGACCGCCATGGCTGCGCGCTCACCCATGCCACCGAGGCTGATGCTCATCCTCGAAGGGGAATCGCTGCTCAACGACGCCTCCGGCATCGTCTGCTTCCGGTTTGCGATCGCCGCTTCGGCGACAGGCACGTTTTCTGCGGCTCATGCGCTGGGTACCTTCGCCTGGGTGGCAGCCATCGGCCTGATGGTCGGGGCTGCCGTCTGTCTCGTTGCCAACGCAGCGAAGGACTGGGTCGCACGTTCGCTTGGTGAGGAAGTGGGCGTACAGGTCTTGGTGAGTCTGATCATCCCGTTCGTGGCATACGTGGTGGCCGATGCACTGCATGCCTCCGGCATCCTCGCGGCCGTCGCGGCGGGCATCACGATGGGCGTTGAGGAGCGGACAGGGCGGGCATCGGCATTGACCCGCGTTCGCCGGCGTGCAGTATGGGACGCCGTCGCGTTTGCGGGCAACGGCGTGATCTTCGTCGTGCTTGGGCAACAGTTGCCAGCGATCGTGAGTGCGGCGAACCGGGCGCTCGGTCAGGCGGCCAAGGCCGAGCTTTGGTGGCTTGCGGTCTACGTTGCTGCCATCTGCGCTGTCCTGACGATGATCCGGGCGCTCTGGGCGTGGGTAGCGTTGCGCGTTCGCCAGGACCCGGGGCACCGCTGGCGTGGGGCGTTCAGCGCCGCTGAACTGCGTATCGTGGGGATCACGGCGGTGGCGGGCGCGAAGGGCGCCGTGACACTCGCGGCCGCCATGGCGATCCCCCTGCAGACCGGATCAGGCGAGCCGTGGCGGGCACGTGACCTTTCCATTTTCCTGGCCGCGGCCGTCATCGTTGTTTCATTGGTCTGCGCATCGCTTGGCCTGCACCTGCTCACCGGGTATGGCAAGGCCCGAGATGGACGCTCGTCGTCGCCGGATGGTGGTGGTGAAGGCGTGCTCCGTCATCGCGGCGCCCGCTGATGGTCGGTTAGCGTTTTCCCGTGAGCAGTATCTTCAGCCGCTCGTTCTCAAGCGCGAGTTCGGCATACATGCGCTTCAGGGCACCGAGCTCCATTTCCGCTTCCCGCAGCCGCTGCGCGGTGGAAAGTGCGGCACCCGCAAACCGGCTCCGCCAGGCTTCCAGTGTTTCGCGGGTGATCTGCAGGTCTTCGCAAACGACCTCGGGCTCGCGTCCGCTCGCCAGCTGGGAAAGGGCGTTGGCGATCTGCTGCTCGGAGAACCGCTTCGTACGCACGCGCTTCCCTCCATTGGACACCAGATACTACGTCCGTGCGCACCTTTGCGGCTGGCCCCGCGTTGCGAAGTCTGGGCATCGGTTGCGCTCAGGATGACCGCGCGCCGCGCGAACGGCGGGGACCGTACTCACGTGCGAAGGCGCCCGGTGTGGCGCCGACGTGGAAGGTGAACCGCCGCGTGAAATGGCTCTGGTCCGAGAATCCCGCGAGCAGGGCGATATCGGCTAGTGACAACGCAGTCTCGACCACGAGCTGGCGGGCGCGGCGGATGCGGCACTCTTCGACAAAGGCAAATGCGGTGACGCCCATGGTCTGCTTGAACACGCGACAGAAGTGGAAACGGCTGACGCCGACGATCGCCGCGAGTTCCGCCAGCCCGATCGGGCGGTGCAGGTTATCTTCGATGTAGTCGGTGAGTCGGGTTATCTCGGTCCGGCCAAGCCCGCGCGTTCGCTGCCGCTCGACGGGCCGAAAGACGTTGTAGCGGCGGAGGAGATGCGCCGCCAGTGCGCTGGAGAGCGCGTCGACGATGAGGCGCTGGCACGGATGCGGGGCCAGGTCGAGTTCGGCAACATACGCCTGGGCCAGACGCGTGATGGTGGGATCGAACGTATCGAAAACATTCACCACCTCCAGGCGCACCGGTCCCGCGTCGCCGAGTTCGTCGGCCGCGTGCGTCACAAGGGAGGTGGGGATGCGCAGTCGCGCCGAGGGCGCGGCATCACCGTCCCAGGACGACGAATAACCCGCCGGCATGATGAGCGTGTGGCCGGCCCGAATGGTCCGTGTGTCGACCGCACCCGCCCGCATCTGGGTCAGGCGCGACGCGCCTGACGTGCAGAGATGCACCATGTGGTGGTCGAGCGGCGCGTACGATTCGGCCACGTTCGAATAGCTGCGGTGTACGTCCAGGGTCACGCCGGACCAGCCCCGGCCCCTGCTCGTGGCGAGGGGAAGCTGGGGCCGGGCATGCAGGATCGCGTCAATGGAAAGCGCGGTCGGGGCCTGTGGCGGGTTCGGGGTCAGCTGGGACATCGTGCTGTGTCCGGTAGATGGCGTGATTGTGCCTGCGCCTGCAGGGACACGTTCTTGCGTGGCATTGCTGTAAATAGGCGCGCCTTGCTTCTCGCGGGCCGTGCGGGCGTCACGGGATTTTTCCAATATCCGTTGGTTGAATCGCCAATGCCATTGGCTGCGTGTTGCCACCACAGTGGCCGTTTAACCAGATGGTCGATGGCGCAATGCAGCAGTCGTTGATGGATGTGCGGCCCAAGCCGTCGGCCCGCCTGTTGGGCGCGGACGGGAAGCGGGTGATGGATTACATCGAGCAACACTTGGGCGAACGCGTTGACATCACCGCAGTCGCGGGCCTGTTGAACATGTCGGTCGGGCACTTCTACCGAAGCTTCAAGGCCACGTTCGGGGAGCGGCCGGGGCAATACATCACCCGTCGGCGCATGGCCTATGCGCAGTACTTGATGCTCTCCACGGATATGTCGCTTGCCGACGTCGCGCTGGCCTGCGGGATGTCGGACCAGTCGCACTTCTCGAATGTGTTCAAGCGTGTCGTTGGTTGGCCGCCGAGGCGTTGGCGGAGCGAGCGAGGCGGAACGCGATCTGCCTTCACTCCCGCGCGGTAACATCGCCATTTAGACCGGATCCAGGATGTCGGCTTTGCGCAACCAGATGTAAAGGCTGCCGGTCTTCACGGAGAGATCCCGCGCAACAACGGCCACAGGTTCACGTGCTACCCGCACCCGCCGGACGGCTTCGGTCTTCACGTGCGCTGGGTACCGCCGCTTGGTGCCGCCATCCAAGGGCTGCCGGTTCAGCGGCCCGCTCACGGGCCGCCGGGATCAGGGTGCGCCTCGCCGGTAGCGAGGGCCAGGCCGGCCGCTGAGGCGAACGCGTTGGCTCGCGCGTCTTCCTCGTCCGACTCCGCGGCGGCCAGTGCATTGCCTTCGGCCGAAAGCTCGTCGAACGTGGCAAGCCCGTGGCGGTATGCGCTGAGCGCTGCATCGTGTGACACCGTCGCCGCGAGGGTCACCGCGTGCGCTGCTTCGACCTCGGCGAGCGCCGTCTTCAGCGCATGAAAGGCATTTGAGACCTGCTTCTCAGCCTTCCGCCTGGCCGCCTCCAGGCTGTCCTGCGCCGCATCACGCGCTGCCTCGGCGGCAAGCCGTGAGGAATGGCGCATCCCGCCATCGTAAAGCGGCCAGCTGAACTGGACGAAGAGGGCACCGCCAGGGCGATGGACGGAGGACCAGGCGCCGCCGTCCGAGCGCAGCCGTCCATCGTTGAGGAAGGCCTGCCCGAGCAACGAGACGGTCGGACGATCGTCGGCCTTGGCAGCGCGCACGCCGGCTTCGGCGGCCTCGAGCTTCCCTTGCGCGGCAAGCAGGTCGGGCCGCCGGGCGAGAGCCGCATCGACATACCGGGCCACGTCCGATGCGGGCGGCAGCGGAAGGTTCGTCATCTCGTCCGGTACCAGCGTGAGGGCTGTATCCGGTGGCAGCCCGATGTCGGCGAGGAGCGCGGACAGCGCGACCGTCCTGGCCGCGCCTGTCCTGACGACCGCAAGGCGGGCTTGTGCCACCTGTCGATCGGCGCGAGCGGCTTCCACCACCGTGGCGAGCTCGTGCTTTTGCCGTGCGGTCACCGCGAGTTGTTCGATGGTTGCGGTTTCCAGTGCCTTTTGCGCCGAGCGTTCCTTGCCCTGCGCGGCACGTACCGCGTAGTAGTCGCGGGTGATGGTGAATACGAGTGTCTGGTGCGCGCCGGTGAAGGCCGCATTGGCGACAAACACGGTCGCGTCCGCGCGGTCGCGGGCCGCATCGCGGCGGCCAAAATCGAACAGCAACCACTTGACCGTCAGCGACGGAATCGATTCCCGTGTGTCCGATACGAAATAGCCCCGGGCGACGACAGTGGCAGGTGCTGGCAGCGGCGTACGTTGCGCGCCCGCGAGTGCCTCAACGGCCAGCTGGGGCAGGTAGGCGCTGCGCGCGAGACCAGCGCCAGCGGCAGCGGCCTGCGCCTCATCCCACGCCTGGCGCGTCTCGGGGCTGGTGCGTTGGGCCAGGTCGATCAATCCGGCAAGGTCATACGGCGCCATGGGTGGTGGCGCGCATAGTGCAGTAGCCGGGATGAGCAGGAGCAGCGAGCACAGCAGGTTACGAGACACGGAATGGCCTCGCATCGAGCGTGGCAATGGCCGCCACCAGGTCGTCGGGAAGCACGCCCGTGGGTGGGGCTTGTAGAACCCCGCCTTCGAGACCATCACGGGTGCCTTCCGCGAGCCGGGCGAGTGCCGAACACAGCCAATCGCGATCATTCCGGTTCACGGTGCTGTCCGGAACGGCCAGCGTCCACACCGCGACCCGGGTGAGCGCGTACAGCCGGTCGTGTTGTTGCATAGGTGCCATGGCATCGCGTGCTGGCTCAAACGAAGCGATGACGGCAAGGCGCCCCATGTCTTCCAGATCCACGGCCGTCCCGATGACATCCGACGGATGCGCTGGCAAGGTACTGGCGGCGATCCCGCGAAGTCGACGCAGCATGCGGGAAGCCACACGTTCAAGGCTGGCTTGCGTGCTGATGGGCCAGAGTGTTGCAAACACGACACTCATGGCGATGTTGCCGAGCAGGATGCCGATCAGCCGGTCGCGCAGCACGGTCAGGTCATCCGTGGGGCCCGTGTCTTGAAGCACGCCGAGGAAGAAGGCGAACGCGGTCTGGAGGCCGGCATAGGCGATCAACGGACCTGCGGTAGCTATCCAGCTACAGCCCAGCGTGACGAGGAAGAAAAGGACGATGAAGCTGCCTATGTCGTCCATCACGGGGAACAGGAAGATGATGCTCACACCGGCAATGAAGCCTCCGGTCGCTGCGCCGGCGAGGCGTAGCCCCAGCTTGTGAATGGTTTCCCCGGTACTGGCGAGTGCAACGAAGAAACAGGTGATGATCGATGTGCGCAGGCCCGACCAGTCGAGTGCGGAATAAACCACGTAGCACGTCATGGCCGCGAGCGTCGCCTTGAGTGCAAAGCGGGCACCACCCACGTGGTCGAACGACGTGCCCTCGTCCACGGGCACCGCAGTGGCGAAGGGCGTGCGGTGGCGTAGCAATGAGCGTAGGGCCTCGGCGCGGGCGAGGAGGCGCATGCTTGTCGGGCCGGGCATCGTCCGCGCCAGCGCGGCGCAGGTCGCGATTTGCCACGTCGTGCCCAGTCGCGCCATGGCATCTTCACCAAGCCGGGACGCCAGCGCCGCCAGCTCCCGCATCGAGACGTCCGCGCGCGCCGGTTCGACGGGCGCTGGGCGAAGCGCTGCATCGAGGCCATCGTCGAACACCGCGCGCGCCGACCGGCCGAATGCGGCCTCGACGAGAGGGACGAGCGCACACGCCACGCCCAGGATGAGCAGCAGCCACAGCAGCAGGTGTGTCAGCGCTTCGGCATCCGGTATCTGGTCCGCCAGGGTCTGCGTGACCACGAGCAGGAAGCCGGCGAGGAAGACCACCGGCCCGATCCGCTCCAGTCGGGAGGCGAACATGGCCAGGAACATGACCCCTGCCATGAGCGGAATGCGTAGTGCCGGTTCACTGATATCCAGCATGTAGAGCAGGAGGCTGGCCGATATCGATACGAGGCCAGCCACGAAAGCGCCGGCCGACTGGATCGCCGATGTCGACATGTCGCGCTGGGACGCCATGAGCACGACGTACGCGCCATAGGCGGGTAGCGGCACCCGAAAAACGAGGAAGACCGTCGCGACGAGGGTTGCGCAGGCCGTCGTTCGAATCATGCGGCCCCAACGGTGGCCGTCAAGGCGAAGGTCGGCACGTGCCATCGCCAACCATGGCGTGCGTGCGTCAGTGGCCACCCTGCCTCCGGACGACAACGGTGACCGTGGCCCCCACGCGCATGAGGTCCGCGGGTGGATGATCGAGTTCGATGCGAACGGGATAGCGCTGCGCGATGACCACCCATTTCAGGGAGCGCTCGACCGACGGGAGCCCCGGACCGTCAGAGGCCTCGCTGCGCACGCCGTGGCCCAGGCTGATGACGTGGCCCGGCAAAGCGCGGGTCGTATCGCCGATGACCCACACGGAGGCCTCGTCGCCAGGTGCGATGTGGGGCAGGTCGGTTTCGCGAAAGTCCGCGATCGCATACCAGCGGCGCGAATCGATCAGTGTGAAGAGGGGATGGCCGGCGGATGCGAAGGTACCTTCGGCGAGGGCCAGGCCGGTCACGATGCCGTCGAACGGTGCGCGAATGGTGGTCAGGCGCAGGTCGCGTTCGGCCAGCTGCAGGGACGAGCGGGCGCCATCGAGCTGCGCCTCAAGGCTCAGCGTGTCGCCAACGCCTGATCGCGCCTGGTCGGCTTGCTGGATGGCCGCATTGAGCGCGGCTGCAGCTGAGCGCTGGTTGGCGTCCGCTTCATCCATCTTCTGACGGGTGACAAAGCCAGGACCCACCAGTGGCGCGAGGCGCCGGACCGTCTCGTCGGCGAGCTGGAGTTGGGTACGCGCGCGGGTGATGTTCGTGGCCGCCGCGTCCGCCCCCGAGCCCTGGGCCCGCACCTGGCGGGTGCCAACGCCCAGTTGAGCTTCGAGGGCGGCGACCTGCGCACGCGCCTGGCGCACCCGGAGCTCAAACGGTTCGGGGTCGATCTGCGCAAGCGGTTCCCCTGCGTGAACGCGTTGGTTCTCGTGGACGAGGAGGGCGGACAGGCGTCCCGTGACCTCGGGGGCGACGGCGGTGCTCTCGGCGTATAGCGAGGCGACATGCGTACGTGGCCGCGCCGCGAGCCGGCTTAAGACGAGTCCAAACAGCGCTAGCACAAGCACGATGGCGATGATCGTCGCGGCCCAGCCGGCGCGGTGTCCTGCCTTCATGCCAGGCATGCGAGATACGCGCCGAAAACGAAGATGCCCGCGCATGCGGCATAGAAGAGGACGGGAACGGGCAGGGCCTCATGCCACTTCGTCAGCGTGCAAACCAGTCGCACCACCAGCGCAAACACGATGCCCAGGACGACGAGCAGCAGCCAGGTGGGGAAGAAGGATCCGAAAACCGAAATCGTGGGGGAAAGCGTCATGGGGAACCTGCAGTGCGGTATCGGCAGGTTTTAAAGCGGCTAGAGGCTCCTTTCCATTGTGCAAACACACAGCCAGCGTGATGTTTTGCACAGGGAGGCTCAGGCGTCCGGCGGCTGGCTCCCTTGCGTGGAGGGGGTGCTGCCGGTACGCAGCGCGAGCGCAACCTGCAGGCGAGCAAGCCAGGTGGCGTCTGCGAGCGAGGCGCCCAGGATGTCCTCCATGCGCGAGAGACGGTAGTTCAGCGTGTTGGTGTGGATCTCCAGGCGCTCGGCGGTCCGTTTCCGATGTTGCCCCTCATGCAGGAACGTTGAAAGCGTCAACAAGAGATCCGGATCGTGAGACAGGCGCTCGACGACCGCGTCCAGGTATCGGAGCGCAGCTGGGGAGCGCATCACGCTTTCGTTGAGGACGATATCCGCATAGGGGAAGATCGCCTGGTGGTGGTCGCCCGGTGCGCCGGCCTGCAACGCGCGCGATGCCTCCGCCAGGCTCTCTGCCCAGCCGTGGGGTCCGGTGTTTGTCAGGCCGATGCCGACACGCCGGATCCCAGGCAGCGTCTTATGGATCAGCATGGCGCGCCGGCGCATGGATCGATCGGCCGCGAGAACGGAATCGCCGCGCAGCGCGGGCATCCAGAACACGAGCCGGTCGCGATACAGGGCCCGCACCACTGCATCCGCGGGCAACTCCACCGCCCGGGATGCCGCGAGTACGAGGCGATCGAGTTCACCTTCGAGATGCGCCGGCGAGGTATCGGGGAGCGGCATGTCCAGCACAAGGCATGTGTAAGGGGCCGTCGGCTCGATACCCAATGCCTCCGCAGCGCGCCGGAACGCCACCTCATCATCGGGAAAGCTCAGGATCACGTTGAGCAGCTGGTGGCGTGATGCGTCACGCCAGCGTGCGCGCTGGAACTGCTCGTCCAGGTAGGCCGACGCGATGCGTTGGGCTAGATCGTCGAAGTAGTCGAGCAGGTACACAGAAAACACATCGAGGAGTGCATGGCGATCCTCCGCATGGCTGGTTGCATGGAGCAGTTCGACCCACAGCTCCCGGGATCCCAGCCGGCAGGCATGCAGCACCGCGCCGAGGCTCACGCCCTGGTGTACGCGGCGCCTTGCGCATGCGTCGACGGTGGCCCAGTCGGCCTCCGTGGGCGGCAAGCCGTCGAGCACCGTACGGAACCACAGGCTGGCCGAGAAATGCATGAACTCGCGCACATCTTGTTTCACGTGCGCAGAAAGCGCGGCATAGCCTGGCTCGGTCGATTCGAGCCGCTCGTTCAGTCGGGCAACGATGTGTGAGGGGTCCCGGGCGAGCTGCTGTCCGAGGTCGATGAGGCGGCCGTGCAGGCGGGGAATGGTCATACAGGTCATTGTCCTTCATCGCGGCAGGCGAGGGCGATCGGTAGAGGCGACGGCGCACGGTGGATATCCACAACGGATACCGCGTTTTTGACAATGGGGATTGTGCGGATGCGCTGCTACAACCATGGCGGGTCGGGTAGTGCAACGGAGCGCGTGTGGCAAAGGTGCTGTGCATCCCGTTACTGGATGCGAGATTGAGGGCGGCAACGGAAGGTCTGGCGCGAGAGCAGGGGGCGATCGTGGATGCGGTCCACCAGGCGATCGTCGCATCGAATAGTGACTACGCGGACTTGCCGCGGGGGGTGGGGGCTGACGTACTAGGCAATATCAGCCGTACCGTCGCAATCTGGTTCAAGACGCTCCTGACCGGCTGCGGGCCGAATGAGGAGGACATAAACGCAGTCGCCGAGAGCGGGCGCCAGCGGGCACATCAGGGGATGCCCTTGCCATCCGTCCTCGCGGCGGTCCGGGTCGGCTCACAGGAACTCTGGCGGAGCATGCTTGCGGGGCTGGCTGATGATGTCGAACTGCGCGATGGGCTCCTGTACGCCGTTTCTCCCTACCTGCTCGAGCACTTCGATGCCGTGGCGCAAACCATGAGTTCTGCGTATCTCGATGAGCAGTACCGGCGCACGCGGGGACGGGAAACGCTGTGTCGTGAGCTGGTGGGCCTTGTGCTCGGGGCGCCGGGCGACTCGGCGGCTTTCCTGCGTGTGTGCGAGGCGCTGGGCATCGACGCAACCATCCCCAGGGCCGCCCTGGTGATGGATGTGTCACTGCCGGATGTGTTCCCATCCCGGACAGATATCTTGCTGGGCCAGATCGTCATTGGAATTGCCCGTCAGCTGAAGATGGCCAGCGACGAACTTGTGTACATGATGCTCAGGGACAAACTGGTGGTGTGGGTCCCCACGCACCGAGGCGACTCCGTCCTCTCGACGGAACGACAGCTGCTTGGCCTCGGGCACGGCATCGTCAGGACTGTGCCCGAGGTCACGTCGATCGGCGTGGGCTTGTCGAGTGCGGGTGCCTCGGGCTGGGCGGATTCCGCCGACGAGGGATTCAAGGCACTGGATGCGGGCTTGCGGAGCGGACGCGACGGCCTCGTCCATCCCTATTCTGAGATTGCAGTGACCGACGGTGTGCTCCGTGCACCGAACGTGCTGCGATACCTCAACGTGCTACTCGAACGTCTCACGCTGGAACCCGAGCTCCTCACGACACTATCGGCCTACTTTGATCAGGCCCAGCACCGACGACGGACGGCGGCGGCACTGGGGATCCACCCGAACACGCTCAATTACCGGCTGGACCGTGTCGAGAAGATTCTAGGTGCACGGCTTGATGAGGCTAGCTGGATCGCCCGTCTCGACGTGGCGATAAGGCTGTTTCGGCATAGCCATATTCTGCCCGGGTGATGTGCATGGGCACCGCTGGGGTCGGGACGCTAAGCTTAAGCCTGCCGAGGCGACGGGGTTGCTCCGAGTCGCTTGTCCCACGGCATTGGCGCACTCGTTTTTTGTTGCCTCATTTGCCCGATTTCCTGGCCCGGCACCCGGCAGTCTCGTTGGAACTGCAGATAAGCGACCGGTATGCCGGTTTGGTCGACGAGGGCGTCGAGGTGGCCATCCGCATTGGTCACCTCGAGGACAGCGCATTGCGCGCCCGACGCGTGGCGCTGTTCAAGCGCGTCTGTGTTGCAAGCCGGGATTATCTTGCCGTGCACGGTGCGCCCAAGACGCCGGACGATCTACGTTCGCATCAATGCGTGATCTATACGCTCTCCTCACCTCGGGCAGCACCTGGCGATTCAATGACACCGAGGTGCCAGTCTCCGGGCGCCTGCGGGTTAGTTCGCCTGAGGCGGTCCGTGATGCAGTGATGGCAGGTGTAGGCGTCGGCTATGGGCCGCAGTGGCTGTTCGCCGACGGGCTGAGAAGCGGTCATCTCGTAATGCTACTGACCGAAAACGAGGCCTCGCCTGTGCCAATTCAGGTGCTCTACATGGCCAACCGGCTGCTACCCAAGCGTGCATTGGTGTATATGGACTACATCGCCGCAGCGTTTGCCAAGGTTCCGGCTCTTAACGTTGGACCCGAGTCGCCCTGAGGACGGTCAGTGTACCTATAGCGGCCCGGTGGGGTCGTCGCGCCTGCGCATGTTGTCATTCTGGTACCGGCACCCACTTGGGGCACGCACGGACGATTAGTGTTGTGCGAGGAGGCCACATAAACGCAGGGCCACGGGTCTTGCGACATGGAAAGCGCGGTGGGGAAGTCAGTGGTTCATTGGACCGGACGGGCTAGCGCTACGGATCGTTGTCAATCCGTCGTGGAACGTACCGCGGACGCAGTCGAGAGGGCGGGGCTGGTTGTGCCCGGAGGAGCAGGACGGGAGACTGCGTAGGATTTCTCCGCACTAAGACGTAGGGGAATGCCTACAAGGGCTGTCTGCACTATTCACCATCCCTAGGATTGTCATGCAATTGCGAGCGGCGCGTGCGCGGACCGCAAGAAATTGCGATGCGTGAGCGTATTGCGCCCACCGGTTCTTGTCGCTTAGCGTTCTGCCGCGAGTCAGGGGTGGGGCGCGTTCTTGCGCATCGTGCACAACGAGCTAGCAGGAATTCCTCTGGCACAAGGGAACGCGGCCGGCAGGTCGCGAATGCGGTTCGGATCTCACTACAAGGTTTTCGCTGATGACTTCCCGCACTGGATGGTGGTGGTGTCTGGCTGTCGCGTGTCTCGCGTTTGCACCGGGCGTATTCGCCCAGACGGCAACGACCAATCCGGAAGACGAGTACAAGAAACTCGTGAAGGTTGACACCGAAATAAAGCCACTTGGCGAGAACCCCTTCGGGGAGTCCGTCAATGTGTTTGATGGCAGTCTGTCGTTCCACGTCGTCGACATCTCAATCCCGGGAACCGGACCGACTATTGAGATCGGCCGCACATTTCACGCCGATGGCGACAATTCCGTTCGCTGGTCGGATTCGGAGTTCGGCGATTGGGATATGGACTACCCGCGCCTTACGACGTTGACATCGAACCAGGGCACCATCATTCAAGGACCGAGCCAGATAGGTTGGCAGGTCAACTCGACAGCACGTACCGACCGATGCACGAACTTTGGTATCCCGCCTGATCAGCGCGTCGGGCGGCCGGGTTCCGACCCCTTGACCTCAGACGCGTGGTGGAACCAGGGCTACACCTTGCAGATCCCCGGCACCGCCGACCAGGACATGCTCCTTCGTGTCGCGACGTCGCCAGCCGCACCCACGGTGGATGGCCTGACCTACAAGGCTGTTTCCAAGGACGGCTGGCACCTCGGTTGCCTCGCATCGACCGCAAATGCTTCGGAGGGTGATGTCTACACGGGCGAAGCTTTCGAAGCTGTTGGCCCGGGTGGTCAGAAGTACATCCTCAACGAACTGTTCTACCGGCCAGCTCGTTCGTTCGGCATTGTTCGCAATCTCGGTGTCATGGCCGCGAGGCGGGTCGAAGACCGCTTTGGCAACTCGCTGACCTACAACTGGACCAATCGGCAGCTAACCAGCATCGTGGCCAGCGACGGCCGTACGGTGACCTTCGAGTACGCTGGCGACGGTAAGCACATCTCGAAAATCAACGTCGTCACCCAGGACGACGGAACGCGGAGCTGGACGTACGGCTATACGGCTGTGGACGGTGGCTCGCTCCTTTCCAGCGTCACGCTGCCCGACGGAAGCGCCTGGACCTACGACCTCTCCGGTCTGACCTTCGATGTGCAGTCGCCCGCGCCGTCGGGCAATTGCAAGGATGTCGTGGCCCAGCCGGATTCAACCCAGGTGGGCACCATCACGGGCCCGAGCGGCATCCAGGGCAGGTTCGAGGCGCACCCGGTCTTGCATGCGCGCTCGAACGTCGTTGAGGTCTGCGCGCACAGCACCGCCGGGACCCAGGCTGCGGAGTCCCGGCCAAGGTATACCAACAATCTCGCTTTGACCTCGAAGACCATCACTGGCACGGGTCTCGGTACGCAGACTTGGTCGTACCAGTACCCGCTGGCCTCGGCGAGTTGGCGCGCGCAGTGTCAGGCGTCGGGATGCGACATGACAAGCCAGTCGCTTGTCGTCGACCCATCGGGTAACACAACTCGCTACACGTTCTCCAGCAGCGGGGATGCCACGGAGGGCAAGCCGATAAGGACCGAATACTTCAAGGGCGGTGCGACCGGTATACCCGTGCGGACGGAGAGCTACCAGTACGCGTCGTCAACGGCCGGCCCCTGGCCTGTACGATATGGCGGCGGCTTCAACTATTTCGCCAACACCGAACGCCAGGAGCAGGAGGCTCCCCAGTCGCAAAAGGTCATCCTCCAGGACGGGGACACCTACACATGGCAGGCACTCCAGTTCGATGCGTTTGCACGGCCAAGCCTGACGCGGCGATTCAGCAGCATCGACCCATCGTTCAGTACGGATGAAGGTCACACGTTTCTCGACAATACCGACCGGAGCATCATCGGGCTCCCACTCCAGCAGACCCATCTCGTCAATGGCGTCTACGAAGTCGTCAGCCAGAACAACTACAACGACAACCTGATTCTTTCGTCTCGTGACCACTTCGGCCTGCGCGCAATGGACTATACGTTCAACGCGCAGGGCCAACTGGAGACCTTCAGGGACCCGCGCGGCAACGTCACCACATTGACGGGATACACGCTCGGAATACCGCACACCATTACCTTTCCTGACTACCCGGCACAGTTTCCGGAGGGTACGAAGGAAACCATCAACGTCAATGGATTCGGCGAAGTCTCATCGGTCACCGACCAGGCAGGAGCCACGACTTCCTACGGATACGACGCTATTGGTCGGATTGCCCGGATTGACTATCCCGCCGGTGGTTCGGTGGCATGGGCGCCGAAGATTTACAGCTATGTTTATAGTCAAGATGCCCTAGGCGTCGGCGGCAATCACTGGGTGCGCACCATCACGCAAGGCAACCGTACGGACCGCACTGATTTTGACGCGATGCTACGTCCGGTGCTCGAAGGGAAATCGGAGACGGGCACCGGCGCGCTCTATGTGTCCACGGGAACGGCGTACGACTGGAAGGGCCAGAAGACATTCGTGTCATACCCGGTCGACGGCCAGGTGCCGCTCGGGAACCTGACCACCGGCGTGACGACCGAATACGACCCCATCGGGCGCGTCATCAAGACAATTCAGGCGTCGGAGCTGACCAGCGCATATCCCAGTGGCCTGCAAACCTTTACGGATTACGTTTCGAGCGGCACGCGCCTGGTGACCGATCCCAAGGGCAACAAGGTCGCAACCGCGTTCCAGGGGTTCGATGAGCCCGATTCGGAGCACCCGGTCCGGGTGGATGCGGTCGACGCGCAGGGCAATCTCCTGTCGACCCAGACCGTCACGCGCGACACGTATGGCGATGTGCATGCGATTACCCAAGGCGGGAAGACCCGCTTGACCATGTACGACGCTCAGCACCGTGTCTGCCGTACCGATGAGCCAGAGACTGGTAGCGAGATGACCGCGTACGACGCGGCCGGCAACGTCGCCTGGACTGCGGCGGGTCAGGCGTCCGATGCAGTCGACCGCTGTGACCTCGACCTGGTCGCCGATGCGTCCAAGGTCAACCACTCGTACGACACCATGAATCGCCTGGTGGCCGAGACCTACCCGGCAGGTAGCGTCGCCTTGACGTTCGGTTACGACCTGCTGGGTAAGCCCGCTCAGGCGATCTCCAACACTGGTGCAGGCAACGCCAATAACCAGGGTGAGGTCATCTGGACGTTCGGCCGCAACAACCTCGGACTACTGACCGCTGAAATGCTGCAGGTCGACCACCTGAGTTGGTCGCTTGGCTATGGCTATGATGCCAACGGCATCCAGAGTTCGGTGCAGTATCCGGACGGCGAACTGGTGACATTCGCTCCAAACGCGCTCGGCCAGCCCACCTCGGCGGGTCGTTTCCTGAGTGGCGCCACCTACGGCCCCGACGGTCAAGTGAAGGCTTATACGCTCGGGAACGGCGCCACCTACACAGCCCACCCCAATACGCGCCAGTTGCTGACGGATTTTAGGTATGGCGCCACCTCGTCTGTCCTTGGTGAGCACCTCGACTACGACGCGGCCGGCAATATCACCCAGATCACCGACCAGACTGACGGAGCTGGCGGTCAGCGGACGCGTTCTTTCCAGTACGACGGCATGAATCGCCTGACGCGTTCCGATGCCGGTTTGTGGGGCACTGAGACGTACGCGTACGACGACGTAAACAACATCCTGAGCCTCGGAAACGCCGCGGGCGCGACCGCGACGTACGTGTACGACACTCGCAACCGGCTCGCGTCCATCACGGGGGCGGCTGGTCACACGTTTGAGTACGACGCACAGGGGAATGTGACCAAGCGCGATGGTCAGGCCATGGTGTTTGACCTTGCAAACCGTCTTTTGTCACTGACCAGCAAGGCCGATTACATGTACGACGCGGCCGGGCGGCGGGTCAAGAACGTCACGTCTGCAGGTGCGACCTACTACGCCTACAGCAGTGACGGCACGCTGATGTGGGAGTTCGACCCGACGAACGGTGAGGGCACGGATTACGTCCACCTAGGGAAGACTCTCGTCGCCAGCAGGAAGAATGTGCTGGCGCCCTATGGCACACCAACCGTCACCGTACCGACGTCTGCCCAGGCCAATGTGGCGTACACGGTGTCCTGGACGGCCGTGAATACCGCGACAGGCTACGACCTCCAGGAGCAGCCCGACGGGGGTGCCTGGTCGACGATTGCCACGGGCTCGGCGCGGACCCAATCGGTGATCCACGCCGCCGCTGGCACCTTCTATTACCAGGCGCGTGGCTGTAACACGACCGGGTGTGGTCCGTGGAGTGCTCAGGTGACGATTACAGTTGCGCCGCCTCCGTCCGCGCCCGCTGCGCCAGCGACCGCCACGGCCGTCTTGGCGGGGAACCAACAGTCTATTGCCGTGGCCTGGTCGGCCTCGGCTACTGCGACGTCGTACAACCTCCAGGAGAAAGTCGGGGCTGGTGTCTGGACGACGGTTTACATGGGACCTGCCACGACGTTCACCGTGTCGTCCAGTGCGGACGGTGCCTATGCCTTCCAAGTTGACGCTTGCAGCCAGTACGGATGCAGCGCGTGGACCGCGGGCAACACGCTGAGCCTCCAGCATACGCCGGCCGCACCGGGGTCCATCAACGTGCAGAGTCCCAGCAACGGCACGCTTGCCATCGGCTGGCCTACCGTCGCCTACGGTCAGACCTACGCGTTGGGGCGCAGCGCCGACGGAACCAACTTCACGGATGTCTACTATGGGGCAGCAGCCTCAACCACCCAATCCGTTAGCACGAGCGGCACCTACTGGTTTCGCGTCCGCGCATGTAACAGCACTAATGGCACGTTCTGTGGTGCCAACAGCCCATCGGCGACGTTCGCGGTGACCATCGCGCCGTCACAGTCCCCGGGCATCTCCGTACCGGCGACGAGCAACAACGGCTGCTACACCGTCAACTGGAGCGGCGTGGCGGGAGCGACGTCCTACATCATGCAGGAGCAGGTCAACGGTGGCGGGTTTACGACCATCGGCAATGACGGGTCTGGGGCCTTAGGTATCTGCGGTAAAGGTAACGGTACTTACGGCTACAGGGTTCAGGGCTGTAACGCCGGCGGCTGCGGTCCGTTCAGCGGGACAGCGACGGTCACGGTGGCGCTTGCTCCTCCAGCGCCGTCGGGAGTGCAGACGATCAAGACAACGGCCGGCGCAAACACCTACCGCTTCCTCGGGGTATGGGGTGCGGTCAGCGGGGCCACGCGGTACGAGGTATTGAGTGGAACGACGACTGTGTATACCGGAACGACGAACTCCTACACGTTGCAGAGCGGTACGACGAGCTTCCTTATGGGCACCTACTACGTGAGGGCATGCAATGCCTCGGGGTGCTCGGCGTACGTGCAGTTCCCCTCGGCATGAACCGGAGAATGACGATGATGAATCAAATGGGTCTTCTCCGTATTCTCGGTCGAATCGCCAATACGGAAGCTTGCATTAAGCGACTGCTGGCCGCCGGAAGCCGTGCGCTCCTATGGACCTTAGTGCTCGGCTTGAGCGTGGGTGTCTGCCGGGCGGAGACTGTAACGTATTACTACACCAACCCGCAGGGGACACCGCTGGCAACAGCGGACGCGGCCGGCAATATCCTGTCGACAGCTGACTACCGTCCTTATGGAGCCCAGGTGCTCGGGACGCCGGAGGCAGGGCCCGGATACACCGGCCACGTAAACGACCCGGATTCGGGTTTGGTTTACATGCAAGCGCGGTACTACGACCCTGTCGTGGGTAGGTTTATAAGCGTAGACCCCTTGGGGCCATCGGGCGGAAGTCTCTTCGGTTTTTCAAGCTACGGATATGCATCTGGTAATCCGATATCGCGGCTGGATCCGACAGGGATGGCCGACGATTGTGGTCCAGGTTGCAGGCAACTCCGTAAGTTGTCAGATGCAATGGGCTTTAGTGCCATTAGCGGGCCTGTCGGAGGAGGGGCGGGGCCGCTGGGTCAGACAACAGCCGGGTTGAACGCGCTGAACAGCGATCTTGAGAATGCGGGGGCATCCGAAGTTAGAAGTGCCTCCAATTTTGTGGATTCCGTTCCTGGCGCGGCTGCAACCGCCTGTGCGAGTGGTGCGGCATGTTCTGCGGGTGAATTGACGTTTGCGGCTGCAGATATTGTCCTTGCGGAAGTCGATCTACCCGAAATCATCGCCATCAACAAGTTGTTCTCGAATGGCATCCTTCGGGAAGGGAAGAGCTTGTCGACGATGTTGTTTAACATGTCCTATCGAGAGGGCGCGAATGCGAAGATTGCAACTGTGATTCGAGATATTGCGGGCAGGGGTGGACACATGTTCGAAAATGGCAATAAGCGAACTGCATACGAGGTCGTCAAGCGGATGCTAGGCGACAACCCCAGGCCGGCAAATCTACGGGCAGTTATAGGCGCAGCGGCCGACGGTCGACTTCAGACGACAGAAGCCATTCAGAAAGCTCTAGAAAAGGGAGGTAAATGAGGTGGATCCAAGTGCTGATCTAGAAGGGTCCCAGAACGATTGGTTGAAATCGGCCAGGCATGTCCTGGCGGCGAGCGCAATCGTAACGCGCGCGAGGGCGCTCGTCCTCATCAAGTTTGATGGTGAGCGGTGTAACGGTAAGCGCTACACCGTGGATATCGACGGCAATGGGAACGGGATCTTGGATTTCCGCCAAGAGACGAGCGATTTCGCTGGCGCGGTCTCGAAAGCATTTCCGTTGGAAACTGAGAGCGACGAAAGCGAGATCGCGATGTTGGCAGCGGTGCTCCAGAAATGGGATGCGTGGGCCAGAGATGGATTTGTACTGGGGCTGCAGATTTTTTGGAACGGCGAAGTGACGTTCTATTCAGTCTTTATTCTGGGAGAGCACGGCGTATTTGAGCGCATCGGTGTCAGGGGGAGTGCATTGCTGGACGTGATGCTCGAGAGTGCGCGGCAGTTTGAAGCGCGATTGGATGGGTAGCATCCATGCCTGTCTCAAGTAGGGGCGGCGGTTTGACGTTCCGGGAATTGCTCGTTGCCAGCACTTCCTCGGCACCCCGAAAAAAAGCCGCGCTGATGGGCGGCTTGTTCGACGCGACAGACGTGGTCCGAGAATGAGGCGGCGACGTCACCACGCGACCTGCAGCGATGCTGGACGCGTGGCCTCAAGGTGCCGCGTTTGACGCGACCATACCCAGGGTGGGGACAACGTCAAGGGGGCTGGAAGAGATGATTCGCCGGCTTGACAGATATAACCGGACAGATACGATCGCGGGACACATCCCGGTACACCCCGAAATGCCTGGAGGCGTTGGCGGAGAGTGCATCAGGCGGATCCCACTCTCTCCGCCTGTTCCTCCTCAAGCCTTGCCGTGCGTTTGACTAGCTCCGCACACGCTTTCGGAAGTTCGCGATGGCAGAGTCGGTCAGTTCGGACCTCCAATCTGGCGAGAATGCGCGACAACAGAGGCGACTGGCCCACTCTTGATCAGCGGAGACATTCAGATGAGCATCGATCAAGATGATCGTCAACGATACTTCGGCGACACTGCCAGTTCGTTCTTCGGGTCCATCCAATGAATGTTTTAGTGTTGGCGCTGGCAGCATGCAGTGCCCTGTGTTGTTTGCCCATTCACTCGATCGGTGAGCTTCGCACGCCTATAAAGTATGTCGACGGCCAACAGGGTTACTTCATTGGCATCGAGAAAAACACGTTTGTGATAGGTACGGCCATCGACCAGGTGCGTAGCCCGGCGAACGACATGTCCCAGGTGTCGGGATCAGTGCGCAACTGCTCATCTCGCGCGATCAAATGCCGTTCGATAGCGTATCTCGTCTTCGCCGTTCCAAGAGAGCAGGCAGAAGATGCTGAGTATCTGGATGGCCCCAAAATCACTCTGGCGCGCCTCCAGAATGGCGGCTGGCACGGAACCGCCACGTGTTCGTCGCTCACTAATACAGGTTGTTCCCCTCATGTCGACATGGGTAAGCCGGTTGTGGAATACGAATATGAGATCGATCCCGCTGGCACCCTCACGTCGCTGAAAGTCAGGAATTGGAACGGCAAAGGCGAGATGTCGAGTACTCAGAGCCTGGTTCTGACGAGCAAGGTTGGGCTGAAGCTTGATTGATGGTCGAGGTTGAAGCGTAGAGCCGTGCTACCGTTACGGCGGCCGCGAGGGGGCTTTACGATAGCGGTGGACTCTTCGGTCGCGACCTTATAGCCGCCGGAACATATGGAGGAAGCGCGATGGATTGGCTACAGCGCCTCACTGGCAAGCCTGCGAAACACAAACCCAAGACCACCGAATCCCCGGTTCTGATCGGAAACCCAGCAGAGATGTTGGCGAACGCGCTAACCCAGCACGGCGTAGAGGTCGGTCGTACGGGCGACATCCTCTGGTTGCCAGGCGACCTTGGCCTGAAGGGTTTCATCCACGACTTGCCATCGTCGAATCCAGGCACCCACCTGGTTGCGTTCGAGCTCGTTGCCGCCAGCCCACTCACGAGTAATGGCCCAATTTACTCGAGCATGTTCGGTCACGGCGATTCACGCGAAAAGGCCGTAGCCAACAGCTTCGTCAAGACGATGATTGGCCCGCTCCACGTCATGTTGGAGTCCTTATCCAACCACGTGTGCGACCCGCCCCAGGCCGCCATAGAGGCCTGGGCGTCGGCGACAGCAGGCTGGAAGGTCTTCGAAGGGCAGGTGATCACCGAGGAATCCGAAGGATCAACGCATTCGCTCAGCTCGATCTACCGGGAGCATGGCTGGCCGGCACTTCGCCGGATGTTCGAAGCAATGCAAAGCCGCGGGCCTCACGCCATTAGCGTCTCGCTCGTCAGCTTCAAAGGGGAGGTGAGTGGCATCGATATCCTGCTGGACAACGAGCCCTGGCTCGAAGCTATCGAGCACTTCCGAACCCTCCCGTGGCAGGCAGGACCGGGCTATGAATCCGCCCGGCATTTCGCCATTGCGCTGGAAAAGGATGCAGCACCGTGAGCCTCGCCGATCGGAGGGCGGGAAGCTCACCGTTGCGCGATGCGGAGCTGACGATCTGACGACATCGATTCGGAGACCCAGATGCTGCACTCCCGCGGATCAGGTTCCCATGCGCCGCCTTTCTTACGCATGATCGTGATACCGCCGGTGCCGCATAGTCCGCCGCATACGAAGCCATAGCTGAACACCGCTACGTCATGGCGTTCGTTGAAGGCGATCGCGGAGAAAGTGAGGAGCGCCGCTGACATGCCCGCCTTCACGGCGTCCTTGACCGGCTTTCCTTGTCCAATCAGCCGTTGCGGGTCGGTAGGGTGCCAGGTCGACCGATCAACGTAGTGGATGGACGGGTCCGGCCCGAGCACCTTGCTGAGGTCATCGATGCGCTCAGCGGGGCGCTTAATGATCGCTTCGATATCGGGGTGGCCCCCGCAACCGCCGTCGTCACCCTCGGGGTGCATCGGCTCAGCGACACGCGCCACGTTGACAGGGTCATGGCTCTTGCCCATCCAGTGATGCAGGAAGGCCTTATAGACGGCTGCTGCGTCCGTTGAAGTCGTTGCGTCTTGCGCGGTGACGCTCGCCGTCGTGCCCAGCGAGACAGCCGTACTGATCACTACATAGGCTATGAGCCTTGCTGTCTTCATGTCGTTTCCCCTTGGTGTGTGGCGAGCGAGCAGCGATCGAATACCTGAGTCTCAGCTGCAACACTCGCGCCGCATGATTATTCGCCGGTGTTGTAGTAGTTGTCTACGCGAACCGTGGTGGTGACGCCCTTGAATGCGGGCATCGGCTCGATGGTCGATATTTCGGCGACGTAATGCCCATCCCGCTTGGCGTAGAAGCCACAGGCCGATAGATTCGACTCGTAATCGAGCCCTGCATAGAGATGGAGTCGGCAGACCGTCGGATCCGCGCGGGGGCGTGGCTTACCGGTATTTCCGGCCATGATCGTTTCGGTATCTTCGGTCTCAATAGGTACCTGGGTGCCGTGGTCGTCGTAGACGATACGGACGCGGATCAGCCGGGTGTGGAGTCGGACGTCGTCCACTGCTGGAAAGTCCGGCGCATGCGGTACATCCACGCCGATCATTAGGTGCCGTTTCGCGTCCACATTGCCACTGTTGACGTCGAACGGGATCGTGATGCTGTTACCTGAGGCATCAAGCGCAAAAGCGGCTGGAGCCGGGAACGTGCTTGGCGCGCTAAGAGATTCGGGTATGGCGTGTGCCCCCGTTCCGATGGCCATGGTGAAGACGAATAGCAGGCCCGTAGCGGCACTGTTACGCATATCCGGCGATCTCTCTCCTTTGATTCCGAATAGATAGTCGCACACCCATCCGAATGGAGCGAGCCACGCCTACGCAGCTGATCAACGTTGTAAGTGCAAGTAGGCGGGTTTTCTTTGCATATCCATATCCGTGCGGTATCCGATGCCACCGGACACTGTTTTGCGTTCGATCAAGAACGCGCCGAATGGTAGGGCGTTAAGGTCGGACGGCCTACACACGATGTCCCAAGTTCCTACAGACATCATCAGCAAACATTTGCTACCGTCACCTCGTTGCCCGCGCGCGCTTCACCCCCGCCACGCAGGCAACCACCGCCCAAAGCGGTGAAAGTCGCGAGCCAGAGGTGTTACGAGCACCCCTGACCCGCTAACCGCAACCAACTAACGAAGAGTTGATTATGGCTACCCCTGACTATACGGCACTCGCTCGCCCGCCGAATCCCCCCGGCGACACCTCACCGGTCAACGGACCGCCTGCATAAGCCGCAGGCACGGTTGAAGAACCGCGGCGAGGCCTTCTTTTGAGGTAATTCTTGATCGAATGAGGCAGGCGAGACGCCTGGTGAACCTCATCGTTGGCCTTCGCCTCGAATACGTCATCAATCAAGCCACCCGGCGCCCGGTCACGGGCATCCGGTGAACCCGCGATCGTATGGTCCGTGGCATGGCAGGTCGTGTTGACTGCCGTGCCACGTTAGAACGCGGTGTGGCGATAAACGAGAGCGAGTGATGAGAGCAGTGAACGAAGCACGGATGCCCGAGCATGTAGAAGCCGACACCAGCGATGCGCAGGGCATACACGATCTGTTGAACGAAGCCACCATGTGGCTTCAATACTCCCGCGGCGTCACCGCGACACTGGCCGACCTGATCCACGAAGCCGACGAAGTTGACTGCCAGCAGCTCGCACTGTCGCTCGAGGCAATTGCAGCCATGACGCGGCTAGGGGTGCATCAGTTGAGCGAGGCGCGTGCCCAGGCCTATTGGGGCGCTGCAAGCGAAGTCCCGGATCGAACCTAAGCTCTGATCTGTATTCCGGAGGACACGTAAGCGTGGGGAAGGGCGACTTGTCCAAAATCGATTCTCTGCACGAGTGCGATGTCGCCATGTAGTGCTCGCCTGGATCGTGACCGATGCAATGCCCGCTCTCAGCGCCCCGGAATCGGAACCGACTCCGGGCGGCCAGATGGGCCCATGCGTAAGGGCCGTGTGGGAATACCGGCCCGTGGCTGCCTCCGCGTGTCAATGACGATACCCGCAAGGCATCGGCCCGTGCGCTGCGAAAGCGCGACAAATCTCCCCTGGATCGTCGCCGACCACCCTTGAGCAACGCCGATGGGTGTCCATTCCACATGCTCCATGCGGGTGAGATCCGCGCGCACCTTCGCAGCGTCGACGCACTGGCGCCCATCTACAGTGGCCACCAGGCGAACCACATCAGGTTTTTTGGCGTCCCACTCAGACACCAGATTGACCTCGAGCGTGACGTCGTCGGTGGTATGGAGCTGGATCGCGGCGTATCGCCAGCCCTTTGGCGTACGCTCGGCGCCGCCCGCGGTGCCGAACGCTTCTTGAATGCTCGACGCGTTCCCAGGAATAAGCATGACTGAGCGTGCCACGAAGTCCACCAGTGACATGGGCCTTGCTGCGGGCTGGAAGGCTAGTGACGAGGTTGACGTTACGGTCGCCGCAAGGAAGAAGCACACCATCAGGGTTCGCTGGCTCACGGGGTGACTCCCAAGGGGCTGTGATCGGGATGGACCGCCATTAGCGTGGCAAGCTCAAATAAGCGGGCTGAGGCAGGATGCCAGAACGGCGATCGTGTTTCGCCTTACGGAGACGTTCAAGGGCATCGTCAATATTCCCCCACCGTGGCACGATGAACCATCCGACTGAGCCGGAAGGGAGGGGCCATGGGGACGATGAGACGTTACGGGGGCTACGGCGTCCTCCTGCTTGCCATCCCGGTCATTGCCATGACCGTGCCGGAAATAGCCGGTCACGATCTTCCCGAACTCCCTTACTACCTCATGCTGCTCGCCGTACTGCTGGCCTGCGCGACGGCTGTAGGCTGCATGCGCTCGCCGGCATATGAGCGGCGCACGATGCTTTGTCTGGCCATTGGCCTGGGTTGTTGGGCTGCGGGAATGGCTAATGCGATTGCCAACTCGGGTACTGACGACAACGCCATCATCAATTACGTCTTCTTCGTGGCGTACGGCCTCCCTCTGCTTTATGCGGTTTCGGCAAACCGGGATGAACCGACGACGCCCGGGCGGCGAATCGTCGACGGGATTCTTTTTCTGCTTCTTGTCGTCCTCTGTTACCTCGGTGTCGAGGATCTTCAGGACGGCCGTGGCTTGCTCCGTCACGAGTATGTCGGGTGGGTCGCCGCAGCGTTCGATGTGGAGAATGTGTTCCTCTTTCTGGTCTTTTTCGTTCGCGCGATGGCCGCAGAGAGTGATGCCGAGTTTCGCTTCTTCCGCGTCACCGCGGTATTCCTTGGTGTATACGCCGCCGCCGCGGCGATCCACAACCACGACGTTCTCTACCCGCAGGCGCTATGGCTGCAGCGGGCAGCCGACACCTTGCCCGCCATCGCGTTCGTCTTGCTTGCGTGCCTGCTGCACGCCAACCGTACGCCACGGCCATTCAAGCCCCCGTATCGTCGGTGGGCACGATGGGCTGCGGCCGGGTTCGCCCCTGGTGTGTTGTTGGCTGCTGTATTCGCGATGAGCGTCGGTATTAGGGAATCACACGGCCTGGTCGGACGTGTCGCCCTGGCCCTGGCGATGCTCACGTACATTGTCCGAGTGGTCCAGACGCAGTTCTGGTTCGCGACAGCACGCGACCGTCTCAAGGAAGCGCTCTCGGCGGTCGAGCGCCTGTCGTTGCTCGATGAACTCACCGGTGTTCCGAACCGTCGTGCTTTCGAACACACGCTGGCTGCGCTCACCGGTGAGGCACAGCGGGATGGTCGGCCGCTGAGCGCGCTGATGATCGACGTCGACCTGTTCAAGACCTTCAACGATACGCTCGGCCATCCCGAGGGCGACGTGGCCCTGGTGGCGGTCGCACGCCTGCTGGCAGGCACGTTGCGTCGCCCGGCGGATTTCATTGCCCGCTATGGCGGGGAGGAATTCGTGGTTCTCCTACCGAACACGCCCATCCAGGGGGCCGAGGTGGTGGCGCGCCGCATGACGCGCGCCGTGTACGACGCAGCACTGGATTTTCCACATGGCATTGATGGCCGCGTGACCGTCAGCATTGGCATCGCTTTCGGCAATGCCCCTGATGGGGCGGCGTTGCTCCGGCAGGCGGACATGGCCCTTTACCAGGCGAAGCACGCGGGCCGTAACGGCCATGTTGCGCTCGATGGGGCCGTGGACCTTTCGGATCTCGGTTTCGCATAGGCGCAGAGCTATGCCGCCATCGCGACCGCTCACCGGCGGTGCGACAATCTTTCCCGGCGACGCCAAAGGCCCGCCAGACGGCGCGCTTCCGCCACTTCGGGGGCGAACCCGGCAAAGCTGCGACATTCCGGCACAAACGGTTCCACCGCGATAGGCGTAATTTGCACGCCATACCCCGTGGAAGTGCATCCCGTGCTGACTTCACCTGACCAGGCACTCCTGCTCGCGCGCTGGCAATTCGCGTTTACCGTCTCGTTCCACATCATCTTTCCGGCGATAAGCATCGGCCTTGCCAGCTACCTTGCCGTGCTGGAAGGCCTTTGGCTGCGCACCAGGAACACGGTTTACCGCGACCTGTTTTTCTTCTGGTCCAAGGTGTTCGCCGTCGGCTTTGCCATGGGCGTCGTGTCCGGGGTGGTGATGAGCTATGAGTTCGGCACAAACTGGTCGGGCTTTTCGACCGTTGCCGGCTCGGTCACCGGTCCCTTGCTCGCCTTCGAGGTGATGACCGCCTTTTTCCTTGAGGCGGGTTTCCTCGGCATTATGCTCTTTGGCTGGCACAAGGTCGGGCCGCGGGCCCACTTCTTCGCCACGGTGATGGTGGCGACAGGTACGCTCATCTCGACGTTCTGGATTCTTGCATCGAACAGCTGGATGCAGACGCCGCAGGGTTATGCGCTTGAAGATGGCCGGATTGTGCCGGTGGACTGGTGGCAAATCGTCTTCAATCCGTCGTTTCCGTATCGTCTCGTGCATATGGCGCTTGCGGCGTTCATCGTCGCGGCAACCCTTGTCGCGGCATGCTCTGCCTGGCACCTGCTGCGAGGCCGGGGTGATGCGGCGATCCGGAAGGCCTTTTCCATGGCGCTATGGATGCTGCTTGTGGTCGTGCCTATTCAGATCTTCGTGGGGGATGCTCATGGCATCAACACGCGCGAACACCAGCCCGCCAAGATCGCCGCCATAGAGGGGCTCTGGGAGACGGAACACGGCGGGACGGCACTTAACCTGGTCGGCTGGCCGGATATGGAGCGCGAAGAGACGCGCTGGGCGGTGAAGGTCCCGCATCTGGGGAGCGTCATCCTGACTCATTCCTGGGACGGGGAAATCCGTGGGCTGAAGGACTTCGCGCCCGAAGACCGGCCGAATTCGACGATCGTTTTCTGGAGCTTCCGCATCATGGTCGGCATGGGCCTGCTCCTGCTGCTTATGGCGCTGGCAGGGCTCCTCCTGAGGCGCGGCGGGCGGCTCTACGCCAACCGTTTCTTCCAGCGCTTCGTGCTGCTGATGGCCCCGTCGGGTCTGATCGCATTGCTTGCGGGATGGATAACGACGGAGGCCGGCCGCCAGCCGTGGGTGGTCTACGGCGTGCTGCGCACCAAGGACGCCGTGTCGGCGGTCTCCGCACAGCAGGTGGGCACGTCTCTAATGATATTCGTGGTCGTTTACTTCGCCGTGTTCGGCACCGGCATCTATTACATGCTCAAGCTCATGGGGAAGGGGCCCGATCTGCCGCGCGATGCCGCCGAGGCTGCTGCGCCTGACACAGGGAAGGGCGCCCCGCGCTTCGACCACCGGCCGCTGTCGCGGCCCACCGACCCCATCGACGAGTGACGGACATGACTATCGACTTGCCGGTTGTCTGGGCGGCCATCATTGCTTTCGGGGTGTTCCTATACGTCCTTCTCGATGGGTTCGACCTCGGGATAGGGCTGCTCTTTCCGTTCTTCGATCGGGAGCACGACCGGCAGACCATGCTCAACACCGTCGCGCCCGTGTGGGATGGCAACGAGACCTGGATGGTGTTGGGCGGCGCGTCGCTGTACGCGGCGTTTCCCGTGGCGTACTCGGTGCTTTTACCGGCCACCTACCTGCCTATCATCGGCATGGTCTGTGGTCTCATTTTCCGTGGCGTTGCGTTTGAGATCCGCGCCAAGGCCCGGCGCTCCCAGCGCTTGTGGGATGTGGCCTTCATGATGGGCTCGGCAACGGCGGTCTTCTGCCAGGGCCTCATCCTCGGCACACTCCTCCAGGGCGTCCCTGTGGTCGACCGCAAATTCGCCGGCGGCCCGTTCGACTGGCTTTCCCCGTTCGGACTACTCGCGGGCCTGGGCTTGCTGGTCACCTACGCCACGCTCGCCTGTGGCTGGCTCATCATGAAAACCGACGGCGATTTGCAGCGCCGGGTACACGTGGCGATGAAACCCCTGGTGTGGCTATTGCTGGCCTTCATCGTGGCGGTGAGCGGATGGACGGTCCTCGGCCAGGCGAGCGTGGCCGCCCGCTGGTTCTCCCTTCCGAACCTGTTCTTCTTCCTTCCGGTGCCCTTGCTCGTCGTCCTCTGCGTGGCAGGCATCCTGCACGCGCTGGGCAAGCGATACGATCGGCGGCCGTTCGTGCTGACGGCAGCCATCCTGTTCCTGGGCTATACCGGCCTCATCATCTCCATCTTCCCCAACATCATCCCACCCGGCCTCGATATCTGGGCCGCATCCTCTCCACCATCGAGCCAGAAGTTCACCCTGGTGGGCGCGGCCATCATCATCCCGATCATCCTGTGCTACTCGGCGATGTCGTACTGGGTGTTCCGTGGGAAGGTGCGTCACGACGACCCGGGCTACCACTGATGGCACGCGGACCTGAGTCCTTCGTCCGCCGGGCTGCGTGGTTTGTTGCCCTCTACGTGGGCGGTGTGGTCGCCGTGGCGATCATTGCGCTGGCATTCCGGGTTCTGATGCCGCACTAAGGCAGGCCGCTACGGCGTAGCGCGTCCTCTCCGCGAGTGGCTATTCAGTCACCTCGTATGGCCCGAGGGGCGAGAGGCGGCGAGCCTGGCTTCGAGGACAGCGAATCTATTGTCGATCTTGGCGTTGAGGACAGCGAATCTATCATCGATCCGGGCGTTGAGCGTGAGGACTTTGTCGTCGAACCTAATCTTGAGTGCGCTGAGGTCGCTGCCGATCTTGTCAATAGCGCGCTCAAGAGACGTAACTCGTCTCTTGATCTCACGAACGTCATTGCGGATATCTTCGATATCATGGCGCACGTAGAAAGAGCCGTCTTCCAACCGAGTGAGTCGCGCGTGCAAGCCGATATCATCTGGTGGTCGCGTGGACGTTGAAGGCCCGCTTGAAGAGGTTTGCACTTCGGTTCTGGTGGCGGCGTCGATAAATGGCGTGTCCACGTTGCTCCCCATGTGATTGATGGATGTGGTCACGCAATGCTACGGCGGGTCTGTGTGCGAATGGCCCGCGTTGCTCTGTAAGAAACGGCTGATTTCGGGAGGTCGAGTCCTTGGACGGCGCGAGCAAGTTTCAGGAATTTCTTACAGGGTGGTCGCTAGCTCAAATCCAACCCAATTTTCCGACTAAGAGCAAACGTGGCAATCAACAAGCCCGTGAGCAACAGCCCGAAGATAACGACCACGGCAGCCGCCTTGCCGGCCACGCGCAGCACCGCGCCTCGCTCATAGACGCGACCCTTTCGCTTTTGCTCGTAGTGCCACTTGATGGCAAGGAACATGCCTGTGCCAAAAATGATGGCCTTGAAGGTGAAAAAGACGATGGGGAACCAATCCAACATTTCTCTACTTCCTGGCTTTGGCTAGCCGCTGGTTATCGCGAGGCGCTCACTGGGGTGCTGAGCTCGCGGGCATGCTATCCAGAAACAATTGCCATACATCAGGACAAATTGTCCCACCTGTTGACCCTCCCCGGCTGAGGCGGCGGGGCGTCCGGCGGGGGCCTGGCTACCGTCCGCAGCTGGGTCGAGGCTAAAGAGGCGGTAGTAATACGATTGGCTGATACCCACCCCGCGGCAAGGCGCGTAGGTTCATAAGCTGCGCCGCGGAGGTCAGCCATGGTCACCCTTTCAGTTCGTTGCACCGATCAACGCGCCAGTGACTGTTTCAAGACGGTGGAAGTCGAAACGGGCGTTTCGGAACTTACCCCGGCGCAACTGGCCGAAATCTTCGAGAGGGGGCCGTCACGGCCGCCCACGAGTGTGCCGGCAGCCGCCGCCATCGTGCCCGATACCACCTACTTCGTGCCGGTGAGCCTCGATGACGCCGTGTGCGCGTCGTGCCTTAGAGACCGGTCATCCGAGATTCCCGAGTGAGGGTGCCGGGCGGGGCGAGCACTACGAACGGCAGACGTGCGACTGGTCCCGCCCCGTAAGTCGCCGCGCCTCCTCAGCGGTCAGCGCCTCACTGAACAAGAAGCCCTGCGCTTCATCGCACCCCTCGCCGAGCAATGCCCGGCGCTGGGCGGCGTCCTCCACGCCTTCCGCCGTGACCTTCACCCCCAGCCCATGGCCCAGGCCAAGCAGCGCGCGGACAATGGCAACGCTTTCGGCCTCGGTGGCCATGGAATCGACGAAGCTGCGGTCGATCTTGATGCGGTCCACCTTGAAGCTGCGCAGGTGATACAGGCTTGAATAGCCCGTGCCGAAATCATCGAGGGCGATACGCACGCCAAGGTCGCGCAGGCCCGCCAGCGCCGTCTGTGCGGCTTGCAGGTCGCGCACGAGCGTGTTTTCGGTGATCTCGAGTTCCAGCCGACCCGGTGGCAGGCCGGATTCGTCCAGAGTCCGGGTCACCATGGCGGCGAAGTCAGGCAGGTGGAGCTGCACAGGCGATACGTTGACGGAAACGATGAGGTTGCCATCCCAGCTCATCGCCTCCCGGCAGGCCTCACCAAGCACATGGGCTCCCAGGGCGTTGATGACACCACATTCCTCGGCAATGGGAATAAAGCGCTCAGGTGGAATATCGCCCCAGGCCGCGTGATGCCAGCGGGCGAGGGCTTCGAAGCCGGTGAGCGCGCCGGTTTGTAGATCGACCTGGGGTTGGAAGTGCACCTGGATGTCGCCGCCGATAACTGCCTTGCGCAGCGCGGATTCCAGCTCGGCACGGACCCTGACTTGTTCATCCATTTCTTCGAGGAAGAACTTCACCGCCGAGCCACGCTCGCTTTTCGCTCGGTAGAGCGCGATATCGGCTCGCCGCACGAGTTCGCTTTCCGCCTGGGCATCCTGGGGGTAAAACGCCACGCCAATACCCACGCCCACGCTGTGCTCGTTGTCACCCACGCGAACGGGTTGCTTCAGCGACTCGATGATGCGCAAGGCGATGCTTGTTGCTTCCTCCGGGCCGAAGAGGTGGTTCGCGACAATGGCGAATTCATCGCCGCCCAGCCGGGCCACGACATCGGCGTGGCGCCGCACGCAACCCTTGATACGTCCGGCGACGATCGTCAGCACCTGGTCCCCGATGGGGTGGCCGTACACATCGTTGATGAGCTTGAAGCGATTGAGGTCCAGCATGAAGACCGCATGCACGCGTGCCGAACCGGGTGGGGCGGCGACGGCCGTGGCTACCGCTTCATCGAATCGCCGGCGATTGGCCAGGCCCGTCAGCGGATCCTGGAGCGCAAGGACCCGCGCCTCGCGCTCAGCCACGATCCGGCGCTCGACTTCCTGCGATTGCGCTTTCATGCGCCGCTGCATCACCACCACGAATACGCCGACGACAACTACCACGGCAATGAGCTCGGCAAGCTCGAGCTCACCGGCCTTGCCTGGCGCGACACCAAGGTGTCGCAGCAGGTCGTATTCAAACCCAAGAAACACCAGCACGCCCGCGACGGCGAGCACGACGGCAGCATCCCAGATCTGAAAGCGGTGGCGCATCAACCACTCCTGCGGCTCAGTCATGCGGGCTCCGGCGGGTAAACGGGCCACCCATGCCATGTATCGGCCCGCTGACCGGACTTTATCGGTGCAGCGCGTCCGCCGTTTCGTTTTGGCCGAATTCGCAGAGTGCAGGGACCGCGCGCCGATCGTCCTCCGATCCCCGAAAAAAAAAGAACGGGGCGCCTGAGCGCCCCGTTCCGTTCCTGCATCAGGCGGCGTTTCAGCCCTTGATGAACGCCAGGATATCCGCGTTCAGCTCATCCGGATGCACCGTCAGCATGCCGTGCGGGTAGCCCGGGTAGATCTTCAGCTTGCTGTTCTTCAGCAGCTTGGCCGAGAGCACGCCGGCATCCTTGTACGGCACCACCTGGTCGTCATCACCGTGCAGTACCAGCGTCGGCACCGTGATCTTTTTCAGGTCTTCGGTCTGGTCGGTCTCGGAGAAGGCCTTGATGCCGTCGTAGTGGGCCTTGGCCGCACCGGTCATGCCCTGGCGCCACCAGTTCAGGATGATGGGCTGAGACACCTTCGCGCCCGGGCGGTTGAAGCCGTAGAACGGGCCGGAGGCCACATCCCAGTAGAAGTTCGAGCGGTTCTCGGCAAGCGCCTTGCGGAAGCCATCGAACACTTCGAGCGGCAAGCCGCCCGGGTTGGCTTCGGTCTTCAGCATCAGCGGCGGGACGGCGCTGACGAGCACGGCCTTGGCCACGCGGCCATTCGGCTGGCCGAAATTCGCCACATAACGCGCCACTTCGCCACCACCGGTGGAGTGACCGATGTGCACGGCGTTCTTCAGGTCCAGGTGCTCGACGACAGCCCACGCGTCAGCCGCGTAGTGATCCATGTCGTGGCCTTCGCTCACCTGCTGCGAGCGGCCGTGGCCACGGCGGTCGTGCGCGATGACGCGGAAGCCCTTGCCGAGGAAGAACAGCAGCTGCGCATCCCAGTCGTCCGCGGAGAGCGGCCAGCCGTGATGGAACACGATCGGCTGGGCATCCTTCGGACCCCAATCCTTGAAGAAGATTTCCACGCCATCCTTGGTGATGACGGTGGACGTCTCCATGCGATGGCCGCCAGCGGCCGACTTGCCCGGAGCCGGCGCGGCGCTGGCCGTGCTGCCAGCGGCCATGGCTGCGCCGGCAACCATGGCACCTGCGGTAAGGCCAGCCGTGGTGACGAACTTGCGCCGGGGGGCGTCATGCGACGCAGTAATCTCGATCTCGCTCACGGGAGGTCCCCTACATTGTTAATGGTCAGGGAACTATGCGGGAGCGAACGGATTCGCTCTTGCACAAGCCTGCTGTCCAAAACAGACAACGCGGTACATAACGCCGCAGGCTCAGGCGATGGAACCGCCACCATCTACCGTGATCGTCGAGCCCGTGGTGAACCCCGTGCCCGCCGCATACAGCACTGCATTCGCAATATCCTCGGCTTCACCCACGCGTTTGGCCGGAAGCTTGCCCGCGGCGGTGGCGAAGAAGGCGCTGCGTGTCGCTTCATCCATGCCGTTCCACAGCGGCGTGCGAATGACGCCGGGGGATACGGCATTAACCCTTACGGGGGAGAACTCCAGGGCTAGCCCACGCACGAGACTTTCAAGTGCCGCGTTGATCGCGCCCTGCAGGACCGATGTCGCGCTGGGGCGCACGGCGAGGAAGCCGGATACCAACGTGAGGGAGCCGCCATCACGAATCTTCGCCGCGCGAGCGACGCGGTAGGCGCCCCAGAACTTGCTCTCCATGGCCGCGTAGGCGCCCTCGAGCCCCAACTGGCGAATCGGGCCACCCGGGGTTTTCGCGGCCGAGACCACGACGTGGTCCCAGGTCCGGCCACCCAGCAAGGCCTCGACGGCAGCGTTGTCGGCCGTATCGAGCTCGACCGCCTGGGCGCCGTGGCCGATGAGGCTGGCGGCCTCCTGCAGCTTGCCGGCCGAGCGCGAGGCAATGGTCACGTTTGCCCCGGCGTTGGCGAAAGCCTTGGCCGTCGCCAGGCCAATGCCGGAGCTGCCGCCGACGATGAGGACATGCTGGTCAGTGAACGTGTTCATGTAAGTTCTCTGCAAGGAAGGAGGGTGTGGAGACACTATGATTCTTGCCGCCGGACCGAAAAAGCATCGCTACCCCGAAAGACTCTTGCCGGACCATAAACAATGCTCGACAACCTGCTCGAACTGACCATCTTTGCCCGTATCGTCGCCACGGGCAGCTTGTCCGGGGCGGCCCGGGAGCTGGATCTGTCCCTGGCCGTGGTCAGCAAGCGACTGACGGCGCTTGAAGAGCGCCTGGGCGTCCGGCTGCTGCAGCGGACCACCCGCAGACAGTCGCTGACGGAGGAGGGCGAGGCCTTCCACGCCCGCTGCGTGAGAATCCTTGCCGAGGTACAGGAGGCCGAAGCGGCGGTGTCCCGAACCCGTGATGCCGTGACAGGCGTGTTGCGGGTTGCGGCGCCGCGAGCCTTCGGCCGGCGGCGCATTGCGCCCCTGGCCGTCGCGTTCCGCGAGGTGCACCCCGAGGTGTGCGTGCAACTCACATTGAGCGACGCCTTGGTCGATATCGTTGAGGACGGCATCGATGTGGCCATTCGCTTTGGTGCCCTGGCCGATTCATCGCATATCGCGCGGCGGCTCGCCCCCAATTATCGGATCCTGTGCGCAGCGCCTGCATACCTCGCCCTCCATGGTATGCCGAAGGAGCCTGCGGCACTGGCAAAACACGATTGCATCATCTTCGGTGAACATCCGACCCGTGAGTGGACCTTTAGGGACAAGGAGGGCGAGACATCCGTACGGGTGAATCCCGCCTATGTCACCAATGACGGTGAAGCAGCGCACTCCCTGGCGCTGGCAGGCGGAGGCATTGTGCAAAAGTCGATATGGGACGTGGGTGATGACCTCGGCACCGGGCGGCTCGTCCGCGTGTTACCGGATCATGCGATCCCGGCCGCACCGCTGCATGCGCTATACGCCAACGCACAGCACCTGGCGCCGAAGGTCAGGGCATTCGTTTCGTTTTGCGCGGAAGCGCTTGAGAAGGATTGGCGATGGGGTGAAGCCTGAACATCAGCCACGCAAGGCCTCGAAAACCTCAGCCACAACCGGGTGACCGCTTGCACGAAGAAGGACGGCGATTAACGCCGCAGCCGACATCAGTAGCGCGGTGGTTCCGGCAAGGGCCCAGAGGGCAAACTGATGCTTCGTCATATACCGATCGGCAAGACTGTCTATCTTCTCAATGAGCGAGCGATGCACGCCATCGATCTTTTCGTGTAACGATTGGTTGAAGCCATCGATCTTGTTGTTCAACGTTTGGTTTAAGCCATCAATCTTGTCGTTCAGCGTTTGGTGCACGCCATCAATCTTGTCATTCAACGCTTGGTTGAAGCCATCGATCTTCTCATTCAGCGCTTGGCGGACGCCATCAATCTTTGCATCCATGGCGCCCAATCGAGCTTCTGTTCGTGCGACGGCACATTCGAGAGCCCCCACGCGTTCCCTGACGTCACGCATGTCGGTGCGTATGTCGGCCACATCACGTCGGATATGGCCGACGTCGGATTCGAGCTTGCTTATTTTTGCTTCCATGAGCGCTTCTCGAGGCGGTTTGTTTTGCATGGCTACGCCCGAAGGTATTGCTCCGTTAGCGCGGTAATCGCGAAGTCGTGCAGCCATGGACGTACTGACCCTTGGTTTGACCAGTTGCCCTTAGGCTAAGTGCTTTCCGCGCAAGACGTGCCCGCATCGTTGCGTAGTACTTCCCTTACAAGCGCGCCCAAGACAAATAAAAAGCCCGCGGAGGGGGCCGCGGGCTTGGGTGTACGTCCATCAATGCAAAGGCTGCAGGGGAACAGCCGGAGATGCGTGGGACCGGTGCCTCTCGGCAACCTTGGGAATAAATATACTCGCCAGTACATGAATGGATGTTAAGCCGAGGCAGGCCAAGCGAAGTTGTCCCCCGAAACCGTACACAACCTGTCCGCCTTCGTACGCTCACTGTGCCGTTAAACGGCGCCCCAGAGCCATTCAGCGCGTTGGCACGCCCCGTGCTGTGTGCCCCGTATGGATATTGCAAAAGCCGCGACCCCTGTTCTCCGCCGCCCCCGCACCTGGTGGCTAGCCGGCATTGCCGCCGGGCTGGCGCTGGTCTTGGCCGTCTCGCTGGCCCTGGGCCGGGCGGCCCCGACGGTGAAACGCTCCGACGTCTGGATCGGCACCGCCGAGCAGGGTGAGATGAAGCGAGAGATCCGCGCCAACGGCACGCTTGTACCTCGCCAGGTCCGCTGGATTACGGCGGGTGCGCCGGCCACGGTGCAGCAGGTGGTCGTTGAGCCGGGGGCGCGGGTTACGGCGGATACGCTGATCCTGCAATTGGTGAACCCGGAGCTGCAGGCCAACTTCGCGAAGCAGAAGGCGGCGCTTGCGGGTGCGGAAGCCGCCGTAGCTGCGCAGAAGGCCCTCCTGCACTCACAGCTGCTCGATGCCCAATCAATGCAAACCCAGGCCGAATCCGACCTGCTGACCGCCGACATCAAGCGCGTCGCAAACGAGCGCGCGTTCGAGAAGGGCGCCTCGGCCGAGATCGAGGTGAAGCAGAGCAAGATCACGGTTGAACAGGACCGCAAGCGCCTCGCGATACAGGAGCAGCGCGTAACCGCGATCAAGGCCAATATCGAAGCTCAAGTACGTTCGGAAGAGGCCAAGCGCGATGAGGCCATGAGCGCACTGGCGATTGCACGGCAGCAACTGGATGCCTTGGGTGTTCGCGCTGGCATCGACGGCATCCTGCAGCAGGTGGACGTGGAGCCCGGCCAGCAGATCCCGTCCGGCGGGAAGCTGGCCCGGGTTGCCCGGCCCGATGACCTGATTGCCCGCTTACAGGTACCCGAAGCCCTCGCCAACGAGGTGGCCCTCGATCTGCCTGTGGATGTCGACACGCGCAATGGCCACGTCACGGGGCGGCTCATCCGTGTTGACCCCTCGGTGCGCAACGGCAGCGTCACTGTCGACGTTGCCTTTGAGAAGCCCTTGCCAGCGGGTGCGCGTCCCGATCTTTCGGTCGAAGGCCGCGTGGTCCTTGGCACGCTTGCCAACGTCGTGAACGTCGGCCGCCCCTACGGCGCCGGCGCCGACCAGGCTGGCTCGCTCTTCGTGATTCATCCTGGCGATAACGAAGCCCACCGCGTGTCGGTACGCTACGGTGCCATGTCAAGCGACCGCGCCGCGGTGCTCGAGGGTTTGCACGCAGGTGACCAGGCCATTCTTTCAGATACCAGCCAGTGGAACGGCTATGACACCCTACGACTACGTTGAGATGGAGAGCGACCTGATGACCCCTGCGACGACCGCGAATGACCGCGCACCGCTGATCCGCCTGGAGGGCCTGGGCAAGGTGTTCCATACCGATGAGGTGGAGACCCACGCGCTTTCCGGCGTCTCGCTGGATATCCACGCGGGCGACTTCGTCGCCATCACGGGGCCCTCCGGCTGCGGCAAGTCCACCCTCCTGTCGATGCTTGGCCTGCTTGATTCGCCTAGCACAGGGCGTTTCCTTCTCGATGGCAGCGATGTGGCCGGGCTGGACCCGCGCAGCCAGGCACGCGTGCGCAACGCGAAGATTGGTTTCATCTTCCAGGCGTTCAACCTGATCGCCGACCTTACCGTCGAAGAGAACGTTGCACTGCCGCTGACATTTCGCGATGACTACCGGCGCGACGTGGCCCAGCGTCGCGTGCGTGAAGTGTTGGATCAGGTCGGCATGAGCCACCGTAACCGCCACTTTCCGGGGCAGCTTTCCGGCGGCCAGCAGCAACGCGTGGCCGTGGCGCGTGCCCTGGTGGGCGAGCCGCGCATCCTGCTGGCGGACGAGCCCTCGGGCAACCTGGATTCACGCAACGGTGAAGCGGTGATGCAGCTGCTGGAGCAGCTGAATCGCGACGGTGCCACGCTGTGCATGGTGACCCACGATCCGGCCTTCGCCCGCCGGGCTGGCCGTATCGTGCACATGCTCGATGGCTGCATCGTGGATGAAGACACCTTCGAGCGGCTGCGCAACGAAGAAGACAGCGACATGCCGCTGTTACGCGAGGTAACGCCGTGATATCCGTGACGGTCGCGCTCATTGAGTTACGCCAGACGTGGCGCGGAATGTTCCGCCGACCAGCGTTCCTTATGCTAGCGGTATTCACGTTATCGCTTGGCGTGGCCACGATCACCGCGATGTTCGCCTTGCTGGACCAGGCATTGCTGAAGCCGTTGCCGTTCCCACACGCCGAGCGCCTCGTCACGCTGGGCACATACATGGATGACTACGGGAATGCCGCCGCGCCAGGCTACTACGCGCCGTTGCGAGCCATGCCGTCGATCGAATCGGCCGGGATGATCGATGGCGGCAATGTCAACGTGAATATCGCGCCCGGCGGCCGCCCTGAAGTGGCGTTGGCCACGCACGCGGATCGCGGCTTCTTCGAGACACTAGGCTTGCCGATGGCATTGGGCCGCAATTTCGACGAGGCGGAGAATCGCCCCAACGGGCCCGGCGCGGTGATCCTCACGCACGCATTCTGGCAGTCGCGATTCGGCGGTGATCCCGCCGTGGTCGGCCAGACATTGCAGGTGGAAGGGCGGGGCGTGCAGATCATTGGCGTGTTGGCCCGTGATTTCCAGTGGCCGGTTTCGCTCGACATGGTGTTGTCGATGCAGCCCGATCCACTGTCGCAGAACATGTCCACGAACCAGCAGATCGTGGCGCGCCTCAAGCCAGGCGCCACGCTCGCAGGTGCCGCGGCGGAAACAGCCGCGACGCTCACGCCGCTGCTCCTGGCGTCGGCTGACGATCCGGCCCGTGCGCGCGAAGCGTTGAGCCTGCAACCGCCGAGGGCCATGCCGCTGCTGAGCGGTGCCTACGTGGGCGAGCATGGCAAGACGATATGGCTCTTCGTTGGCGCGGCGGCGTGCGTGCTGCTGATCGCCGTGATCAACCTGGCCAGCTTGATCTTGCTGCGCTCGCTGACCCGTACGCATGCCAGCGCCGTGCGCGCCGCGCTTGGCTCATCGACAGGCCGGCTTAGCTTGCCCGCCTTCGGCGAAGGCCTGTTGATTGGTTTGCTGGGCGCCGGCATAGGGCTGCTCCTGGCCTGGCTGGGCCTTAGGCTGATGGGCGATATCGTGCCGCCCGAGTGGCTACGGGGCGAACATGTGGCGCTGACCGGCATGAGCGTCGTCTTCGCGTTGATCGCTGGGCTTTCTGCTGCGGCCGGTGCAACGTTGCTGGCGGTATGGCGTGGTCGTCGCCGCGATTGGCGGCGCGAGCTGGTAGGTGGTGGCCGTGGCGGTATCAGTCGCGAGGATGGGCGAGCAGGGCGCGTGCTGGTCGTGGCGCAGGTCGCCGTGGCCGTCATCCTGCTGGTTGGCGCGGCCTTGTTCACCCGCACGTTGCGTGAGCTCGAATCCGTGCCGATGGGTTTCACCCGTAGCAACATCGCGACGTTCACCCTCTCGCCCGTGAAAGAGCAGTACGTCACCGTCGCCGACGTGTCGGCGCTCACGCGCAAGGTGCGCGAACGCCTGGGCCGGTCATCAGCCGTTGATGGGGTGGGTGTATCCAGCAACCTGCCGACCGGCTCCCAGTTGAACTGGCCTATCGTGCTACCCAATGGTTCGCCGCTGGGTGTGCAGTACCGCATGACAAGCCCCGGCTTTCTCGAAGCGATCGGTGTGCCTCTGTTGACCGGCCGCCTGTTCGAGGACACTGACACGGCGGGTGCCGACCCGGTCTGTCTGGTGAGCGCCGCGTTCGCACGCAAGTTCTTCGGCGATGGGAATGTCGTTGGCCGCGTGGTGATGCTGCGGCTGGACAACGATCGGCAGCGTCCCCTGCGCATCGTGGGGGTGGTCGGCGATGTGCGCCAGCGCGGCCCTGCTGAACCCATGCCGCCCATTCTCTATACGCCGTTGGCCCAGGTGCCTGAAGGCATCTGGTCGATCATGCGACAGTTCGGTCCGCTGAGCTTTGCGGTCCGCCTTCACCCGGGCATGGGGCTAAACGACGGTGCGTTGCGCGATGCCGTGAACGAGGTGGCTCCCGGCCAGCCGATAGCCAATGTGCAAACGCTTGAGGCGGTGGTGGGATCCACCACCAGTGCACAACGCCTCAACCTGCTGCTCGTGGGGTTGTTCGCCGGCCTGGCGCTGCTGCTTGCATCCGTGGGGCTATATGCCGTGATGTCCGTAGCGGTGGCCGCGCATCGGCACGAGTACGGTGTGCGCGCAGCACTAGGGGCAACGCGCTACCGGCTGCTGTTCACGGTGATTCGCGCGGCCGCGATGCAGGTGGGATTGGGCCTGGCCATTGGGCTGGCCGCCGCGATGGTGCTTTCACGCCTACTGGCAAGCTTTCTCTTTGGCATCCAGGCCCTGGATCCATTGGCGATCGGGGCGGTGCTCCTGGTTCTTGGCGCATCGGGCCTGCTGGCGAGCTTCCCACCAGCGTGGCGCGCAGCGCGGGTAAAGCCCATGCAGGCACTGCGCATCGACTAACCGCTTTTTCATTCAACTGATTAGACTGCCCGCATGGCCGAACCCACCCATATCGATCGCAGCAAGCCGCATATCCTCGTGGTGGATGACCAGGAGGCCGTGCGTGATGCCGTTCGCCTGCTGTTGAAGCATGCGGGTTACCGCACCAGCGAGGCGGCGACGCCTGAGGCCGCGTTGGCGATGGCGCAGGGCGATGATGTTGCCGCCGTCCTTGTCGACATGAACTACGGTAAGGACACGACATCCGGCGAGGAAGGGCTTGCCTTGATTCGCGACCTGGCATCTCTCAAGCCCGGTGTTCCCGTCATCGCCATGACCGCTTGGGCCAGCATAGAACTGGCGGTGGAGGCCATGCGCGAAGGCGCGGCCGATTTCATCGAGAAGCCGTGGCAGAACGCGCGGCTGCTCAGTGTGCTTGAGTCGCGTATCACGCTGAGCCGCCGCGAGCGCGACGTGCGGCGCCTGAGCGAGGCGCAGGCACTTCTGCTGGATGATGGCGAGGTCTTCGTGGCGGAATCGCCGGCCATGCGCCGGCTGATGGAGGATGTGGCGCGCATCGCCATGAGTGATGCGGCGGTGCTTCTGCTGGGCGAGAACGGCACCGGCAAGAGCGTGTTGGCGAAGCGAATCCACCAGCTTTCTCCTCGACGCAGGCAGGCGTTCGTCAAGGTGGATATCGGTGGCCTGGCACCTACGCTGTTCGAGGCGGAACTCTTTGGTCACGTGAAGGGTGCCTATACCGATGCGCGCCAGGATCGCGCCGGTCGTTTCGAAACCGCCGACGGCGGCACCTTGTTCCTCGACGAGATCGGCAACTTGCCGCTCGAGCAACAGCCCAAGCTCCTGCGCGTGCTGGAGGAGGGTGAGTTCGAACGCCTCGGCGCATCGCGTACGCAGCGCGTCGATGTGCGCGTGGTGGCCGCGACCAATGCCGACCTTGATGCGGCGGTGGAGGCAGGTCGTTTCCGGGAAGACCTTCTCTATCGGCTCAGCGTGTTTCCGCTGCGCCTGCCGGCATTACGTGAGCGCCGGGACGATATCGTGCCACTCGCCCGACACTACCTCGCCACGGCAAGCCGTCGCTACCGTCGGGAACCCCCCGTGATGGATGCTGCGGTAGAGCGCGCCATGCTCGAGCATGCATGGCCTGGCAACGTGCGGGAACTGGCACACGCCATGGAAAGGGCGGCCCTGCTGGGCGGAGACCGCATGCATGCAAGCGACCTGCGTTTGCGTAAGGCAGCGAAGTCGCGCGGCATGGAAGATATGACATTGGAGGATGCGGAAGCCATGATGCTGCGCGTGGCGATCGATCGCCACGACGGTAACCTCATGCGTGCCGCGGAGCATCTTGGCATCACCCGTCAACGGTTGTACCGGCGCCTGGAGAAATACGGGCTTCAGCGTGATGAGACGGAGTAGGGTCGACGCGGCGGGCCTGGTCGTGGCGCTCCCTGCGATCCTCGCGTTGGGAGGTGTCCTCGTGGTTGGCGTACCGGCGCCCGCGGAGGCGGTGGCTCTGCTGATCCTCGTCGTGGCGCTTACCCTTGTGGCAGGGCACGTGGCGGGCGAGCGGCCTAACCGACTGCGCACCGTGGCGAACCTGCTGGAAGCGCTGCGCGAGGGCGACTACGGCGTGCGCGCTTCAGCGACCGGACGCGCTGATGACTTCGGTGACATCGCCCGCCGCTTCAATGAGCTTGCCGCCCGGCTTCAGGACGAGCAGCGTGGTTTGCAGGAATCGCTGCAGTTGCTCAGCAAGACGCTGGCCGCCCTGGATGGGGCCGTATTTGCCTTTGAGCGTGATGGCCGCCTTCGCCTGGTCAACCCGGCTGGCGAACGCCTGCTGGGCCGGCCGGCACACGAACTACTCGGCACCGATGCCATGACGTTAGGTCTTGCGCCGTTTTTCGATGTGCCCTCGGGAGAGATTGTGCCGCATGTTTTTGCCAGTCAGACCGGTCGTTGGCAGGTGGGGCATGCCGCGTTGCGTAGCCGCAGCCAGGAAGGACGCCTGCTTGTGGTACAGCCGATGGAGCGAGCGTTGCGTGACGAAGAGGCGCTGGCATTCCGTCGTCTGTTGCGCGTGCTCAGTCACGAGATCACAAACTCCATGGCGCCGATTGGTTCGCTCGTGGAGACGCTGAAGGGCGTGTTGCCCGCAGCGGGAAAGCCCGTGGACGACGATCTGCACGATGACTTGCGCCATGGCCTGGAAGTGATTGGGCAGCGTAGCGCCGCGTTGCAACGGTTCGTTGGGCAGTACGCGCGTCTCGCCCGCCTGCCGCCACCTCAGCCCGCCCTGATGGATATCCCGCCATTCTGTGAGCAAGTCGTGCGGTTGTTCGACGACGTGCGTATTCGCATCACCCCTGGCGAAGCACTGCAGTGCCATGGCGACCGCGACCAGCTGGAACAGGTGCTGATCAACCTGCTGCGCAACGCGGTGGAGGCGGGTGGTGATCACGATGTGTTGCTCGGCTGGCGCCGCGTCGATGCGCGTGTGCTGGTCGAGGTCACCGATTGCGGTCCGGGATTGCCAGCGAGCGGCAATCTGTTCGTCCCGTTCTTCACCACGAAGACGCATGGTGCCGGCATCGGGCTGGCCCTGTCGCGGCAGATCGTGGAAGCCCAGGGTGGCACCCTGGAGTTGCACGGGCGCGACGGCGCGCAAGGCGCTGTCGCCCGACTAAGCCTGCCCCTGGCGAAAGCGGGCTAAACGCGGCCCCAAAGGCCCCGTCGGGGCTCGCACTGCACATCTCCGGCCAGTTCGCCTGCGGTACAGGTGGGGCGGGCAGGTGCTCGGCTACGCTAAAGACTCCATCCAACGAAAGAGGGAGTGCGCCATGCGTTCGATCACCAAGTGCCTCGTTATGGGTTTCCTCGTCCTGGCTTCCACCGGTACGGCCGCCGTCCATTCACTGGACCTGCCATGCAACCCGCTGGTCTGCTCCGTCAAGGGCCCCTGATCCAGCCTGGCCACCGGGGGCGGCGTTGCGTCGCCCCCGGTGTGCGTTACAGGCGCTGGGCGGACGCCGCGGCGCGTGCCGCGGGTACCCGGTAGCCCACGAGCAGGGATCCGGAGATCACCAGGGCCAGGACGGCTTCCACGCGAATGGTGCTTGCTTCGGCAAGCAGCCCGGGGGAGGTCACGGCCGCATCCACGGCCAACGCAACACTGGCGGCCATGCCGCCGATGGCGGTGCCATGCCAGCCATGCCGCACGGCCATGGCCAGTACGGGCAGAAGTAACGCCAGGCGGGCGGCCTGGCGCACGAAATCGTCGTGCGTCTCCAGACTGACCCACAAGAGGGCGGCAAGGGTGGGGAGTAACCACGCCACGACGTCCTTGAATAGCGGGCTGCGCACGATACCCGCCACCGTGAGCGGCTGGCCGCGCAGACTCCGGAAGCGCTCATGCAACGCCAGGATAGTCGGAGTGAGGGTGAGCGCCCCAAGGTACGCGCCGAGCGAATAAGCGAGGAAATAGCCCATGGGCCCGGTGGCCGGATCAGGCCAGGCACCGGTGGGCGTCTGCAGGATGGCGGCCAGGGCGGTGAGCAGGGTGGCGATCGCGGTGATAACGGCCGTGACCAGGGCGGCTGCCAGGATCAACGGCAGGCGCACGCCGCCCCGCTCGTCATACGCAGACCAACGCCGCCGCATGGGCTTAAGCGCGGCCATCCACAGGACCACCATGGGCACGGATGCCGATATAGCCCAGGGCAGGCCCATGTCGTGCGCGTTCGCTACGGAATCTTCCAGTAGCGGGAGGCCCTCGCCGAGCGCGAGCGCCGGCCAGTAACGGATGGGCAGCAGGAGGAGTGCGGCCAGGCGCAGGCCGGACGTGAGCATCCACTGGGGGAAGGAAAGGTGGCGCGCGATCTCGTATACCGCGCCGTAAGCGGCGGCAATTGCGAGGTGCTGGCCCCATTGCCAGGGCGTGTTTCGGGCTCCGAGCCCGCCTGTGCGTCCTTTCATCACCGTTGCCAACTCCTAGCCGTGTAGTCGTGGTCCGATGGCGCGAAGGATGCCACGTTTTCGGGCGGCTGGCAGGTGGGGAAAGTTCTTAGGAACGACCCGGGTCATATCGCAAGAACGGGCCGGTGATGGAGGCGGCTTTCACCGGCCATTCGGGGGAGTTTTTGTAGGGCTGGGCTTCTGTCTCGGGGTGGGCCGCTATACTTGCCGGATCAAAGCCGCCTGAGTCCCCGCCATGCTGCCCGATATCACCGAATCCAAAGGCGCGTGCCATTGCGGCGCCGTGCGTTTCACGGTCCGGCTAAGCGATGGGTTGCGTACGGCGCGCCGCTGCAATTGTTCCTTCTGCCGGATGCGCGGTGCCATCGCGGTTTCCGCTGAGCTGGATGGCATCACGATCGAGCAGGGTGAGGACGCCCTCAGCGTGTACCAGTTCAATACCAGCACGGCAAAGCATTACTTCTGCTCGACGTGTGGCATTTATACGTTTCATCAGCGCCGGTCGAACAATGCGCAGTACGGCATCAATGTCGCCTGCCTTGAAGGGATCAGTCCGTTCGATTTCGACGAAGTGCCCGTGCTGGATGGGATAAACCATCCAGCGGACACGGGCCGCCAGGCGGGCGAGACTGCCGGCTACCTGCGTTACACGGCAGTCACTCCCGAGGCGCCTGCCGTGCCGATGATACGCCGGGCCCGCCTGAAGTCCGGGCAATAGGGCGCGGCGTGCGGCACGGGCGTTTGCGCGAGCGGGCACCAGCCCTTTTTTTCGTTTCGTTGCTGGTCGCGTTGATTCAGGGCTGCGCCATGGTCACCGTGGGCAATGTTTCCCCGCGCGAGTACATCGCCCAGCGCCGTGGCGATATTCTCTCCGGCCGGCACCTGAGCGGCCAGACGGCGGAAACCCTGGCCATGGCCGGTCTTGATGACGAACCGTGTGAGCGTGCACCCCTCCCGTGCATCAGTGCGCTAACGGCTGTTAGCCCGATGGCGGAAGAGCGTCGGCAATCGGCTATCGCCGAACTGTGGGTGGCCCGGGCCACCGGCAACGCCTTGGGCGCCGGCCCGCAAGCTGAGCAAGCGCGTGTCGAGGCCTACCTTGAGGTGGCGCGCCACGCCTACGCGTACCTCTTCTTCACGGAGCGGAATGCGTCGGAACGCGCATTCGAGGATCGGCAGACCCAGGTGCGCGATTACTACAACTACGCGGTCCAGCAGTTTGCCGTGGCGCTGGGACATCGCGCCCACGAGCGGCCGGGGGTGGGCCTGGCCACGGAGGTTGGGCAGACCCATGTAGCCGTCGACCTGCACTCATTGTCGTGGGCAAACGAACGGCCGCGCGAAGTCGTGGCGGCCTCGGGCCTGCGCTTTCAGGGCATTCGCAGCACCTATCGGCGCGACGGCCTGGGTGCGGAACTCGTAGTGGATCTCAGACCTGAGGCGGGTGGGGTGCCTGACAAGGCCTATCAGGCCATGCCGACACCTTCCGCCACCGCATTCCTCCGCTTCGCTGACGATAACCTGGATGCAGTGCTCTCGTCGCACAGTGCTGTGCTGGAGGGCCACGACCCTTTTCAGGATGCAACGGTATCGGTGGGCGAAACGACCGTGCCCCTCGCGGGCAACTTTACGGCGGGCTACGGGCTTTGGCTGGCGCGCTCCGGCTTCGCCACCCAATCGCTCGCCACGCTCTTCGGGCGTGCTGGCGGCGTCAACGAGCCACGCATCTATTTGATGCAGCCGTACGACCCGAATCGCAGGGTTATCCTGCTCCTGCATGGCCTGGCTTCCAGCCCCGAGGCGTGGGTGAATGTCGCCAACGATATCCTCGGTGATGAGCGCCTGCGCCGGCACTTCCAGGTGTGGCAGGTGTACTACCCCACCAACATGCCGATTGCCTTGAATAACCGTGCGATTCGCGATGTATTCGCCCGAACGCTCGCTCACTTCGATCCCACGGGGCATGCCGTTGCCTCGCAGGATATGGTGATCATTGGCCACAGCATGGGCGGCATCCTGGCGCGGCTGATGGTCTCTTCTTCAGGCGACATGATCTGGGATGACGTGGCGCAGGGCAGTGCACGCAGGCGCGCTTTTCTATCGCGCCGCGCCAAGGATGTAAGTCCTTATTTGCGCTTCGACGCGTTACCGAACTTTGATGAGGCCATTTTCATTGCGGCGCCTCATCGCGGTACAGACTTCGCCACGAACCGGCTGGCACGGCTTGTGTCCAACCTCATCCGTCTGCCTGCCGCGGTGGTTACCCAGTTCGGAGGAATCCTGGCCGATCTGGCAGGGGATGATGGGGAGGCGCAGGGTCACAAGGTTGCGCTGGTTCCCAACAGCATCGACAACTTGCGCGCAGATGATCCGTTCATCCGCGCGGCCGCCAACCTGCCGATCGATTCGAAGGTTCGTTATCACTCGATTATCGCCAGGCGTAGTCCCGACGGGCCGCTGGAGGAAACGAACGACGGCCTGGTGCCTTACTGGAGTTCGCACCTTGCGGGTGCCGCGAGCGAAAAAGTGATCGTGTCCGGCCATAGCGTGCAGGAGACACCGCAAGCCGTGCTTGAGGTACGCCGCATCCTGACGGAGAGCCTGGACCAGGCCGGTGAAAGCGCCCCGTAGGTGGCATGAATCGGCGCCCTCATGGCTGATGGCTCACTCGCCACGAATGGCCTTAATGGCGTCGGCGGAGAGCGGGTGACCCGATGCGCGCAGAAGCACTTCCGTGAACGCAAGGACGCCAGCGAGAAGGATTGACACGAACGCACCGGCGGCGAGCAGGAGCTGGATTTTCGTGGGATGCCGCTCAAGGAGCTGGATCACGTTGTCGAATTTCAAATTCATGGACTCGAATTTCGAATCGAACTTCACATCCATGGCTTCGAGCTTCGAATCGAATGTCGTTTTCATAACATCGAGCTTCGAATCGAACGTAGCTCCCAGGGTATCGATCTTTGCATCGATACCGCAGAACCTCAATTCGAACGTCGTGTTCATCACGCCGATCTTCGAATCGTACGTCGCGCCCAGGGCATCGAACTTTGCATCGATACCGCAAAACTTCGATTCGAACGTCGTTTTCATCACATCGAGTTTCGATTCGAATCTCGAGCTCATGGCATCGAACTTCGAATGGGACGCTGCGTTCATGGCATCGAACTTCGCATCGATAGCCACGAGTCTTGCATCCATACAGGTGGATCTTACATCGATAAGCTCCCGAACCTGCGCGAATTCGGACGTCACGAGGCGCTCGAAGCCTTCCATTCGTGCATCCATGACCTCTTTCAGGTTGTCGACCGTCGCATCCACAATGGCCAAGCCTTGCCGGACCTCGGAGAGGCCGGTTTCTACATCAATGAGTCGGGTTTCCATGGTGCGATGATCAGGTGGTGCATCGTGCAGGGCAACACCGGGCGCGATGGGATGGCGCCGGGCCGGGGTGGTGCTCTCTTTGGATGTGGCAATCATCGCTTCGGTTTCTCCATGCGTAGCGCGGTGTATGCATGCTAAGTCGCACATGTCAGGGAGGTGCCCGCGTCGGCGTGTAGGGTTTTTCCGAATCTGATCGTTGGCGGCCTACCGGGCACCGCTCAACGTCGTCGCGCACGAAAAATCGCAGTTTCTCGACGCCAACAAAAAAACGCCGCCAGAATCCTGGCGGCGAGGGGAGGTTTGCTTGCCCCTGTCCAAGGGGAAATTGTTCTGGAGTTCGGTCCGGCGCCCAGGCTAGGGCGCCGGCCGGGACACGTCGCTATCAGAAGTCGTACGTCGCCGTGAGGCGTGCGTAACGCGGCTGCTGGTAGAACTGGCCGAGGTCGTAGTTGTTCAGCACGGTCTGCGGCGTATCGGATTCATACGTCGAGAAGCTATTGAGCGGCTTGCGCTCATTGCTCACGTTGAACACCTGCAAGCCAAACGAGGCCTTGCCGTCGAAGAACGCCGGGCGGTACGTGACCGCGAGGTCGAGCTGCTTGAACCACGGATTGCGCTTGACGCCCGGGGGCGACGGCTGGCCGTTGCAGTTGTGGTACGACGAGCCGTAACCGATCGGATCCGGATCGGCCAGGGCATCTTCATAGCCCAGGCATTCCTTCGGCGAGCCGGAGGCCAGGCGCAGGTTGCCGGACACCATCCACTCATCGGTGAGCGAATAGGACCCGTAAGCCTTCAGCTGGTGAGTGCGGTCATTCGACAGCAGGCCATTCGCGGAACGCATCAGCTCAGCCGAATCCCAGTCCTGCGTCTTCGAGATATCGGTCTGGCCGATATCCGACTTGGTCTGGCCTTCGGTGTTGCCGTACGAGCGCGAGAAGGTGTAGTCGATGCGGCCCTGCCATTTGCCGTCGTACGGATGGTCAAGGTACAGGTCGAGGGCGTAATAAGCGCGCTTGGCCTTCTGCGAGAAGCCCCAGTCCTCCTGGTTCATCTTCACTTCGGTGCGGCCGCTGCCATCGAGGTTGGCGAGGCTGAACGTGTTCGTCGAGCCCGGGTTGAAGATAACGCAGCCCGGGATGTTGACCGAATCGGGGTCCAGGCCTTCGCGGGCCATCTTGTCGGCAATCTTGCCCGTGTCGCAGACGTCATCGATGGCGGTGCGGAGCTTGCGCACCGTGACCTTGGCGCCCGTGACCCATGCCGAGCCGAGCTGCTTGTCGAAGCCGAAGATGGCTTCGTCCTGGTACTGGCTCTTCAGGTCGCGCGCGGCAACTGCCTGCGCATCGACCGGCTGGCCGTACTCGCCATCGGGCGAGGCCGGGCCGTTGGCGCTCAGCGAGGTCAGGCCGGTCGGGCGGCCGTACTGGTCGATGCCGGTGTAGTTGAAGTACTCGTAGGTGAGCGTGGAGGGCGATGCGCCACGCACGGCCACGTTGTTCGGCAGCGCGAGGTAGTAGCGACCCAGGTTGCCGTAGATCTTCAGGCTGGAATCGCCGAACACGTCCCACGTGGCGCCGAGGCGCGGAGCCCACTGCGCCTGGTTGTTCACGTAGGGCTTGTTCTTGTCGTTGAAGTTCTTGAAGCCGTCGTTACGGATACCGATGCTGACCAGCACCTTGTCCGTGACCTGCCAGCGGTCTTCCAGGTACTGGGCGCGCTGGTCTAGCGACATATTGGTGACCGACGAGAAAATGCGCTGGCTGACGTAGTAGCCATCGCCGCCCGGTGCACCCGCACCCAGCGCGCCGCTGATCGGAGTGTCCGGGTTGGCGGAGTGGCCGTACTGCCAGTAATACCCAGGGCCGCTCGTGGCGATACCTTCGTTGAGCCCGCGGTAGTGCATGTTGTCGATACCACCCGCCAGGTGGTGGTCGCCGACCTGCCAGTCGAGATCGATGCGGAGACCGTGGGTACGGCTGCCCGCGCCCGGATCCTGCGTCTGGTTGGACGGGTTCAGGTTGGTGATCGGGTTGCCGCCGTTGAGTGCCGGGTTCTGGTTTTCCGGGAAGTTGATGTACGGCTGGCTATCGATGTTCGGTGTCGGGTTGGCCAGGTAATCGTCCGTCCAGCCCTTGGCATAGGTTGCCGACAGGGTCAGGTCATCAGTGATATACGAGGTGTACTTTGCGATCGCGAACTTCGAGGTGATCTTCGAGGTATTGGCATCGGCACCGGTCAGGCCGGTATGCGAGCGGGTGTCATAGTCGTAGCCGGTGTAAACGCCACGCTGCTCATCGGTCGAATGGATGCCGGTGAGCTCGAGGATGTTGGAATCGTTGATGTTCCAGTCGAGCTTGGCGTAGTACTTCGGAAGGTTGTACGTGTAGTGGTTCGTTGCCACCGGGTTCGCTTCAACCGACGAGGTGCTGTCGCCTTCGGACTTTTCCGCTTCCGCGGCGACGAAGAAGAACAGCTTGTCCTTGATCAGCGGGCCGCCGACATACGCGCTGTAGGTCGTCGTCCACTTGGTGTTGTCCTTGTAGTCACGGTACGGCGTGCCGACCTTGCTCTCATCCTGGTAGCCATAGCCCGGCGGGAGTGCGCGGGTGCCGTAGTACTCGGTGCCCAGTGAGGAGGCAGCGAAACGCGGCTCCCAGAGCACCTGCGCACCGAAGTGCCATTCGTTGGTACCGCGCTTGCCGACCTGCGAAATCACGCCGCCGTCGGAGCGGCCGTACTTCGCCGAATAACCGCCGGTATAGACTTCCTGCTGGTCGATGGCGCCGTAGGGCAGGCCAACGCCGCCGAGCGCCTTGTACGGGTCGGTCGTGTTGTAGCCATTGATGTAGTAGGCGTTCTCAGAAGCGCCCGAACCACCGAACGAGACGGTGCGGTAGCGGCCGTTGCCCAGCGTGCTGGAGCCCGGCACGGCGCCCGGCGCAAGGAGCGCGATGGCTTCGGCGTTACGGCCCAGCGGCAGGCGGGCGAGGGTTTCGGAGGTGACGACCGTGCGCGAGTCGACCTGCGAGGTATCGATCGGCGGGAGCGCGTTGGCGGAGACGGTAACCGACTCCAGGGCCTGCGCGTTGGCGGCGGTCGCCGCGGCGGTGAACGACACATCCGTGCTGCCGCCGACCTTGATGCTGACGTTTTTGCGCGAATCAACGACGGCACCGTTGTTCTTCGCATTCACCGTGTAGGCGCCGAGCGGCAGGTTGCTGATGGTGTAGCGACCCTGCGCATCAACCGGTACTTCACGGCTGAAGCCGGTGCTGCCGGTGACCTGCACCGTCGTGACGCTGCCTGGCTGGACCGTACCAGCGATCGCGCCCGTGGTGGCCTGGGCGTGTACGCCCCCCGTAAGTCCCAGGCCTGCCGCGAGGGCGAGCGCCAGCGTAGACCGACGCAGCATCTGCGCCTGTGCTTGGTTGCGTGACATTAAATTTGTCTCCCCAGATGGCCTTGCGGCCGCTATATGCGGGCAAAAGAGCCCGCACAAATTTGCACAACCCGTGCGTATGACCTTGCGGTCGATATCGCACGTAAAAGCAGCGCTACCCGTCGCTACCTTTCATCGAAGTTAAGATTGCGTACGTAATCGTGTCTATCAGGTTTTTTCCTATATGAAGCACCTATAGACACCGCAAGTATTTGCGATTTCACGTAAAGTAATGATGTGCATCATGTAATTTCCTCGGGCGAGCTCTTGCGGGAATAAAAATAGTCTCCGAAAGATCTTGGAATTCGTCGGAACCGTTCCGGTACCGCGAACCGAGGCCCCAGCCATGTCCATGCCAGCCCAGGCGCTACACACCGTCTCCACCCCGCAACCCGCGTCGTACACCAAGGTCGCCATCGCCATGCACTGGTCGATCGCGATCCTGATCTTCCTCAATGTCGCCCTTGGTTTCTTCATGGAAACCTTCCCGAAGAAGGCCCCCGGCCACGACGAGGTGCTCTTCTACCACGCGTCGTTTGGCACCCTGATCTTCCTGCTGGCCGTGTTCCGCCTGTTCTGGCGCAGCACCCACAAGCCACCCGCGCTACCCACCACCATCCCGGCGTGGCAGCGGGGCGTTGCCCACGGCCTGCATTGGGTGCTTTATTCCCTGATGCTGCTGGTACCGCTCACGGGTTACCTGCACCGAATGGCCGGCGGCCACCCGGTCAGCTTCTTCGGGATGGGCAACCTTCCTGTGCTGATCGGCAAGGACGAACCGCTGCGCCTGCTCACCGATACCCTGCACGTCTCGCTGGTCTGGGTTCTGTGTATCCTCGTGGTCGGGCATATCGGTGCCGCGCTGAAGCACCGGTTCTTCGACAGGGATAGCGTGATCCAGCGTATGTTGCGGGTATGACCGGTAACCAGCCGCCGACATGATTTCGACCCCTAGCCGAACCGTTGTCGATGAACTGGCCCTGCGCCATCTGGATGCTGCCTACAACCTGGGTCGGTGGCTGCTGGGCAGCGAGCAGGATGCCGCGGACGCGGTGCATGATGCCTACCTGCGTGCTGCCCGCGCCTGCGATACCTATGCCGGTGGCAATGCGCGGGCGTGGTGGCTGGCGATCGTGCGCAACTGTTGCCTTGCGCGGCTGGCCGTGCGCAGCAAGGACACGAGGAACGTGGCCATCGACGGAGATCCCGCGGCCGCCGAGCGCTGGTTGCCGCACACCGGTGCCGACGATATCGAGGAGCGCCTCGACAGCTCCAGGCGCACGCAGCAGATCGATGTGCAGCTGCAGAGGTTGCCAGTGGTTTACCGGGAGGTCCTTATCCTGCGCGAGATCGAAGAACTCTCCTATCGGGAGATCGCCGACGTGTTGGAAACGCCGATGGGAACTGTCATGTCGCGCCTGGCCCGAGGCCGTGCGCTTTTGCAGAAGGCACTGACTGAGGATGGCACCACGGGAGCCCCGCATGGACTGTAAGACTGCCAGCGACCTGCTGCCCTTGTACTTCGACGGTGAACTCGACCGGGCGACCAGTCGCGAGTTCGAGGCGCACCTGGACGAGTGCGCGAGTTGTCAGGCCGCGTTGATCGAACTCGATGCGCTACGCCAGTCGCTGCGACACGAGGCGGCCCGGTACAAGGCACCGCAAGCGCTCCGTACGCGGATCGAGCGCGCGGCCGCGGCTCCCGTCGCCGCGCGCGCTTTGCAGAATCGAGTGCGCTGGTTAGCCCTTGCTGCTTCCTGGGTGCTGGCCTTTGTTGCAGGCGGCTTCACTCTCGAGGCCTGGAACCACGGCTCGGCGTCCGTAAGCGAGGAATCACAACTGACCCGTGACCTGTTCGCCAGCCACTGGCGTGCGCTCGCCGCAGCGGCACCCATCGATGTGGTATCCACTGATCAGCACACGGTAAAGCCGTGGTTTGCCGGGAGGATCGCCGTGTCGCCCACGGTGCGTGACTATGCTGATCAGGGGTACGCCCTGATTGGCGGACGCATCGACTACGTGGGGTCCGAGCGTGTTCCCGTGTTGGTTTACCGGCATGGAAAGCACCTGATCGATGTGTTCGTGTTGCCGCCGGCGGTCGTTCCCGCGGGAACCGCGCCCGTTCGGCAGCAGGGCTACGTGCTGGAACGCGCATCGATGGGTGGGCAGGCCGTCGCCATGGTTTCGGATATGGATGAGACGGAACTGACCCGGTTCCGGGATCTCGTGGACGCGTCTTCGCGCGGCGAATAGGTGCGCCAGCAGGCGAAGCTGCGAGCGCAATTCGCCAAGCCACCATGACCTGCACGACGATAGCGTGAACGGGCGCGATCTGGTGCGTGGCGTGCAACCGCATGAGGCTGGCATGCATCTATTGCGGGCGCTGCGCACATCCTTCCCTGACTCCAGGACCGTTCATGACTCTCGACGTTCGGCATATCGCCGTGTTGCTTTGCTTTCTCCTTTCGTTTCAGGCATCGGCCACCGTCGATGTGGTTATCGATACGCATGCGGCGCATGCCGTGCTCGATGCCTTGCAGAATCCCAATCTCTCCCTGGCCGATGCAAAGCGCATTGCGCAACTTCCTGCGAACCAGGGGCCGATCAGGAAGCTTCGGGAATTCAAGATCGATGTGACCGAAGACGACCTGGCGCATGCGTTGTTCGCCACCGCGCATGGCCAGCCGGTAACAAAAAAAGAAGAGGCGGCGTTCCTGCTGGATTGGATGAAGCCCAAGATTGCGGGTGCGAACGCGTTACTGGCGAAGATCGATGCGGATCCAGCGGGGTTCCAGGGTGCGATTCGCAAGCGCATTGACGCGTACACGCCGCCCGGCACCACGGTGACACTGAAGGGATATGTCGTGGCCGTGGGAGACGGCGGCGGCTATGCCTTTGGCGACACCGATTTTTACCTGAACCTGGTGATGACCGACGACTTCGCCATGGCCCGCAGTGTGACTACTCACGAGATGTACCACGCCGTGCAGGGCGTGTTTACGGCATCGCGCATACCCAAGGGCCAGGACGAGGATGCGTCGACGGCGTGCCGTGCCGTGCGTAGGTTATTCGACGATGTGTACCGTGAGGGCACCGCGGTGGAAGTGGCCGATGTATCGCTCATGGCCCAGTTCAAGTCGGCGAACAGCCTGCGCCAGAAGACGGATATGGACGATGGTGCCCGGCATATGGCCATGAGTGCGGCGTTATTGGAGATGTCGGTCGTCGCGCTGGAGGCGAAGCCTGCCGTCGCCTACGACGACGTGTATGACGTTGGTTTCTTTGGTCACGCTGTGCTCTACAACATCAGCTATGCCATGGCGCGCGCTATCGCACAGGCGGATGGGCCGGCCGGGCTGGCATCGTTCCTGAACCGCCCGGCGTATGCCTTTATCCAACGCTACACCGAGCTTCCCTCCTATGGCAGCGATGACCAGCATCCCCGCCTGGGTGCTCACACGCTCGCGGCGTTGCGAATGGAATCCGCGGGTTGCCCTTGATGAGCCGGGCAGGGATGACCTCCTGTGAGGTTGTCCCTTTCGCCCGCCTGAATCGGCTGTCATTCGTTCCTGGCACGGCGCTACCGCCGCCCGCGGTTGCCGAAATGGCGTCACTCGCCCGCATGAACCGGTGCCACCATCGGGGTATCACGTCACGCCATCCTGACCTTTCGCACGCTTTCATGGTCGCGAACGTGGCGATACGAGGGCGGTGGCCAATGGGTGTAAGCGGGCTGAGCGCGGATGTGGCGGAACTGGTGCGCCTGGCGGGGCCGGGCAGGGAAGGCGAGGGCATCGTCATCACCGATGCCGCCGGCGAGATGGTGTTCGCGAACGAAATGGCGACGGACATCCTGGAAACACCACGCATCGGCGCAGGCGTTGAAGACTACAGTGCGCTCCACGGCGTCTTCACCGAGGATGGCCGCCCGTATCCTTCCACCGATCTTCCCCTCGCCCGGGCAGTGCTCAAGCAGAAGACCACGCGCGATGAGCGCCTGGTGATCAAGCGCTGTGACGGCGTGCGCCACCTCTTGAGCGTTTCCGCACGGCCGCTGTTCGATGCTGATCGCAGGCAGGTGGGCTCGGTGGTGTTCTTCAGCGTCATTGCTCCTGATTAACTCTTCCGCCTCCAGACAACTTCCCCATGCGCCCCTTCCGCCGCCCCACTCGAAGGCTTAGCCACCGTATACGTCAGCTCATCGTCCTTGAGTGTGTAAGCGGTATCACCACCCTTGCCATCCCAGTTCGGAAATGACGCCCGCACAATCTGGCTGTGCATGGTGTGCCGATCCGCGCTCACATGGCCGAAGTGCGCATTGCTGTCCATCGACGCGGCCTTGTATTCCGCCGGCGTGCCTTTGGATTTGTCGTTCACCGCGAACGGCATCCGCTTTGCGCGGACGATCTGCATCATGTAGTCGCCCTGGGCGTCGATGAGCCACATCCCTTCCGGGTTCGGGCCGTACAGTTCCACCCGGTGCCCATCGGGGTAGACGTTGTCGCAACGGACCAGGGTCCAGGCGCCGATCAGTTCCTTCGGTACTGGCATGGCATCGGAGGCGGCGGCGAAGGACGGGGCGGTGGCCAGGGCGAGCAGGGTGGTCAGTAGAGAAGGGCGCAGGCGGGACATGGGGTGCTCCGTGGGTGGGGTGTCCGGATCATCCCGCTGGCGGATGAATTTGATAATGAGCCTCGATATGAATTGACCTTCAAACGTAAGTTGAAGATGATCGGGCCATTGCCCCCGTCGAGGCCCCGCCCATGAACCGCCTGAGCGACATGCAGCTCCTCGTCGATGCGGCGGACCTTGGTAGCCTGTCTTCCGCTGGCCGGCGTGCGGGGCTCTCGCCGGCGGCGGCCAGCGCCTGTGTCCAGCGCATCGAGGCTGCGCTCGGCGCACGCCTGTTTGAGCGGACGACGCGGCAGCTCCGGCTTACCGACGAAGGCCGTGCCTACATCGCATCCTGCCGCATGGCGATCGAGACCATGCGCGAGGCGGAGCAGGCCGTGCGTACGGGCGTCAATCGCATCAGCGGCACGTTGCGTGTTTCGACGCCGTCGGATCTGGGCCGCAATGTCATTGTCCACATTCTCGATCGCTTCATGGCCCAGCACCCCGATGTGCGCATCGTGCTGACCCTGTCCGATTCGCTCTCGCGCTTCGTGCCCGATGATGTCGATGTCGCCATTCGCGTCGGTCCGCTGGAGGACACCGATCTCGTCGCCCGCCATCTGGCCGGTAGTTGGCGCGTTGTTTGCGCGTCGCCCACGTGCGTAGCGACACAGGGCATGCCAATGCATCCCGAAGACCTGGCCGACCTGCCGACGCTGGTCATCACCACCAACGCTGGCCCGCGCAACGAATGGCGTCTGGGCGACACTGTGGTGCGGGTAAGGCGTTACCACGAAAGCACCGATAGTGAAGTCATCCGCACTTGGGCGGTACTCGGCCGCGGCTTCGCCTACCGCCAGCTGTGGGCGGTTGCCAACGATGTTCGCGAAGGACGCCTGGTACTCGTTAATGCGCCGGCATGGTCGGCACCGTCGCCCATCCATGCGCTGTACCACGCCAACACCTTTCAGCCGCCGCGCGTGCGCAGCTTCGTCGATTTCCTGCAGAAGGAGATGGCGACGCTGATGCCGCCGCATGCAGCGACGGCCCTGGGCCTGCACTTCGTCTAATGCCTCCGTCCCCGTTAGGGCGAGGACGGAGGCACCCCTGTGCTTACTCGACGATATTCGCCGTCACGTGATACACGCGCCCACCCCAGCCATCGTTGGGGAAGGAGTCGGAGACCTTCAGGTAAACCGGTTTCGAACCGTCCGCACCGGTCGTGAGGTACGGCGTGAGGTCGATCGTGCGATCGGCCTTGTTCGAGCCATCGGTGATCGGCCGCGTTTCCTGCAGCACGGTCGTCCAGGTCTGGTTATCCGAGCTCACCTGCACCAGGAACTCGGCATCGATGGTCAGGGTGACCTGTGCCGAGGTGGTGTCGCTCGGGAACGGGAACCGGTACGTGAAGTGCGCATTGCCATCGGCGAAACGGTTCTGCACGCCATTGCTCTGCGAGTTGGCGGGATCGAACAGCCACGGGTTCTCATCGACAGTGCCGGTATCGAAGTTGATGCTGTGGGCGATCAACACATCAGCCTGGGTGCTGAAACGCAGGCCCGCGGCCACCAGGTTTGCCGTGACGGTGTGGTGCCCATCAGTTGCCGTACCCGGCACCTTGATCGTCAGCGGCAACGTGCTGCTCACCGGCACGGCATTGCCGTGGGGTTGCAGGCGTACCAGTGACGAACGTGGCGTGACGCTCCAGCCCGAAGGTGCTTCGACCGACGCCAGCGCGAACAACGGGAAGAAGCCCGTTGCCGAGCTGCTCAGCTGCACCGGGATCGTCGTGGTACCCGATGCCGAGGGCATCACCACCGGCTGCGCCGGCGACATGGTGGCGGCCAGCGAAGCGAGCGGGGTGAACAGCGGCACGTTGCCGACCAGGGCGCTGAGTGCGCTGGCCTGCGTGCGCCAGTCGAACACGTTGGGGTGGTCGTCGCTGGTGGCGCCCGTCCAGCGGGTACCGAGGCGGCCCGCTGCGTCGCGATCATCGTTCCAGATGCTTTCGGCCTGGTTATCGAGGAAGGCGGCGTAGCCGCGGTCATGGGTGGTATCGACCAGATCAGTCCAGTAGCGCATGAAGATGCCCTTGAACTGCTTGCCGTTGTCGTCGCAGGTCTGATCGGTGGCGTCGCAGATCTCGGTAAGGACGCCGTTCTTCACCAGTGCGTTCGGGCCGATGGCTGCATCCGCCAGCCGGCGCACGGAGGCCAGGATCTTCGGATCGCGCGTGGCACGGAACAGTTCCAGGCCGCCGCCGATCGCCAGGCCCTGGTTATACGACCACACGTTCTGGCCGTTGTTGGTGCAGGCGTTGGTCAGGCCATCATTCACCTGGCCATCTGCATTGATCATGCCGCTGTTCTGGAACCAGGTCCACGCGGTTTTGGAGCGGCCGAGCCAAAGCGTATCGCCGGGGATGCGGTTATGCAGTTCGGCGGTGAGGCGGATCCACAAGCCATTGGTAATGGCGTTCTTGTAGGTGCGCTCGCCGTCCCACCACACGCCACCACCGCAGGTGCTGGTATCCCAATAGCCGTACACGTAATTGGCGATGGTAATCGCCATGTTGAGGTACTTGGGATCGTGGGTCAGGTCGTAGGCTTGCAGCCACGTGAGGCCCCACCACTCGGAATCATCGATGGCGCGGCTGGTGAAGTTGCCCAGTAGTGGATCGCCGGAGAGTACGCCCGCGGGGAATACGCCCTTGTCCTTCTCGAAGGTGTTGTTCAACTGGCCGATGTAGCGGCGGTCACCGGTGCGCTGCATGTAATCGCCAATGGTCTGCAGTGCCACGGCCGAGTTCCACCAACTGGAGGGGAACCAGGCCTTGTCCGGGTCGTACGAACTCATCAGCACATCGGCTGCCACGCGTGCCCGCGCCATGGCAGTGGGGCCGTCACTTAACGAACTGGCCGTTTGGGCCTGCTCCGCGGCGAGGGTGGGGAAGGCGACAGCCATGGCTGTCAGGCTGGCCGCGGCCAGCAGGGATTGTGCGCGAATGCGCCATGCACCGAGCTTCATAAGTAGAAGCGCTCCTCTGGAATACCCACTGTGGGGCTTGAGGCTGCGCCTCCCCCCGCCACTCCCCGGCCAGATCGTGGGCGATGATCCGGCCTGGCAACGCGTGCGCACGAATCATTTAAACGTCTAAATTTTCCCCATTTAGATCGTGCGAATTGGCGGAGTGTCGCAGAGCCGCCGGGGCAAAATGTGAGAACCACGTCAAGGTGGAAAACAAATTCGCGCGAGGCATACTGGGTCCCATGGCTGGCAGCGCGCGCAATGTAGATAACTGGTTTCAACTTTGCCGCGATGCAGAAACCGGCATCGAAAGCGTGCAGGCGCATTTTCAGGGGCATGCCTACGATGCCCATGCGCACGACGAAGTGTTGATTGGTGTAACGCAGCACGGCGTGCAGCGCTTTCGCTGCCATCGGGCGATGCATACGAGCACACGGGGCCGCATCATCCTGATCGAACCCGGGGCGGTGCACGATGGGCACGCGCCGGAAGCGGGTGGCTTCACCTACGCGATGCTTTACATCCCGCAGCCATGGTTGCGCGATGCGCTGGAGGGGCGTTCGTCGTCGTTAGGGGCAGGGCTTCGGGCGCGATTTCGCGAAACGCTTACGGATGATGAGGGTTTGCGCAATTCGATCGTTCGTTCTTTCGCGGCGATCCATGGGCGCGAGGGCAAGCTCGCTCGCGACCTGAGTTTGAATCGGCTGGTGAACAGCCTGGCCGGGCATATGGCAATCGATGAGCCAGTCATGACGTCGCCAGCCCCGGCTTCGACATCGGTCCATTCGGCGCCCATGCGCCGGGCGCGTGATTACCTCCACGACCACATGGCCACCGATGTAAGCCTCAACGATCTGGTTGATCAATCCGGTATCGATCGCTTCCGCCTGAATCGCCATTTCACTGCGGAATTCGGCCAGTCGCCCCACGCTTATCTCGTGAACCTGCGTCTTCGCGCCGCCCGCGAACGCCTGGCGCGGGGCGAGGCACCGGCCGAGGTCGCCAGTGCCGTCGGCTTCGCCGATCAAAGCCACCTGGGCCGCTGGTTCCGGCGTGCCTTTGGCATGACGCCTGGCCACTACCAGCAGGCTTGCACAAACGTTCTATAGGGCGGGCAGGGGCGTAGCGGATGCTCACGGGCAGAAGCCTGAGCGAGATAACGCATGTTCGATACGAAAGTTGCACTGATCGTCCGCGACGATCTGGCCACCTGGCAGAAGCTCAATGTGGTGGCGTTCCTGGCGACAGGCATTGCCGCCGCCGCGCCCGAGGCGATTGGCGAGCCGTACATCGATGCAGCCGATGTACATTACGGTCGCATGCTGATCCAGCCGATGATGATCTACGGCTCAGGTGGCGATGCACTGAGGAAGGTTCGCCAGAAGGCGCTGGATCGAGAGATCACCATCGTCCCGTATGTCGATGCCATGTTCAGCACCGGCAACGATGAGGAAAATCGCCGGGTCTTCCGCGAAGAGCGTGTCGAGTCCATGAACCTTGTGGGTCTCGCAATTCGCGGGCCGCGCAATGCGGTGGATAAGGTGGTCAAGGGGCTGCTACTGCATCCCTGATGGTGTTTCGTGGGTCGAACCTGAGGCTGCCTGTCGCTACTTTGACCATGAGCACGTCGCATCGTCCTTGGCCTACGGACGTCGATGGGCGTTGACGCATTCCCTTGTCCTTGTGTGCGGGTGACAATCGCCTGAGATCCCTCAAGGAGCCGCCCATGTTCGCAAACTGGAACCGCTTGTTCGATTCGCACGTGCGCCTGTGCGATCCAGAAATGAAGGAGACGATGGACCGGATTGATCACAAGCTTCGTACGGACAAAGTCGCTGCTGAACAGTTCTTGCGGTCCGTCGGAATCCTTCCTCCGATCGGGCCGTTAGAAAAACCGATGCGCTCACGTTGATCCTGCGGTGCGCACATGTGGGACGCCCATAAGCGCCTTCCTGGTATCTCGCTAGGCTTTCACGGTTGTGACGCAGCTACAGGGGAGGCTGTGCTCGCCGGTGAGCTTACCTTGGCCAGCAGCGACAACGATCATGACTGGCTGGGGCCCGGCATTTACTTCTGGGAGGGCGATCCTTGGCGCGCACTCGAGTTTGCATCGTGTGCATCGACTGGCGATCGGATTACGACGGCCGGCTCAATTCACAAGCCGTTTGTTGTCGGTGCTCTGATTTGCGCCAGTCGCTGCCTGGATCTGCACAATCAGGCGGCCCTTGAGGAGCTTTCGCGCGCATTCGACTCCGCGGCGGCGGCCGCATCCGATGGAGGCGTTGCCTTACCTGTGAACGTATCAGGTGCCGATAGGCGCGCTAGGCGCCTCGATTGTGCGGTAGTGCGCACGATGCACAAGCTGCGCGCAGACGCTGGCTTGCCGCCCTACGACGCGGTGCGGGGTGCATTTTGGGAAGGTGGCGAACTCTACCCCGGCGCGGGTTTCTCGGCGAAGCAGCACGTCCAGATTGCCGTGCTGGATCCCAAGGCTATCCTTGCCTACTTCAGGCTGCACTAGGCACAAGGTGCCTTAGGGCGCGACGCGCGGCCCCATCGCACCATACGGAAGGATCGTCGCCGCAGGTACGATCTTCGCGTGGCTCATCGCGCCGTAAGGGAGAATGGCTTCCCGGGCATTCGCCCGATTCGCGCTCATGGCCCCGTAGGGCAGCACTGAAGTGCCAGCCACCTTTGCAGCGTGGCTCGCCGCGCCGTACGGAAGGATCGCGCCACTGTCGTTCGCAGAGGTCGGGGCTGCGGAGTGCAGGTCGGTGGACATGGCCCAGGAGGCCGTCGCCACCAGCACCAGCGCTAGCGGCAGCCAGCGGGCTGGCGAGGAAATCGAAGCATTCATGGGGCAGGGCTCGCAGGGATTACGCCGTTTCGGCGTCCCATGAATGATGCGTTGCAGCAGCCTGGCGATCCAATCGTTCCTTCCGATGGGAACGATAGCGGGTGTGAATCGGTTGCTTGCGGCCTGGCTACGGCAGCTAATTCACTGTTTGGGCGGGATGATCAGCCGTTCCAGTCCGCTTCGGACCACCTCGGCGAACTTAGCCGGCTGGCCATAAGCCCGGGCCGTGAGCATCGCGCCGTAGACGATCGACATGAACGCTTCGGCCTCGGTGCTGGCCGCGCCCCGCAGTTTAAAGACGCCGACTTGCGCGCCCTTGGTGAGGATGGTTTCGAGCCAGCGCGACAGGTCGCGGAAATGCGCACGCACGGCCTCGGCCAGGTTTTCTGGCAGCGACGGCAACTCGGCGGCGAGCATGCCGGCCACGCAGAAGGGTGCTGTCGCGTCTGCGATGCACTTTTCCCAATAGCCGGTATAGAACATCAGCTTTTGCGCCGGATCGAAGGTGCCGTCGGCAAGCAAACGGGTCTGCTCGACGATGCCGGCGCGCGATTCCTCCACCACCGCCAGCGCCAGGTCGGCCTTGGTCGGGAAATGGTGGTGGATGCTCGCCTTGCGCACCTTTACCTCCTCAGCCACATCGGCATAGCTAAAGCCGTTATAGCCGCGGGTCTGGATAAGGTACCGCGCCGAGTCGATCAATTTCTGCTGTGTGCTCATCCACTTAGCCTACCACTAGGTAGGCTGAGGAAGCAAAGCACCCCTGTAGGAGCGCGCCTGCGCGCGATCGGTGACACCGTACAGCAGGGTTGACTGGGTAATCTACCAACTAGTAGGCTGGTAATCCTTCCCCACAAACCCAGCCCAAAACCCATGACCTCCCTCCGCCAGTTCTACTACCTCCGTGCCGGCGTCGCTTTCGCCTGGGTCGCCCTTGTCATCCTGCTCTCGCGCCTGGGCCTTCCCGCCATCGTCGCCAACGTCTTGCTCGTCCTTTACCCGCTCTGGGATGCCCTCGCCAACATCATCGATGTCCGCCACAGCGGCGGCCTGCGTGCGAATCCTGGCCAGCAGTTCAATGCCGCGGTCAGCATCGTCACGGCTATTGCGCTGGTGATCGCCCTGATCGTGGCGGGGAATAAAGGGGCGTTATTCGTCTTTGGGGTTTGGGCCCTGCTATCAGGCGTGCTGCAGCTCGCCGTGGGTATCCAGCGGCGCAAGCTGGGTGGCCAGGTCTTCATGATGATCAGCGGCGCGCAATCGGCGCTAGCCGGGGTGGTGATGGGTATCCGCGCCTTTGGCGAGCCGCGCAGCATCGCCGAACTGGCGCCGTACGCCGCGTTCGGTGGCCTGTACTTCCTGCTGTCCGCGTTGCGTCTTACCTTCAGGAAGGCGCCGCCCGTGGCTAGCGCCGTCAACCCTTACGACTGAAGTACGAACATCTCGATGGCGCGGGCGACGCCATCTTCCGCATTGGTCGCGGTTTCGTAGCGGGCGGCCTGTTTTACTGCGGGAATGGCGTTGCCCATGGCCACGCTGGTCCCGGCGAACTCCAGCATCGCGATATCGTTCTCGTGATCGCCCAGCGCCATGATGCTGTCGCGGTGAATGCCCAGCCGATCAGCCAGCCGTTTCAGGCTGGGCCCCTTGCCCGCACGGCCATCGAAGATATCGAGGAAGCTGGCGGAGCTCTTCAGTGAGGTGAAGCGCTCCGCAAAGCCCGCCGGAAGCCGGGCGATCGCTGCGTCCAGGATCTCGGGCTGATCGATCATCATCATTTTGGGGAAGCGCATGCCTTCAGGCATGTCGGCCACCGCGCGGTACGACAACGGCGTGTGGGTAAGGAAGGAATCGGCCACCGTGTAGGGGCTGATATCGAGGTCCGGCGTGTACATACGCTCGCCATCCAGGCCCTGGAAATGCACGCCGACCTCGCGGGCGATGGCCGCGCAATAGCGGTATTCCTCGATACCCAGGGTGAATTCCACCACGCGCTCGCCGGTGCCGAGGTTTTGCACGATGGCGCCGTTGAAAGCGATGCAGTACTCATCGTTCCCGGCGATGCCCAGCTCGGCCAGGTAGGGCAGCAAGCCGGCCACGGGGCGACCGCTGGCCAGCACCACGCGGACGCCACGGGCAATCGCGGTGTGGATGGCCTGCTTTACGCGGGGGGAGATTTTGTGGCCTGGATCGAGGAGCGTGCCGTCCATATCAATGGCGATGAGCTCAATGGGGCGGCGTCGTGCAGTGTCCATCGGTGGTGCTTAACCCGGTTTACTTTTGGGTTGGAATTGTACGACATTTACAAACTGTCACGTTCATCAATTCCTTACAGCCGCACCACTACCCTCCGGACCCATGATCGATACCACGACCCGCGCACGGCTCGATGCTCTGATGGCAGGCGGTGGCCGGCGCATGCTGGGGATTGCGGGGTTGCCCGGTTCGGGCAAATCGACGTTGGCCGCGCAAATCCTCGCGACCGTCGGCGAACTGGCGGTCAACGTGCCGATGGATGGCTTCCACCTGGCGAACGCTGAGCTAAGGCGGCTCGGCCGGGCGGAGCGGAAAGGCGCACCCGATACCTTCGATACGAATGGCTACGTGGCGCTGCTTAAGCGACTACGCACTCCCGTCGAGGGGGAAATTATCTATGGCCCCGCATTTCATCGCGAGATTGAAGAATCAATCGCTGGCGAAGTGGTCGTGCCCGCCGAAGCGCGCCTGATCATCACCGAAGGCAATTACCTGTTAATGGACGAGGGCGGGTGGGCCGATGTGCGCCCGCTTCTGGATGAGGTCTGGTTCGTGGATGTCGACGACGAGCTGCGCCTTGAACGCCTGCTGGAACGCCACATGCAGTTCGGGCGCACCCGCGAGGCAGCCCAGCACTGGATCGAAACGACCGACGAACCGAACGCCCGGCGCATCGCTGCCACGGCGTACCGCGCGGATTTCCGCGCACGAACCCTTCCGATGGAGCCCGCATGAGCGCAGTCACGTCCCCTGGTTCTTCAGTCACCGTGGAGGCCACGCCTCGTACGGGTATCGTGGTTGGCATCGCGGTTATCGCGGCACTTGGCGGTCTTCTGTTTGGTTACGACACCGGCGTAATCGGTGTGGCGCTTCTCGGCCTCGGGCGCCAGTTCGCACTGGATGACACCACCAAACAGCTGGTGACCGGCGCCATTATCTTCGGCGCGTTGTTCGGTTGCCTGGCGACTGGGCCGTTCTCGGACCGCCTGGGCCGCCGCCGCATGGTGATCTTCGTCGGCGTGCTGTTCGCGATTGGCTCCATTGCGTCTGCATTCGCGCCGTCCGTAGGTTGGCTGATTGCAGCGCGCTTCGTGCTCGGGTTGTCCGCCGGTAGCTCGACGCAAATTATTCCCGTGTATATCGCCGAAGTGTCGCCTTCAAAGCATCGCGGCAAGATGGTGACGCTGTTCCAGTTCATGGTGGTGTTCGGTATCACCGTGGCGTATTTCACCGGCTTCGTACTGGGTGAACACTGGCGCTATATGTTCGGCCTGGGCGTGGTGCCGGCCATCATCCTACTGGCTGGCATGGTGTACCTGCCCGAAAGCCCGCGCTGGCTGGTGGCTGAGAAGCGCATCGACGAGGCCATGAAGGTGCTGGAACGCGTTCGTGGCAACACGGCCGCGGCGCGGGCCGAGATCGAAGAGATCCAGACGGTCGCCGAGCAGGAGCCGTCGAGCAGCTGGAAGGACATCGCCAAGCCGTGGATCCGCCCCGCCGTGATCGTGGGTGCGGGCATTTCCATGTTCTCGCAGATTACCGGTAACAATGCGCTGATCTATTACGCGCCCACCATCCTTACCAAGGCGGGCTTCTCTGATGAAGCCGCTGTGCTCGGCACCGGGGCGAGTACGGTACTGGTCGTCATCATGACGGTGATCGGCAGCTTCCTCGTCGACAAGATCGGTCGCCGTACGTACCTGTTGTGGATGATCCCGGGTTCGATCGTCGCGCTGATCGTCATGGGCTTCATGTTCCAGGGCGCCGGCCCGCAGAATGATTTCAGCCGCTGGCTGGCCGTAGCCTGCCTGGGCGCCTACATGATGCTGAACTGCGGCAGCTTCGGCATCTGCATCTGGCTGATCAACTCCGAGGTGTACCCGTTGTTCGTGCGTGGCAAGGGCGCGAGCATCGGCGCCTTCAGCCACTGGACCTTCGACCTGATCGTGACGCTGACGACGCTGTCGCTGGTCACCTGGCTAGGCGCCACGCACACCTTCTGGCTGTACGCGGTGATCTCCGTGTTCGCCCTGGCCTTCGTTTATTACCTGGTTCCCGAAACCGCGGGCAAGAGCCTGGAAGAAATCGAGCACGAGCTGCGCGAGCACCGCTTCTATCCGTTCCAGAAGAAGCGGCTCAAGAGTTCCTAAGAGGTAGGCTACTTCCTGGCGCCCTGGTGATAAGTTGGGGCGACTCAGTGGGTGACGGGCTCGCTCTTCAATTGGGGGGCGAGCGCGTCACCTGAAGCGTGTGCGGATACCATGGCGAAGTGTTCCAAAGGGCATGTCTGCCACGCTCCGCAGGCAGGCTGCACCAATGTCTTCCTTGCGATCGCTCCGCTCGGAGTCATGTCCCCGGTGCGCAGTGCAGTGAGCGTCGGCATCGCCACGGAGAGGCGTACGACGTCACCGCGCGGCGTTCGTACCAGGTCATAGATCAGCGCGCCGCCCGGCGGGAAATCGTCGCCGTTCGTCACGTCGTGCCAGTGGAGCCCTAAAAGGCCGGCTTGCGCTGCCAGGTCTGTGTCGTGGCCGACGAGGACCAGGACGCGTGTGCTGGCCGGGGCCAGGGCACTGACGGGTCCGGGCTTGCCGGCCGCCACCAACAAGGTGGCCGTGATATGGGCGAGCATGTTGCCACCACGCCCGCGCGACGCCTCGGGCGTGGCGTGCGCCAGCTGGAACGAGGCGTTGTGTAGCTGGATGATGCGTGCGACGCCTGCGGCATCGAGCCGGTCCCAGCCGTATTGCGCCGCGGGCATGCCCTGCGCATAGGCCAGCATGATGTTCTCGGCAAGGGAGCCAGCCGTCTTCAATGCCTTCGCCAGGTCGCCGCCAAGCAGCACTTGCTTGCCGCTCTCCCGGGCTTTCGCGACGCAGGCGTCGTCGTGACAGCCAAGCAGCACTTGCTGCAGTTCGGCCAATGTTGCGCGCGTGCCTTCATCGATAGCGGCCGCGTCAATACCACCTTTATCATCATCATCGCCGCCGCCGGTCCCGCGGAACAAGGGGTCATCTTGCCCGGCGGGGAACGCCTGATACGTTGGAGCACAGGCAGGAGAGAGCCCTTCTAACAGAGCGACGGCACTGGCACGGTTGCGTGGCGTGCTATCGGCGATCACGCGGACTTCGCCGTGGCAAGCATCCTGCGAAAGGCCCGCCAGCGCCAGGTCCTGACCCATGCGCTTACCGAGCGAGTGCAGCGTATCGATGCCGTGTGGCGTGAGCTGCCCCGGCGCCACTGGCCAGGCGGGCCAAGGCTCCGCGGCATATTTGGCGAGCTCCGCCGGCGCCTTGGTGGGCGACCGGATACCGTGGCGGATCAGGATGATTCGCTGTAGCACGTGCTCCTGTGCATCGGCGCCGGTGGCAAACGTCACAGGAGACGCCAGCAGCAGCGCGCAAAGCAGATAACCCACACGCATCGACATAGCCAGCCCCTTACAGCTTCAACGACAGGTCAAGGAACACGCCACGGCCCGGCAGGCCCCAGTACAGGGCGTCACCGCTCACGCTCTGCGTGCCGGCATAGCCGATGAGCTTGTGGACGTTGAAGAGGTTATTGACATCCATGCTCACCGACCAACCCTTGCCCGTGGGGCCGCCGTCCGCGCTGCGGTAGCCAAACGCGGCGTCAGTCGAAACGTAGGCCGCCAGGCGGTTGTCGTTGACGAACACGGTGTTGCCGGCGTCATTGGTGGCGTTGTCACTGCCGTACTGCTTGCCGATGAACTTGGTCATCAGCGAACCGTAGTAACCCAGCGGGCTGCTGTAGAGCAGGCCAAGCGCCGCGGTGACCTTGGGTGTGCCTGCGATCTGCGTGCTGGTGTTCTTGTAGGTGGCCTTGTTGTACGTGGCATTGCCATACAGGCTAAGCGTCCGGGTCATGGCCCACGTGCCTTCCACTTCAGCGCCCTTGTAGATCGCGCCGCCGGCATTGAGGTAGGTGGATTCCTGGCCTTCGTCCGTATTGACGAGCGTGGTGGCGAGGTAGTTCTTGAAATCGATGTAGTAAACGTCGGCGCCGAAGGTCAGGCCACGATTGGCAAACGCCGTGCCCAACTGGTAGTTGGTCGTGGTTTCCGGGTCGAGTTTCTTTGAGCCGACCAGTTCGACCACATCGATGGGCGGCGCAAGGAAGCCCTTCGCTACCTGCGCGTAGCCCGTCCACTGGTCACTGAAGCTGTCGTGCAGGCTCAGCGACGGAAGCATCGCGTTGTAGTTGGCGGAGTTGTACTGCGACACCTGCGCGTTGCTCTTGCTGATCGGTGCGTTCATCTGGCGGGTGACGGTGCTGTAGCGCACGCCGGGGCTCAGGGTCAGGGCATCGGTCAGCGACCAGTCGTACTGCACGTAGGGCTGGAACGTATCGGTGCGGTCGCGCAGGATGTAGTTGTACTTCGAGCCGTACTTGGTGCCGGTCTCGGCGCCCGTGGTCAGGTCCAGCGGGTACTGATAGCGCGCATCCTGGCTGCGCTCCAGCCATGCACCGGTCTGCAGCTGGCCGGGGCCGAGCTCACGTTCGAAGCGGAGGACGTCGCCAAACGAGTGGAAGCCGGAATCCGCCAGTTTGCCGGGCACATCGTTCTTCAGCGTCGAGACCTTCTTGCCGGCGGCATTGTAGAGGGTCACGCCGTTGTCCGCCGGGTTGTTGTCCGATGCATCGGTGGTCTTGCGTGCCCAATGGTCGAAGCTGTTGTAGTAGGCCTTGTTGTCGATGCTCCACTCGCCGAGCTGGGTGGCGAGGCCCACGTATGTAAAGCTCGAGTAGTAGGCCGCGTTGTTGTAGCCCTTGTAGCTCTGCAGCGTCGGATCATTGCCCAGGCCATAGCGCCAGCCGAACTCGTCCATTTCCTGCTTCGTGGCACCCTGCACGGTATTCTGGTGTTCGCGGTTGTAGCTGCTCACGAATGTGAGCGTGGTGTTTGACGAAAGCGCCGTTATCGTCTTGATAAAGGCATGTTCTCGCTTGTCGTCGGTACCCTTCAGGTAGGTGTCGCTTTTTTCCTTGGAAAGGTCCGCGAAGATACGGGTATTACCCAGCGTCTCGTCGGCGCTGACGCCACCGGCTACGGTGTTCCAGCTGCCAACCGTGGTGTACAACGTCACGCCATCCACGGCGCTGGGGTCACGCGAGCGCAAACCCACGGTGCCACCAAACGTGGCGTTACCGATGGTCGAACCGCCGCCCGGGCCACGATCAATCTCCGCCTGCCCGAGCACATGGTTGTTGAAGTAAGCCGACGTGGTGTGGTGCAGATCACTGGCATCGCCGAACGGAATGCCATCGAATGTGATGTTGAACTGGCCATCCTGGAAGCCGCGGATGCTGATGCCTTCGTTCTTGCCCATGCCCGGGCCTTCGGGCGAAGTGACCGTCACGCTCGGCGCGTACTTGATGATGTCGTCGAAGTTGGCGTTGAAGCGCAGGCCGTCACGGATGAAACGCTCGTCGATCACCGAGGTGGGCTGCGTGGCTTCCAGCGGCGGTGCGCTGGGTGCGAGCGTATCGACCGTATTCGCCTGGACGCTTACCGGGGCAAGGTCGCGCGGGCTGCCGTCGGCTTCATCGATGGGCGGGAGGGAGCCCGCGCGGCTGGATGCCGCGGCGCTTTTGTCGTCTTTCGGCGCAGGCACCAGGGTGACGGTGCTCGCGGTGACGAACCTGTAGTCGAGACCGGTGCCTTGCAGTAGCGCGTGCAGCTGGCCTTTGGCATCGAGCCCGGCGGGAACCGCCTTGCTGCGCAGGGCGTGGACAGCATCAGGCGTGTAGACCACCTGCAAGCCCGTCTGGCGGGCGAACGTATCGAGCGCCTGGTCCAACGGCATGGCGGCGATGGCGGTTTCGTGGGTGGCCTGCGCCGCGATCGCGGACAAGGGTAGGGTGCCCAGCAGCAGGGCAAGATGGAAGGCGAGCTTGTTACGCATGCGATGGGACTCGTCAAGGGAGATGGCGCGCAGCGGTTGCGCATGTCATCTACGAGTCGGTGGCACCCCTGTCGGGTACCGCCTTTTCTGTGAATTTTTTCTTACAGCCGCGCCGTGTTGGCGCCGCGGAGGTGGCGAACCACGTGCACGCCTTCCTCATCCCGGCGCACCTGCACGCCCGGCAGCGTTTGCAGGTAGGCCACGAAACCAGCGGAATCGCGAGCGTGGAAGCGGCCGCTGATGCGCGTACTGGCGACCGAATCGTCCTCGATAAGGAGCGGGGCGTGCCCGTAAGCGTTGAACCGGCGGGCCACCTCGGCCACGGGTGTGTCGTGGAAATCGATCTCGCCAGGGAGCCACGCGAGATCCTCCGACAGGTCCGCCCGGGGTCCGACGTGGGTCACGTGTCCGTCGCCCGAAAGCGTGGCGCGCTCACCCCCTTGCAGATGGGCGATCACAGTCTGTGGCTCGACGCTGCCCGCCGGCCATGGCCATGAATCACGTGGTGCGAGTACGTCCACACGGCCACTCAGGACGGTGACGTCGCCGCCATCGCTCTTCGTACTTACCTGGAATACGGTGCCGATGTCGCGCAGGACGGTGCGGCCCAGGGTCACGCTGAGTGGCGTGGACGCGTCATGCCCCACGTCGATGAGCATGGTTCCCGCGAGCACGGTGATATCGCGCCGTTGGTTGTCGAACTGCACGCGGATGGCACTGCCGCGGTCGAGTTGGATGCGGCTGCCGTCGGCCAGGTCGAGGCTGCGGGTGGCGTTGGCGCCAGCGCTATAGATGATCCCTGTCACGGATGGCTCGGCGGGCCACGCGATGACGGTGGCCACTGCGATCGCGGCAGCCGTGGCTGTCGCCGTGGCCATCCATGGCCAGCGTCGACGGCGTGGTGTCCTGGCATGGCGCGTCGCCTCGGGGTGGGCAGCGTGCGCGGCGCGTGGACGTAGCGGGACTACCGCGGGTTCGTTGGCCGCGTCTTTCACGAGCGCGGGCGCGGCCAGCGGTTCGTGGCCCGCGGCGTCCTTCATTTCCTGATCCAGCTGCACCATGGCCATGTACTCGGCCACGTGCGCCGGCGAATGGCGCAGCCAGTTCACGAAGGCAATGCGCGAAGGCTCATCCAGCCCCGCACGGCTTGCCAGCAACCACTGGCCCGCTTCTTCGCTGATACGTCGTGCCGCCGCCTGGCGGATCTCGTCATGCATAACGCCCCATCCCTTGCCGACATGCGGCCAGTCCCTTGACGATGTATTTTTTCACCATGTGTACCGAGATATCCAGCTGATCCGCGATATCGCGGTAACTCAGCTCATCGCGGTAATGCAGCACCAGCACCGCACGGCACTTCGGCGATAGCCGGGCCATCAATTCATGCAGGCGCTTGCTGCGCACCTCGTGATCAACCCCGGCGGCGGCTTCGCAAGGCGTTGCCAGCCGGTCGAGCACCTCGTCCAGGCCGCCATCCTCGCGTCCACCTGTCTGCCGACCACCGGCGCGCTGGCGGAGCAGGTTGGTGGCCACGGTGAAGAGGTACGCCTCCGGGTTGCGGATGGATTCCGGATCCGCGGAGAGCAGGCGTAGGTACGTTTCCTGGACCAGGTCCTGCGCATCCCAGGCGTGCCCGGCCCGGCGGTGGATGTAGCGCTGCAGTGGCCCATCCTGCTCAAGCAGGACATGGGCCAGGCTGGGTGAGGGATCGGACATCGGGGTCCCTTGGGGCGATGCGGCCGCGGCGGCCACGCCGAAAGGAAGGGAGGCTAGGTGTGACGTATGACGGGTGTGTTACAGGCGCGGCGCGGCGTCCACGGGCTTTGTATCTATCGCAGTCGCAATCGCCGCGTGAACACATTCGAGTGCCCGCTTACCCATAGCGCGATGTCCTTGAGCAGGTGCTGTGACGGGAACACACGCCCGTAGAACACGAGCCAGATAATGATCGTGCCTGCGATAAGCACAAGCGCATGCCATGTCGGAAGATCGGGCGCGGGCAGCAGTCCGTGAATGAACCATGCGGCGATGACCGCGCCAAGCGCCGCACCCATGATGACTTCGGACACGCTGTGGACTTCCAGCGCAAGGCGCGACACGCCCACGGCGAGGCCGAGGACAAACGCTGCGGCGATGGCCAGCACGGCGAACGGCCTGCGCGCACTACGCATGAGGATCGCGGCAAGGCATGGCCATGTGAGTACCGACAGTGCTGTGTGCCCGCTGATGCCGGTGTAGTCGAGGCCGGGCGGACCGATCCCCCACGCCATGAATACCAGTTTCGAAAGTGCCACCGTGCCGCCGGTGGTTATCGCGGCGATGATCCAGCGCAGGGCATCGCGCCGCTGTGGCGGTAGGCTAAGTACGATGGCCACCCACGCGATCAAAGGAAGCAACAGCGCGCTGTCGCCGTAACTGGTGATGGCGTGCCACATCACAAGGTGTCTGTCACAGTGGTTATGATGGGACGGGTTCGCATGGCGCCTTTATCGTTTGGTTCGGGAGTAACGCTTTACATGTTCCAGCAGATCCTTGTCACCTGTATCGGCAATATCTGCCGCAGCCCGACGGCCGAATACGTATTCCGCGAACGGCTAGGCGCGGGTAGCAAGGTACAGGTATCCAGTGCGGGGCTTGGCGCGCTCGTGGGGCACGGTATCGATACCACCGCGCTGGAGCTCCTGCGCGAACACGGTATCGATGGTAGTGCACACCGCGCACGCCAGTTGGACCGCTCCCTCCTGCGCAGCGCCGACCTGGTGCTGGCGATGGAGCGGGAGCATGTCGTTTCCATCAACAGGATGGCGCCCGAGGCCAGCGGAAAGGTATTCCTGCTGGATCGCTGGCTGGCGGCCCAGGATATCCCGGATCCTTTCCGGCAAAGCCGGGCCGCCTTTGAACATGTCTACACGCTTATCGATAACAGCGTAAACAGCTGGCTTAAATATCTCTAGTCGCAAGACGAGACGCCAGTCAGTTTTCAGTCCGGTTAGCTCGTGTACTGTCCCTAGGACGTGCCGAGTGCGAAGGAGGCCCTTGTCTCCTTCAGTCAGTGCAGTCCAATGCGGGCCTTCCGTTTCATTACGTTGACAGGCCTCCCATTTCCACTTGCCGGACCATCGCTGATCTTGTCTTGGCCTGACGCCCGACAACGCGCGCTGTGCGCGCTACGCCTTGTTGCCTACGGTGGCCTCGCCCTGGCGCTTTTTGCGCTGGCCGCATGCTCGCCCGTGTCCAGTGGCAGCATCGAAGCCGTGCGTCTCGCCGTGCACGGAGAAACGGTGCATCCCACGGCAGAATCCGTCGCAGCATCCCCCTATTTCCAACTCCAGGCGAATGGCCCCGAGGGCGAAGCGATCCTCGTTCTCGGCAAAGTCGAAGACGGGCGGCTCGGCTGGTACGGGCAGGGCGATGACATCGTCTTCACGCGCGATGGCTTGCTGATCAAGACGGTTGGCCTGCCGCAAAATCTTGACGGTTCGTCGATCACAGGCGTCGAAAACCCCTTTGCAAGCGGTCTGCAGCGCGTAACGTCGCCCATCTCGTATGCACGCACGATGGATTGGTCTCCTGGCGAGCGCTATGGCGTCGTCATGCAGGCGACGCTGACGCCAGGGGGTGCCGAGACGATAGAGATTCTCGGCACGCGGCATGAGGTGCGCCGCTACGACGAGCACCTCAGTGGCCCGGCGGGCAGCTTTACCAATCGTTATTGGGTAGATCCCGCGAATGGTTTCATCTGGAAGAGTCGCCAGTACGTGGCCCCGGGCTTCCCGCTCGAGCTGATTGCGTTGCGGCCATACACGGGGGCAGCGCCATGAGGCGGCCAGCGTGGGTGATGGTGGCGTGCGCGGTAGCGGCCTTGCTCGCCGCCAGTGCCAGTGCCGAAGACGCCCTGAGGGCGAGCGCCTCCGGCGAGGTTCGCCAGGCCGGTTCGGCCGTCTATTCGCCAGGTGCCCGGCTTGCGGACCTCGCGCTCGCCGCCCGCGTGAATCCCGATGCCTACATGGCTGGTGCGGCATGGCTCCGGCCTTCGCTGCACGAGGCGCAGGTGCGACTTAAGGCTGGCGTGGTGTTCGAGCTCGGTGTGATCCGCATGGACGCACTGACGCACGGTAAAGAAGACCTGGGCGTTGCGGCAGCGGCGTTCCACGCGTGGATCACGACGTTGCCGGTCACGGGGCGTCGCACCAGCGTGGTGCTAGATCCGGATCGCCTCGAAGTATCCGCGGCGGATAACTGGCCGATCGAGGAGGGCGATGCGCTGTTCTACCCGCGCCGCCCGTCCACGATCAGGATCGTGGGTGCCGTTGGCAAGCCTTGCAGTGTCCCGCACGTGGCCCTGCAGGATGCCCGGCGCTACCTGGTGCAGTGCCCGGCGTCCGTTGCCGCGGATCCAGACATGATCTTCGTCATCCAACCCGATGGCAGCGTATTCCCACAGAACATCGCCGCGTGGAATCGCGATCCGCCGCGCGTGCTGGCACCCGGGGCGTGGATATACGTCCCCTTCAACCGCAAGGCGATCGCCGGTGTGACGGATGGCCAGTTCAACGAGGATGCCGCCGCGTTCATTTCGACCCAGTTAGTGGGCGCGGAGGGCTCGCCTTGACGCGGCGCAGGATGCGGTTCAGGGCGCGCCGCCCGAACGTCCGCCGTACGGTTTGGCATGGCTGCTGCGCAGGCTTGGTGCTGTGGGCGGGTGGGGTCGCCTCCGTGCATGCGCAGGAGTACTACACGCAGAGTGACTTCGGCGGCGTAGGCCTGTTGCAGACACCCACGGCGCGCATGGCCCAGGAGGGCGAGTTCAGCTTCGTACTCAGCCGCACCACGCCGTACACCAACTACAACGTCTCCATGCAGCCCATCCCCTGGCTGGAAGGCAGTTTCCGTTACACCAACGTCAGTAACCGGCTGTATGGCGCCCGCTCGCTCAGTGGCAGCCAGACCTACAAGGACAAGTCGATCGACGTAAAGGCTCGCCTGTTCCAGGAAACGCGATGGACACCGGCCGTGGCGTTCGGTGTGCGCGACGTCGGCGGCACGGGGTTGTTCTCCAGCGAATTCCTGGTCGCGAGCAAGCGCGCAGGGCGATTCGATTTCAGTCTTGGCCTGGGCTGGGGCTATATAGGCAACCGCGGCGATATCAGCAACCCGCTGAGCATCATCAGCGATCGCTTCAATACGCGACCGGCCAGCGGCACGGGGGCTACCGGCGCCCTCAGTATCAACAAGTTCCTTCGTGGTCGACCTGGCTTCTTCGGTGGTGTGGAATATCACTCCCCGTGGGATTGGCTGGTACTCAAGGCGGAGCTGGACGGCAACGACTACAAGCACCAGCCACAGAGCAATAACCAGCCGCAACGGTCCCCGATCAACCTGGGCGCGGTGTTCCGCCTGAATGGCAACGCCGACCTGACGCTGGGTTACGAGCGTGGCAATGTCGCCACCGCGGCATTGAACCTGCACGCGAACCTGGCGACGCATGTGGGACCGGAGAAGTCCTTTGATCCACCGCCGGAGCCCGTGTCCTTCACCAGTACGCCCGTAACGACCTTGCCTACGGGCCCGAGCCAGGGCACGGGAAAGCAGGCAGCCGACGTGGCGTCGATGCCACCTGGAGCGATGCCCGAGGCAGCCTCGGTACCGCAACGTAAGGCCCCGGAGCAGGTCGATTGGGCGCAGGTGGCGAAGACCCTGCAAGCCAATGCAGGCATCAACGTCACCAACATCCGCCGCCGGGGCTCCGAGCTCGTGATCCAGGGTGAGCAGGAGCGCTTCTTCTACACGGCCGAGGCCGCTGGCCGCGCGACCCGCATTGTCGATAATCGCGTGGACAGCAGCATCGATTGGGTCACGGTGACCAGTGAACGCAACGGCCTGAGCACGGTGGATACGAGTGTGCACCGGCCGCGCTTCATCGAGCTGCTGAACCATCAGATCGACCTGCCGACCTTCCGCCGCAGCGTGGAGCAGGATCCGGTGACGTCCCGCGACGAAGAGGTGCTGTACAACGCGCCGCTGAAGCGCTTCACCGGTGGCACGGCGCTGGGTTACCAACAAAACCTCGGTGGCCCCGATGCCTTTGTGCTGTACCAGGTTTATGGCGCAGGCTATGGCACGTTCAACTTCAGCCGCCACGTATGGCTGGATGGCGTGATCTCGGTCAACATCGCCAACAACTACGACAAGTTCAAGTACGACGCGCCAAGCAACCTGCCACGCGTACGTACCAACGTGCGCCAGTACCTGACCAGTTCGGATATCACCATGCCGAACCTGCAGCTGACCGGTACCCGGAAGCTCGGGCAGGACCTGTATGGCATGGCGTACGCCGGCATGCTGGAGAGCATGTACGCCGGTGCGGGCGGGGAGGTGCTGTACCGCCCCTTCGGTGAGCACTGGGCGGTCGGTGGCGATATCAACTGGGTAAAGGCCCGTGGGTTCGACCAGGACTTCTCCCTGCGCAAGTACCACGTGATCACGGGGCAGGCGACCGGATACCTTGATACAGGGTTCCACAATGTCACGCTCGCGGTGAGCGTAGGCCGTTACCTGGCCGGCGATTGGGGTACGACCGTGGATGTGTCGCGGCAATTTGCCAATGGCACGCGCATGGGCGCGTACTTCACCGTGACCGATAAGTCGGGTAGTTCGGGTTATGGCGAAGGCAGCTTCGACAAGGGCATCTATGTATCCATCCCCTTCGATGCCTTGCTGCCGAATTCGTCGCGGAATCGGGCCACGCTGATGTGGCAGCCGCTGGTGCGCGATGGCGGTGCCCGCCTCAACAAGCGCTATACGCTGTACACGATGACCAACGATCTCGACACCGATCAGTTCGACGAGAACCTGGGCAAGATCTCGCAGTAGCCCCACGGATGGCTGTAGGAGCCCACCCTGTGGGCGACGCTCTTGGCAGGGTCACCGCTCGTAATGCGTGTGGCGTGTCGCGAAAGATGTCGCCCACAGGGTGGGCTCCTACAGCGCGTTGGGCGTTGCGGGAGCCCGCCGTGGGCGATCAGTCAACGGAGCAGTGAGCGGCCGCGGCCGATGCCGTAGTAGGCCAGGCCGGCATCCTCCACCGTCTGCGGGTCGTACAGGTTGCGACCGTCGAAGAGGGCAGGTTCCTTCAGTGCCGCTTTGATCCGGGCGAAGTCAGGGCTGCGGAAGGCCTTCCACTCGGTGATGAGGGCGAGTACGTCGGCGCCGTCCAGTGCCTCGTACGGCTTGGCGCAGAGTACCAGGTCATCCCGCTCACCGTAGATACGCGCGGTCTCCTCGCGGGCTTCGGGGTCGTACGCGCGGACCTTTGCACCGGCTCCCCACAACGCTTCGATCAGCTTGCGGCTCGGGGCCTCGCGCATGTCGTCGGTGTTCGGTTTGAAGGCCAGGCCCCACAAGGCGACCGTCTTGCCGGCCACGTCACCATGGAAGTGGCGCAGGATCTGCGCGAACAGGCGGGTCTTTTGCGTGTGGTTTACGGCTTCCACCATGGCCAGCAGGCGGGCATCGTAGTCGTGCGCACGCGCAATGCGTTCGAGTGCCTGCACGTCTTTGGGGAAGCACGAGCCGCCATAACCCGCGCCGGGGTAGATGAAGTGGTAGCCAATTCGCGGATCCGAGCCGATGCCCTGGCGAACGAGCTCCACATCCGCGCCGACGCGTTCGGCGATGTTGGCAATTTCGTTCATGAAGCTGATCTTGGTCGCCAGCATGGCGTTGGCTGCGTACTTCGTGAGTTCGGCCGACCGCTCATCCATGACCACCATGCGATCGTGGTTGCGATTGAACGGTGCGTAGAGCTTGCGCAGGCGGCCGACGGCACGCTGGCTGGACGCACCCACCACGATGCGATCGGGGCGCAGGCAATCCTCCACCGCGTCGCCTTCCTTCAGGAACTCGGGGTTGGATACCACATCGAACTCAAGCCCCGCGTCACGGTTATTCAGGACATCACTGATAGCGGCACGCACTTTATCGGCCGTACCTACCGGCACGGTCGACTTGTTTACAACCACGGCGTACCGGTCCAGGTGCTGGCCGATCGTCCGCGCCACGGCAAGCACGTACTTCAGGTCGGCGCTGCCATCCTCATCGGGCGGCGTGCCGACCGCGATGAAAATGATCTCACCGTGCGCGATGGCAGTGGCCGGGTCCGTCGTGAAATCGAGCAGGCCTGCGGCATAGTTGTTCTTCACGATGGGCTCGAGGCCCGGTTCGTAGATGGGGATGATGCCGTTCTTCAGGCCTTCCACCTTGGCCTCGTCAATATCCACGCATACCACGTGGTTTCCCATTTCCGCGAGACAGGCGCCGGTAACCAGACCGACATAACCGGTTCCAAAAATTGTGACCTTCATTTATTTCGCCTGTAGTGCGGAAGAAAGTGTCCTGGCTACCTCCGTTACAGCTGGCGGTCGCGATCAAGGCTGTACTGGGCGTTGGCTGCGTTGTTGATCAGGCCGGAAAGCGGAAGCAGCTGGCTGATGAAGCGGTTCCAGCGGGTGATGCCGGCCGGGCCGACGTAGATCACATCGCCGGGCTCGACGGGGAACTGGGCCGCGACCGCGAAAGCGGAGGGCGACGTGTTGTCGAGCTGATAGATGGTGGCCGGCGCTTTTTCCATGTTCTCCACGCCGCGAATCACGTACACGGATTTGCCGCTGGAGCTGGTCTGGTTGAGACCGCCCGAGCGGCCCAGTGCCTGGGTGAGGCTGAGGTCGGTGGTCTTGAACGAGATGGCCTGCGGGCGCAGGACCTCGCCCAGCACGTACACCTCGTGGTTATCGTTGTAGGGCAGGTACACGTTGTCACCGCCCTTGAGATAGATGTCCTGGCCGCCCTGCAGCGTATGCGAGAGGGCATCCAGGTTCAGGTGGTACTCGCGGTTATCACGACGTAGCACCACATTGGAAAGGTCGGCCAATTGCGCGTTCACCCCGGCGGAACCGACCGCCTGCGACAGGGTGAGCGGTGCCACCGTGATGTTCTGCGGAGCGGTGTTGGTGAACGCGCCGCCCATGGTCACGCGCTGGCTGGCGAAGCCCACGATGCTGATATCGACCTGCGGCTTGGCGATGTACTTGGTCAGGCGGTTGGATATTTCCGTACGCAGCTGTTCAATCGTCAGGCCATCGGCCTTGATCTGGCCCACGTAGGGATAGAACAGCGTGCCATCGGGCCGTACAAGGCGGCCATTGGCCGCTGTCTGCTGTTGGGAGCCCGCAGGGGAAGTGAGTTCCGGATGCTCCCAGACAGTGATGTAGAGCGAATCACCGGGCCCGATGTGGTAGTCATCGGGCTTGTAAGCGGTAAGTGCGGGATCCAGGCTGGCCGGCGAGGCTGATGCCTTATCCATCGCGATCAGCTTGGGCGTGATGGGGACGAGCTGATAACGCGCACCATCGGCGCTCTTCTTGTTATTCAGCTCGCCGGTATTCATATGCTGGCCGGGTGCCAGGACGCAGGCATGCAGGAGCAGGCAGCATCCGGCCAGACCCAGGGTCGGCAGGAACTTCATCGTGCGCGGATTCCTTGGATAAAACGACTGCCCGGAATCGGACGGCCCACTACTAAAACCGACCCAGCATTAACTGATCGGGAACATCGCGGACGTCTGGACGTCCATTCGCTAGGGTATGGCGCGATCAGTGCGTACCGCCTGTTCCACCGGTCCCGCCGGTACCACCTGTACCGCCGGTGCCACCCGTTCCACCCGTTCCATCATTGCCTGTGCCCGTTGCCGAATTCGCAGTTGCGCCGGTGGCGGCGGCCATTGCGGCGGTGCCCGCACCGACCCGAGTTGGTGCAACTGCACCTTGTGATGCTGAACGCGCCTGGTTCGGCGTCGCAACGCGTGCCGCTTGCGATGGCGAATTAGCGCCATTTGCGGCCTGTGGAGCGGCTTCGCTGGAAGCGCGTTGGGTCTGTGCCCACAACGGTGCGGCAACAGCCAGGATGGTGCATGCGATGAGCAGACGCTTCATGGCCTGGTCTCCTGTGGTGAATGAATTTCGCGATTTCAGAGGATGTGCGTCATACATGAACAACGTAATGCACGTTCATGAACGCCTGCGTGTGTCGAAACACGCGCGAACCATTCACCGCTATTGATGTGTCAACAAGCAAGTCATTCTGCTGAACGACAAAATTCAGCGAGTGTTTCTGTGAAACGTGTCAGGTTTTAGCACTCACACGATTGCTGCGGATTTCGTGGCGATGCAGCATCATCACATCGTCTCCGCTCCACAAGCGTAGTGAGCTAACTGAATCCGGTGCTCCGCGGATTCGGGCAATAGCGTGTTGGGTTGATACGGGCTTCGGGATGAAGCGACGACGGCCCTACAGGGGGCACGTACCTTGGCACCACGGCGTGGCTGGCGGTGCTTCTCGGCAGAAGGTACTTGTCATGCAACTGAAAAAAATCAACGCGTTAGTTGATCTGGAGCTTCGCGTCGGTGACTTGATGAGTGCAGTCACCGCGGCCCATGTGGCCTACCTGGCTCGCTTTAACGGCGAAGCCATGGACAAAACCTATGCTGCGGCCATGGTCATGCTTGTGATGCTCACCCTCGTGCTTTCCATGGGGTTGCGTGTCTACGAGCAGCCGCTTGGCGAACGTCCGGTCAGTCAATATTTGCGCATCGCAGCATCGTGGGCCGGATCGTTCATCGCGCTCATGGTGATGGGCTACTTGCTGAAAGTCGGCGACGTTTACTCGCGTGGGTGGGTGTTGCTGACGCTCCCGCTCGGTCTCGTCGGCTTTGCGCTGGTGAGACTGATTGCGCTTGTTGCGCTGCGTCGCCTGCGCAAGCGCGGTGAAGGTATCGCGCGCTGCCTCCTCGTGGGTGCGACCGATTCCGGTTTACACATGCTTGAGCAGGCGCGCGCAAATCCCGCGTTGGGCATGGATATCACCGGCTACGTCAAGACCAGCTACGACCACGGCGTGCCTGATGGCGTGCCGAAGGTTGGTTCCTTGCTCGAACTCGAAGACATCCTGTTGCGTGGCGAATGGGACGAGGTCCTTCTAGCGCTGCCGGTGAGCGCGAATCGCGCGATCACGTACGCCATGGACCGCATGGAGCAGCACGTGGTGACGGTGAAGTTTGTCCCTGACCTGCTTGGGCGCCAGCTGATCAATCACCAGATGGAAGACTGTGGTGGCGTGCCCATCGTGACCCTGCGTTCCAGTCCGCTCGAAGGGCACGCATGGCTGGTGAAGAACGTGGAGGACCGGCTGCTCGCTGCCGCCATCCTGTTCATGATCTCACCGATCATGGTGTTGCTTGCCATTGGCGTGAAGCTGTCCAGCCCGGGGCCCGTGCTCTATCGACAGCCGCGCGTGGGCCTGGACGGCAAGGAATTTGAAATGTTGAAGTTCCGCTCCATGCCGGTGGACATGGAGAAGAGCGGGAAGGTGGCGTGGGGCGGTGCGCAGAACAAGACCACCACCCGATTCGGCAAATTCATTCGCCAGACCAGCCTCGATGAACTGCCGCAGTTCCTGAACGTGCTCCGTGGCGACATGTCGATCGTGGGCCCCCGCCCTGAGCGCCCCATGTTTGTCGAACAGTTCAAGGGCGAGATCGACGGTTACATGCACAAGCACCTGGTGAAGGCTGGCATTACGGGTTGGGCGCAAGTGAACGGCTGGCGTGGCGATACCGATCTCACCCGCCGCATCGAGCACGATCTCTACTACATCAATCATTGGTCGCTGGCCTTCGATCTGCGGATCATCTTCCTGACGATCTTCAAGGGCTTCGTGCACAGCGAGAAGCAGACGTCATCGCGTACCGGCGCCGTTGCATCGGTGGCGACGACGGCGGATCCGCAGGTCGCGGAGGAAGCCCGGTAGCCACCAGGCATCGCTGGCCGCGCCCGCTGGGCGCGATCGCGCGCGAGCGCGCTCCTACAAGAAAGGTTGTTGCTTGAAGATTCTAATTTGCGGTGGTGCGGGGTACGTGGGCTCGCACATGGTCCGGTACGTGCTTGAGCGCGGGCACGAGGTGGTGGTCTACGACAACCTCTCCACGGGGCATCGGGAGTCCGTGCCCGCCGGCCATCCGTTCATCCACGGTGATATCGGTGACGCGGGGAAGCTCGCCCGTGTGTTCGCGGACCACCGCTTTGATGCGGTCATGCACTTCTGCGCACGCTCGCTGGTCGGCGAATCGGTGGTGGACCCTTATGCCTACTACGAGAACAACGTTGGCAACACTATCGCCTTGCTCGATGCCATGCGGCATGCGGGGGTCGATAAGCTTGTCTTCTCCTCCACGGCGGCAGTTTTTGGCCATCCGGTATCCGACACCATTGATGAGAGCCATCCGACGGCGCCCATCAATCCGTACGGCCAAAGCAAGCTCATGATCGAGCAGGTGCTGGCCGATGCGGCGAAGGCCTATGGCCTGCGTTCCGTGGCGCTGCGCTACTTCAATGCGGCGGGTGCCTCCGCTTGCGGCAGTATTGGCGAGGCGCATGACCCCGAGACGCACCTCATTCCCAATGTCCTGAAGGCGGTCCTGGGGCAGGGCAGTGGCCTGAAGGTGTTCGGTACCGACTACGACACCCGCGATGGCACCTGCGTTCGTGACTACGTGCACGTGAATGACCTGGCATCCGCGCATCTCCTCGCGATCGAGTACATGGGGATGCACGAGGGCGCATTCACGTTCAACCTGGGTAATGGCGAGGGGTTCACGGTGCGCGAGGTGATCGCCGCCGCGGAGAAGGTCACCGGCCGACCCGTGCCTCATGAATTCGCCGGGCGTCGGCCGGGTGATCCCGCCGTGCTGGTGGCATCGAGCGCGCAGGCGCGCGAGCAGCTTGGCTGGCGGCCCGCCATGGCCCGCATGGAAGATATCCTCGCCAGCGCCTGGAACTGGCATCTGGAACCCCGGTTCTGATGCAGGCCAAGCCCCGCCTACAGCTCGACTTCATCGATGCGCTCCGTGGCCTGGCCATCATCGCGGTGCTGGTGAGCCACGCGCAGCGCAATGTGGAGATCTACCAGGCCATGGGCCACCCGGCCACGATGTCACCATGGCTAAGCCGCTACGCGGAGCAGGGCGCGCGGGGCGTGCAGCTGTTCTTTGTTGTCAGCGCACTCACGCTGTTTCTTTCGGCAGGCAAGCGCCTGGGCGAGTCCGGCGAATGGTTGAACTTCTACATCCGGCGCCTCTTTCGCATTGCGCCCATGTTCTACGTTGCCTTCGGCGTGTATTGCCTGGCACCGTTCATCCTGAAGGGCCACGAGCTGCCAACACCTGGCACGATCCTGAGCACGCTGACCTTCACCAATGGTTGGAGCCCGGCGTGGCTGTTGGGTGCCAATGACGTGGTACCTGGCGGCTGGTCGATCGGCATGGAGATGTCCTTCTACATCGTGTTCCCGCTGGTGTTCCTGCTGGTTAAGGATCTGCCGCGCGCGTGGGTTGCGCTGTTGTTGTTCCTGCTGCTGGATGTCTTCCTTGGGCCAGTGCTGGTCGCCAACCCGCCGATCGCGGATGCTGATCTGTGGGAGAGGTTCGTCTTCGTCTGGCTGCCTAACCAGTTGCCGATCTTCCTGTTCGGCATCTGTGCGTACTTCGTCCTGTTTGGCGAATCAGGGGTGCTTACGCGTTTCTTCCACGCGGGTGACCGGCGGATGAATGCGGCGCTTTTTGTTGCGGCGTGTGCGGTCCTGCTCACGGTGCCGCAAGTCATTCAAGACAGCCGAGCCGTGTACCTCTACGGCGGTGCCTTCGCCCTGATCGCGCTGTGCCTGAACCGCCAGCCGTACCGCTGGCTGGTGAATCCGCTGGTATGCCACGTGGGCAAGATCAGCTTCAGCGGCTATCTGGTGCACTTTTTCATGCTGCAGGTCGCGCGCAAGGTGCTGGACAAGGTGCATGCGGGTTCGCGGCTCGGGCCCGATGCGTACTTCATAGCCACCGTAGTGGTGGCACTGGCTGGAACGGTCATCCTGGCGACACTTACCTACAGGCTGGTGGAAGTGCCCGGACAGGCATTGGGCAAGCGCCTGATCCAGTCGCTGGCGTCGCGCCGGGAGGCGGGTCGCCAGCAGCTTGAGAACGAGGCCGGTTGAGATCAGCCAGCGGTTAGCTGGCCGATAAGGTCAACGGCATTGGCCACGGGCTTGCCGTTGGCGAAGCAGGCTTTCACCAGCGTATTTACCTGGGCGAGCGTTGGCCGGTGGCTGCGGAAGCGCTCGAGCATGGCGTGCTCCGTGGATGCCGCCTGTGAGCCCGCCAGGCCTTTCTGATTGCTGGCGGTCGTCGCGACCATGCGGTTTTCGTTGAGCTTGGTGGCCTGGGCCACCTGCATGTCGATGCCGGGTTCTTGCGGAGATACGACGATATTGTCATGGATGTTCGTGCTGCTCGGCACACCCTTCCAGCTCGTCGCCTTGAAGACCGTCACCTCGGCGCCGGCGATCGGTTTCTCCGGGATGATGATGATGTTGTTGTAGATCTGGCTGCCGTCGACCGGGCCGGAGATACGCAGGCTCGCGCTATCCGTCTTGCGGAGGGCATCGTTGATGCTCACGTTGAAGCGAACGATGGTGCCGGTATTGCCAATGTCGCCGCCGCTGCGCCCGTCGTTACAGACCAGGGCCATCCCACCGACGTTATCGTGGCTGTAGTTGTACTGGATCACCGTGTTGCGGCAACGGAAGTCGGAATCGTAGGCCTGGCCATCCGCGAAAGCCTTGTGGTCGCTGACCTCGTTGTACTGGACGGTGGTGTTGTCGCAATCGAACGGCCAGATGCCCGCAGCGGCTTCCCCACGGGGCAGGGGGCCGCAGTGGCTCACGGTATTATGCTCCACCAACGCGCCGTCACAGCCCTTCACCAGGATGCAATCACCCGGCACGCCGCTCAACTGGTTTCCCCGCACCACCACGCCTTTCGCCAGGCCACCCTGCCGGTTACCGGCGCCCAGGAACAGGATGCCGTCGCGTTGGGTGTTATCCAGACGGTTATCGATGATGGCCAGGCTTTCGTACCGGGTCGGCTTGTCCTTGCCTTTGGCTTCAACAAGGATGCCGCTGCCACCGCCGTCCTTCTTCACCGGCACGCCATTCACATCGTGCACGTGCAGGTTCTTCAGGGTAATGCCATGGGCGACGCCATAATCCTGGTGGAACAGGTGTACTCCGGTGCGGCGTGGGGCGGGCTGGGGGCCTTGGTTGGAGATGTCGAGGTTTTGCAGCGTCCAGTACTCGACATTCTGCAAGCGCACCGTGGAGGGCGCCTTGCCGTCGGCGTGCAGGTGCGGTGGGGCGCCCTGGCCGTAGGCGTCTGCCACGATAGGTGCGCCGGCGCTACCGGAGCCTTTGGGGAGAAAGGCGCCCGGGTAGTCGCCGCCGCGTTTGAACAGGATATGGTCGCCTGGACCGAAGGTTTCCTTGTTGAGCCGATCCAGGCTGCGGAACGCTCGTGCCTCGCTGGTGCCGTCATGGGCATCATCTCCGCCGTTCGCATCGACGTACCAGGTGCGGCCGCGGTTGGCGGCCTGCACGCGGACCAGTGGAACCACCGACAAGGTGGCAAGGGCCAGCGTGGTGTGGCGAAGGAAGGTGCGGCGATGCATGGGCTGGCTCCGTGGGGATTTAGCGGCGCTCGCTCAGGGAGTAACGGTAGACGCCCCCATGCTTCTTCAGCATGTAGGCAAAGCCCGCGAGGTGCTTGATGGTGAGCTTCGAGAACTTGCGCGTGCGCCGCTTGTAGTCGTGGACGATCGAGATGCGCCGCGAGTAATAGTTGCGTAGGCCCATCTTGCGGGTCCGTACGCAAAACTCCGCGTCCTCGGGGCCGAAGAAGATCCGGTCGTCGTAGCCCATGAGCAGCGCAGCCGTCTTCTTGGTAAAGGTCTGGTTCGCGCCGAGCACGTAATCCACTTCCATGGGGTCGGCTTCGTTATCGAACACCGTATCGGTCATGAGGTGGCGGTCGAGTTCGCGCTGCACGAAGCCGAGCTTCCGGGTGGCTGCGATGCGCGCGGCGATCGGCTGGTAAAAGCGTGGGAATCGGCGCGTTGAGTCCTGGCGGGTGCGATCGACGTTGAGCAGCTCGAAGCCCACCACGCCGGCATCGGGGTGTGCCTTGAAGAACGTATCCACGACTGTACCGGGGTCGTCGGTCAGGAAGATGGTGTCGTTGTCCAGGGTCATGCAGTACTTGCCACGGGCCAGGAACAGGCCACGGTTGCGTGCAGGACCCACGCCAAGGTTCGTCTCCAGGGGGAAGTAGCGCACCTGCGGCAGCGTCGCGACGAACTCGGCGCTTCCATCCCTCGAGCCATTGTCGACGACGATCACTTCATCCTGGGTGAAATCGACCTTGTCGACCAGCGATAGCAGGCACCGCTCCAGGTTGGCCAGTTCGTTCCAGGTGATGATGATGATCGATAAGCGCTTCTCGGCCTCGCTCATGACGCAGCTCCTAAGGGATCGTGATTTTTAGGGGAAGAAGCGGGGGCGCTGTCGCGCAGGGACGACGGGGTGATGACGGCATTGGCCTTCACCACGTAGTTATCAGGTATGACCACGGGGCCGAAGATGCAGGCGCCGGTACCAATGGTGACGTTGTCACCGATGGTCGGCGTGCCGTCGCCCGGGAAGCGATTGCCGATGCAGACGCGGGCGTAGAGTGTGCAGTTCTTGCCGATGGTGGTCTTGCCGTTGATGATGACCCCGAACGCGTGGAAGATCACCAGGCCCGGGCCGATCGTGGCGGTGGTGGGCACGTAGCTCTTGAATACGAATTCCGCGACCTTCTCGAGCACACGCAGCGGCGTATGAAACACCGTGCCGCGGGCCCCGGCGATGAGGCGGTAGGTGAGGATCACCCAGAACGACTGGTCGAGCATCCACCAGATCATCCCGCGCCACCCAGGCAGCGACTTCAGGCGGCGGGCATCGGCCCGGAAGTCATTGAGCATGGGCGATCTCCGGCCGGGGTAGCGGGGCTTTGCTGCGTATCAGTTCGCGGCGCGCCTGGGCATGCGCGCGGCTTTCGACGGCCAGGCGTTGCTGCCGGACCTGTTGCCGCGCGTAGAACATGCCTACAAAGAACCAGAAATAGGCCTCGTAGCCGCTGAACTCGATGAAGGCCAGCATGAGATACAGCAGCAGGAACAGCTTCACGTTGCTGTTCTGGCCCTCGGTCTTCGAGAACAGGATGTGCGCGCACATCACCAGGAACAGCAGTGCCGACTGCAGGCCGCCTTCGAGGAAGAACTGCAGGTAGATGTTGTGGACGTTGTTTTCCACGAACTTAAGTCCCGAGATCTGCTCCATGATCGGCACGCCATTGCCGACGCCGTAGCCGAACAGGTTCTGTTTCAGGGCGATGCCCGCATTGCTCCACAGGGCCAGGCGGCCGACGTTCTTGTGTTCCAGCTGGGTCTCGGCCTGCAGGTTGAAGCGATCGAGCACAGGTACGTCGATCACCTGGGATAGCACCAGGCCGATGACCAGCACGACCATCGCAATGCAAAAGAAGGTGTAGAAGTAATAATGGCGCGTCTTTCGCATGCGCCATGCGGCGATGAAGATGGAGACGGCGGCACCGATCAGGCCCGCGCGCGAGAGCATGGTGGCACTGGTGAGAAACGCGATGCCCGCGGCAATCGGATAGGCACGCGTACCGATCAGCAGGATGGACAGCAGGGCCAGCAGGCTTGCCTCGATGTTGCGGCCGCCCGTGGACATGTAGAGCACGCTCGAGGCCGATTCACTGCGCGTATAGATCGAGCCCAGGGCATTGGCGTAGGCGATATCGCGCAAGATGATGAAGGTGATGCAGCAGCCGAGCATCCACACGAAGATACGGCGGAGTTCCACCTCAGCCAGCTTGTGGCCAAATACCAGGCCAAGGAAGTACGACGCCGCGACGAACACGATGAGGGTGGAACGAAGGCCGCCGCCATAGGTCGCCGCCGCCGCGAGCGATGTGGCCGTGAGCACGCCGATGAATGCCGTCGCAGGGTTGAGTTTCAGGTAGCGCGCGGCCGGCAGGTACAGCACCGGCATCATGAGCAGCAGCAGGTGGTACACATTCACGTGGGTCTTGCTGGCCGAGCTGTGCCCAAGCGGTATCTGCACGAAGATCATCGCCATGAGCGTGATCGCCATCGCCCGGGTCCGGTTGATGACCATCAGCCGAGTGCCACGCCGAAGAACTTGTGGATGAGCACCTTCACGGTCGACTTGTAACCGCCAAAGGAAAGATTGCGCGCGATCTCGGCCAGTGGCGGGCGTTCGCGGTTCATGACGAACTGAATATTTCGATGGTTACGCTGCTGGTCGGCACTCATCAGGGCGGCGTGCTTGGCGATGAAGCGCTCACTACCCTCCGCGCGCTTGGATGAATTGCGGATCCGCGCGCGGCTGCGGTCGTCGTCCACGAACGACAGCAGGTGGGGCGAGCGCACCGCCGTACCGTAGCGGGCCGCCAGGCGGATCCACATGTCGTAGTCCTGCCAGCTGGGCATGGCCTCGTCGAAGCCGCCGAGTTCGCGCATGCGTGATAGCTCGGTAAGGACCTGGTTGCCGGCGTGGTTGGCGTAGAGCTGGGCGGGAAGGGTCAGCTTGTCGGCTTTCGCCAGCTCAGCCGCGGAGTACACCCTGTCGCGCAGCATGGCCACCTGGTCTTCGCCCTGGAAGTAGCGAAAGCGGGTGCAGGCAAACGATGGTGCGTGGGTTTGGTAAAGGTCGACCAGGCACGCCACGCGCTGCGGGTGGAAGAAATCATCGTCATCGAGACCGGTGACGTAGGTGCCGCGGGCATGCTCGATGCAGCGGTTGCGCGCCCGGCAGGCGCCCTGCGGCGTGTCGTTGCGCAGGTAAGTGAACTTGCCGGGATGCCGCTCGATGTACCCGGCCATCACCTCGGGGGTATCGTCCTCGGAGGCCTCGTCGCACACCAGGATCTCGATTTCCGGGTAGCTTTGGGCGAGCACGGAATCGACGGCCCGGCGCAGGAGGGCGGAGCGGTTACGCGTGGGGATATAGACACTTACCAGCGCCATGGCGTGTTCGCTCCTGGGGTGGATGGGGTGCGCGTGCGCATCTCAGGCCCTCGCCGGCGTGGCATGCCGTGACAGCAGCAGGCCACGGTGCCGCCATGCCACCCAGCACAGGGGCGGCACGGCAAAGGCGAAGCGGACGGCACAAGCCTTCCAGTCGTCGGCGGGGTAAATAGCCACCGCGATCATCAGGAAGGCGTAGGGCACGACGGTCTCCAGCGTCCACGCGCTGAAGAAGTCGCGCGCGCTGATATCGATGATCTTTGAGGAGAAGAAGTAGTACGACAGGATGGTGGAAAGCACCTGGCTGAAGGCGAGGGCGACCGCCATCGTCTCCAGCGACCGGGACATGGCCCCGGCAACGCTGACGGCCAGCGTGATACCGCAGATCTTCAGGTTCCAGCCAAACTCGATGTCGGAGCGGCCCAGGCTCTGGCTCAATGCACCGATCAGCGAGCCCAGTGGCCGCAGCATCCCGAACAGCAGCATGAGGGGGATGAGCGCCGCCACGCCGTCGTAGCGGTGTCCGTACAGCACCGTCACGGCGAGCGGCGCCGACACGGCAAGCATGATGAACACCGCGGCGCTGAACAACGAAACGCCGCGTAGCCCCATAAGGTAGATGCGGCGCAGGGCGGCGGGGTCGCCCTGCAACGTGGCCAGGCGCGGCAAGGCCAGGCGCTGGGCCACCGGCATGATCAACTTGGTGGGCTGGAGCACCAGCTCCTTCGCCAGCGAGTACACGCCCAATGACGCCAGGCCCAGGAATTTGCCGAGCACGATCTGGTCGGCCTGGCTGCGCAGCTGGTTGATGACCTGTGAGCCGAGCTGGAACGCCCCGTAACGCAGTGCTTCGCCGATGATCCGGCGGTCGAACTCGCGGCCCGGGTGCCAGTCGCGATCGGCGGCGAACACGAACAGGGCCAGGCGTACGAAGCTGTTGACGATCATGGCGTACACCGCGGCCTCGATCGAAGCACCAAACGCCAGGACCATCACCACGACCGTCGCCAGGCCGGAAAGGCGGCCGATTACCTCGATACGCGCGAGACGGGGAATCTGGAACGCCTTGATCAGGCTGGCCTGGTATTGCGCAGCCAGCCCCAGCATCAGGAAGTTCAACGTGGACAGCCGAAGCAACTGGCCCAGCACGTCGGAATGGTAGAAATCCGCGATGACATACGACGAGGCGAACAGCACGGCTGACGAGAACACGCCAAGGCCGGCGCTGATCAGGAACAGGGAGGTGCGTTCGGGTTTGCTGATGTCCTGGCGATGGATGAGGTAGCTCGAGAGCCCCATGTCCTGCAGCAGCGTCGCGATAGCGTTCACCACGTTCACGATCGCGAGGGCACCTAATAGGTGGGCATCGACGTGGTGGGCCAGTAGTGCGATCTGCAGCAGCTGGCTGAGCGCGCTGATCACTGTGGATCCGGCGGTCCAGAGGGCATCACGGCGGACAGAAGCCATCGTGCGCCTCCGTCAAGCCAGCTGTGCCGCCAGCTGATCGTGCAGCTGCCGTTGGTTGAAGCGATTCTCGATGGTCTCGCGCGCGCAGCGGGCAATCTGGAGCAGGTCGTAGCTCCCACGCTGGATCGCGGCAAGCTTCTGCGCGAGGGCTTCGGCGTCACGTTCCGGCACGAGCCAGCCACTACGCCCATCCTCGATCAGCTCGGGGATGCCGCTGTGTAGGGTCGAAAGGCATGGGACGCCGGCTGCCATGGCTTCCATCAGCGACACGGGGATGCCCTCCTGATCGCCGTCGGCGGCGGTGACACTGGGCAGCGCAAACACATCCGCGCCGCGCAGGGCGGCTTGCACATGGGTCTTGTCGCGGCGTCCGCTGAGCTGGATGCGCCCGGCCAGGCCACGCGAGGCGACAAAAGCCTGCAGTTCAGCGTGCAGCGGACCGTCGCCGATGATCTCCAGGTCCACGGGCACGCCGTGCGCCGCGGCGAGCGCGACGGCCTCGCACAGGTAACGTACGCCCTTCTTTTCAACAAGGCGTGCCACGGTTACGACGCGGAGCGTGCGCTCGGGCGAGGAGCTGGGCCGCGTACGCGGCAGGAAGGGGAAGCTGTCGAGATCGACCCCCATGCGGTGCACCTGAATCTTCTCCGGCGCGCAGCCCAATGCTTCCAGCTTGTGCTGCCAGCGTTTGCTGATCGGCAGCATGCGGTCGCCCGCGGCGAACAGCCGCGGATAATCGTTCACGTGGCGGGCAAGCACGCTGTGCTGGGAGAGGTCGTAGCCATGGAACACCGTGTGGATGGGGCCGTCGATGAGGCCCAGGCTGCGCAGGTGCATGGCGAGGACGCCGGTCGGGCCGAAGTGCGCAATGATCGCGTCGGCCCTGATGGGCTCCCTGATCTTGCGAGCGGCGCCGGCGAGGGTGAGGCTGCGTGCCACGTGACCGTAGCGCTGCACGGACAAGGCGCGGCGCACGCGGCTCTGGCCCAGCGCAGGTCCGATCTGCCGGAGACGGTCGATCAGGACGCGCCAGTTACTGACCGCACTCGCCGCGCGGTCGAAGATGAACGTGGCGCGGTTCATCAGGTCATGCTGTGACACGATATCGCCAGGCGCCGGCGACGGTCCACGGCTTACGGCGAGGATGCGGACGTCGAAGCCCCGCTCCAGCAGGCCGATGATCTGGTCGATGACGAAGGTCTCCGAGTATCGGGGGAACTCGGGGAGCACGAACAGCACGGTCATGGTCAGGCCCCGATACCCAGCGTCGCCAGCACCGATTCCCGCGCGAAGGCCTTCTCGCGGGCCACGGCTGCGGCGATTCGCGGGCGCAGGGTCTCATCCTGCAAGAGGGTGAGGACCTTGGTCTTGAGCGTGCCATCCAGCAGCGATTTCACCGGCATGGAGAGCTCCGGTGTGCCAAGGCGTTTCATCACGCCCTCGCTCTTGTGTTCGTAGGCCAGCGCCACGGCGGGCGTGCCGAAATTCATGGACATGATGGCGCTGTGCAGCCGGTGCCGATCGTAAGGGCACTGCGGGCGAAGCGGTTGCCAAGCTCCACATCGTTGAGCTCGCCCATTTCCACATCCATCGCATCGGCGCGGCGCATGCGGTTGCGCACACGCAGCGCGATCATGCGGTCATCCTTCGGGTAGCCGTCGATCGCCGTGCACGTCGACAGCGCCTGCAGCCGATAGCCCGCGTCGGCCACCGCATCCAGTAGCTCGGCGAAGGCAGTCTCATAGGTGTCCTGGCTGATGCCAAGGCGCTTGTCGAACGGGGCCAGTTCACGGAACGTCACGGCGACACTAGGCTGGCCCGCGAGGGGTGTGGGTGCGCCGGTGGACACCAGCCATGCCGTATCAGCGGCAGCGCGCACCTTGTCCTGCGGCACCTGGCCATCGGCCATGTGCTTCAGGCTCACCTCTTCGCGCAGCGCCAGGGCATCGACGCGGGTCATGACGTCCTGCGAGATCTTGCGGAACAGCGGATGCTGGAACGGGCCGACGCTATGCCCGATAAGGAAGACGGGCTTCGCCGCCAGGAGCGCACAGACCACATGGTCGTATTGCGTGGGCCCGTAGAGGTCGACGAAGAACGAGCCACCCACCTGGATCACCAGGTCGTACGCCGCCAGTGACGCCATGTAATCCGTGTGCCGGCGGGGCAGGCGGATCAATCGTGACCACCACGTGCCAGTCAGGTGGCCGTGCAGAAGCCATGGGACGACACGGCGCAGCAGTTTTGCGCGGATCGACCCGAAGCGCTGCTTGCCTGCCTCGAGGTAGAACGCGTTGAGTACATCGGGCCGTAGCGTGCGGCCAAGCAGCCACGCGGAACTGGTCGGGAACCGGCTGATGATATCGATGTTGCTGCCGGGGATGGCGTCTTCCAGGCACTCCAGCAGGCCGCGCAGGATGGCCGCGTCGCCACGGTTGCCGCAGGTATGGTTCCCGACGATGAGGATGCGCGTCATGGTTACGTCGGCTCGGTCTGGTACTTGTAATAGGCGTACGCGGAGTAACCGGCGGTGCGGCGTTCCACGGCATTGAAGATGGCGCCCTTGAGCTCCACGCCGTTCTGTTCGAAGCGCTGCTGGGCCAATGCCAGTTCGCGGGCCTTGTTGAGCCCGAAGCGCGCGACGAGCAGGCTGGTGCCGACGTGGTGGCCGATGATGGCGGCATCGGTCACCGCAAGGATCGGCGGGGTATCGATGATGACCAGGTCGTACAGCGGCACCACGGTGTTGATGAAATCAGTGAAGTGCTGATGCATCAGCAATTCGGATGGATTCGGCGGGACACGGCCGCGGGTGATGAAATCCACGTTGGGCACGATGTCCTTCTGTACGACGGCGCCGAGCTCACGGGTGCCGACAAGAACGTCGGAGAGACCGTCACCGGCGCGGATGCCAAGGTGTTGGTGCAGCGTGCCGCGGCGCATGTCGCCATCGACCAGCAACACCTTTTGTCCGGCCTGGGCGATGACGGCAGCCAGGTTCGCGGAGACGAAGGTCTTGCCGGCGAACGGGCTGGCACCGGTGATCATGAGGATATTGTTCTTCGCCTCGAGCCGCGCGAAATGCAGGCTCGTACGCAGGCTGCGGAACGATTCCACGGCAAGGTCCGCGGGATCGGAGATCGCCAGGAGCTTCTTCCTTGCTGGGCGCTTTGAGCCGGAGATCACCGCGGACTGGCCACGGCTGAGCGGTACCGAGGCGTACACAGGCAAGCCGAGGTCTTCGATGACGGCAGGGTCCTCGACACCGCGGTTGAGGATCTGTTTGAGAAAGACGAAAGCGAGGGCGAGGAACCCGCCGAGGAACGTGGCGATAGCGACGACCAGGAGCTTGCGCGGCTGCACGGGCTGGTTGATATCAACCAGCGACGCATCGACGATGCGCACATTTCCTACGGTGCCGGCACGGGCGATATCCAGCTGTTGCGCCTGGTTGAGCAGGCTGGTGTAGGTATTCGAGCTGACCTGGACGTCGCGGCTCAGTTTCAGCAGCTCCTGCTGTGTGTCCGGCAGGTCGCCGACCTGCTTCTCCATCGCTGCCTTCTGCGCCTGCAGCGTCCCCATTTGTTGCTGCAACGCCTGGTAGGCCGGGTGGTCGTGTGTGAACCGGCGGTCGATATCGGCCTGCTGCATGTGCAGCTGCTGAATGCTGTTTTCCACGCCGACGATCTGGTCCAGCAGGCCCTTGGTCTGCATGCTGATATCGACGGCGTGCGATTTGGTCTGGAACGCGTTCATGGCCGCCTGGGCGCGGTCCAGGTCATTGCGAACCTTGGGTAGTTGGTCCTTGACGAATTGCAGCTGGCTGGCCGCCTCGGCCGAATTGCGTTCCACGTTCTGGCGCACGTAGGCCTTGGTCACGTGCTCCATCGTCTGCTGCGCGAGCACCGGGTCGGCATGGTTGTAGGTCAGGTCGATGATCCCCGAATCCGTGCCCTGTTCGAGTGCCGTGATATCGGTCTGCAACTTGTTGATGGTGGTGAGCACCGGTTGCTCAACTACATCGAAGCGCGTGCCCGGATTTGCGGTGAGCTGGCGGATCTGCACCGTGACATCGCCGGATTTCACGAGCTGGCCGACAGCGCCTTGCGCAATCGTCTTGCCGTTGTCGTCCAGCAGCGTGAATTGATGGTTCTCACCCGCACGCAACTCGAGCTTATGATTCATCAACCGGTCGGGCAGGTCGAGCTTGAAGATATCCACCAGCTCGCCGCCCCAGCCATAGCGGCTAAGGCCAAACCGGACAGGCCCGGGCTCACCGGGGTTGTGGCCCCGCGATAGATACTCGCCGATGACAGGGAGACGCTGTGGCGTCACCTGTACGTTCAGGCGTAATTCGTCCACGGCCTGGCCGATGACGAGTCGCGAGGTGATCAGTGCGATTTCGGTGGTGGCTTGGGATGCTGTGGTGCCGAGCGACTGTGTCAGGTCACTCAGCCCGGGCAGGGAAGGCGTTTTCTGCTCAACCTGCACCACTGACGTGGCCTGGTAGATAGGTGTGGCGAACACCGTGTAGAGCACGCCTATCGCAAAGAAGGCGCCCGTGACGATGACTATCACCCATTTGTGGTCCAGAAGCGTGCCGAACAGCGCGTTTAGGTCCAGGGTATCGTTGTCACGCGCCTGATCAGTTGAATTCATCATGCGTGGGCAGTTTGTCCCAAGGTGAAATGGCCGTCTGAACGGTTATAACGTGGTTTTGATGAACGACTCACTAAGCGCTCAGATCTCACGCGTGCGTTCGACATCAAATCGCAATATCAACACGCATCGCGATATGCACCGCAATGGGGAAAACCACTTGGATCAAGCACTCTGGGGAGCGTGAGAGTGTTGTAGGACAAATATCATCCCAACATGTCATCTCACCGTGCCGTACGTCGGAGCTTAGTTGCGGCGCGCTGTGTGCGGGTAGTTGCAGGCGCTCGTTATGCGACGCGCTTCAACAAAATACATATCCGTTGTCGGATATAAGCGGAATTCGTGAGCGTGTCGTGAATATCGTCGCGATATTCTGTCGACATTCACGTAACGTCTGAGCGTCGTGTTCATCGAGTGCGCTGCGCCGCACATAGGCACATATGTTGCCGTGACGACCTTCGCTGGCGTGGATTGTCGCAGTGCGCTAAGAGATTCTCAGGCCCGGCAGCCGTGATAAAACACGCGAGGCGGCCACCGGCGGTCTCGGGAAACGGGATCCTGCATCTAAGCCAAGCCAAGCCAGGCCAGGCCAGCTCAGCGCCAGCCGAGCGCCGGCGCCACATGCTTAAGGATTGATTCGAGCAGATGTACGTTGTAGTCGACGCCTAGCTGGTTTGGTACGGCGAGAAGCAACGTGTCGGCTTCCGCGATGGCCTGGTCGCTGGCGAGTTCGCTGACCAGGGTCTCCGGGTCGGCCGCATAGGTACGCCCGAATACCGCCTGCATGTTGTCGATGAAGCCGATCTGGTCGCTGCTCTTGCTGCGGCCGAAGTAGGCGCGGTCGGTGTCGTTCATGAGCGGAAAGATCGAGCGCAGCACCGAGACGCGCGGCTCGCGCGTGTGCCCGGCGTCGGCCCATGCGTCGCGGTAAGCGCGCATTTGCTTTGCCTGCTGTACATGCAGCGGTTCGTTGGTTTCGTTCGCCTTGAGCGTGGAGCTCTGCAGGTTCATGCCCATCTTTGCGGCCCATACGGCGGTGGCATTCGAGGCCGAGCCCCACCAGATGCGCTCGCGCAGGCCAGGCGGGTGAGGTTCCACCCGGAGCAGCCCGGGTGGATTCGGGAACATGGGATTCGGGTTTGGCTGCGCGAAGCCCTTGCCCTCGAGCAGCTCAAGGAACACTTCCGCGTGGCGGCGGCCCATGTCGGCATCGGTCTCGCCTTCCGCCGGGGCGTAGCCAAAGTGGCGCCACCCCTCGATCACCTGTTCGGGCGAGCCGCGACTGATGCCCAGCTGAAGCCTGCCGCCGCTGATGAGGTCGGCCGCACCGGCGGTCTCCAGCATGTAGTGCGGGTTCTCATAACGCATGTCGATCACGCCGGTACCGATCTCTATCCGCCGGGTCAAAGCACCGATCGCGGATAGCAGCGGGAAGGGCGAAGCGAGCTGGTTCGCGAAATGGTGCACACGAAAGTAGGCACCATCCGCACCGATTTCCTCGGCGGCCACCGCAAGGTCAATGGACTGGCGCAGCACATCCTCGGCCGACCGCGTGGCGGAATGCGGCGAGTCGGTCCAATGGCCGAATGAAAGGAAACCGATGCGCTTCATGGGCGAGCCTCTGTGCGGTCACGTGGAGGGCGTGACTTCAGCAGTGGCCATGATAGCGCCGCGGGCTAAGCGTCCGTCGGGGCGTGGGCATGCCGGGTTTCGAACACAGTGTTCTCCAGGAGGTCACAGCCGTTGGGTAATGCGAAACCCGGCACGTGGCGGTGGCCGATGTCCACCAGGCCGGTGCCGGCGGCGAGCAGGGGCTTCTTGCGTACCACGTCGGCCAACGCCGCCTGGAAGGCCGCCGGGAAGCCGTCGCGTGGATAGCGTTCCAGCGTTTCGTCGATGAGCTGTGGCGTGACTTCGTCGTAATAGAAGCCCAGTACATCCAGGTGCGCGCCCATGTGCACCAGGGCGATTTCGGGTGCGGTGTATTCGGCGATGCCGATGCTGGAATGGAAGGCAATGGCCTCCCATACCGTCTGCGCTTTCCTGTCGTCGTATCCATCAGCGACCAGGAGGCGCCGCGCCGCATCGGCACCATCCACTTCGAACCGCTTGTCAGCGGCATGGGCCTCGGTCAGGCCGAGGTCGTGCATGACGGCGGCGAGGTACACCAGTTCGCGGTCATAATTCAGACCGCGCTTGCGGCCGAGGAACTCGGCGAACCACCACGAGCGATGGACATGGTGGAGCATCTCGCGGTTGTGGACACGGGCGACCAGTTCGGCCGCCTTGCGGGTGTAGGCCGAATCAGGCGCGCTGATGCCGGCGATGGTGATGGGGGCTTGCATGGACTACTCCAGGATTGGGGTGCCGGCATCGGCGTTTCGACGTTTGTTGCGGCAATTACGTAGCGGGGCGCAGGGAAGCGGCGATCAGCGCCGCCACCTCGGCGGGTGCTTCAAGTGGCAACAGATGGCCGTGCCCGGGGAGCACCTTGAGTTCGGCATGGGGAAGGAGCGGCAGCAGGTTGGCTTTCAGCGTGTCGGTGGGATCGACCTTGTCGTCGCTGCCGGACAGCACCAGCGTCGGGACGTTGATGTGGGCGATAGCCTCGCTGATGTCCTCCTGGCTGATCGATAGCGGCCACGCGGCCTTTGCGGCGGGCGCACCGCCCAGGCTGTCGGCTACCACCTGTTCGTGGAGCCGCTCGGGCAGCGGCTGGGCCACGAGCATGTTCTCTAGCGCGCCCTCGATGCTTTCACGGCTGTCGTATACCGAGGCGAAGCCGGCAAGGACCTCCGCGGGAAGGGCGAGCGGCGTAGGCGTAGCGGGAGCGACGAGGACGAGGCGGCGCAGACCGGCGGGCTGCCGGGATGCGATGAGCTGGGCCACCTTGCCGCCCATGGAGTGGCCGACAAGGACGAAATCCGTGACGCCGCGGGCGGCCAGTATCGCCTGGACATCATCGGCATAGGCATGGAGCGTGTGGCCTTCCGCGGTGCGTTCCGACTGGCCCCAGCCGCGGAAATCCACGGCGATCGTGTGCTGGTCCGCGGGCAGGCCAGCGATCACGCCGGACCACGTGCGTGCCGAGCCGCCGTAGTAGTGAAGGAACACCAGCGTGGGGCCAAGGGAGCCCTTTTCGCTGGCGTGGATCAGCGGGCGTGATTCGGTCAGGGTTGTCATGGGGGTACCGGTCTGTGTGGAAGGTTCCCCTATGCTATGGACCGCATGCCGCTACGATTAGGGGCAGCTCGGGACCGACAGCCGGTCAGGAAAGGACGGAATGGACCGCTTGACTTGCATGGGTGTGTTTGAAGCCGCGGCGCGCACGGGCAGCATCGCGGGCGCGGCGCGGCTGTTTGCCATGACGCCGTCGCGGGCGAGTAAATACCTGGCGGCCCTGGAGGCGGAACTTGGTGTATCGCTGCTGCGGCGCTCGACCCGCCAGCTCGCATTGACGCCCGAGGGGGAGCGGTATCTGGAACGCTGCCGCCGCGTACTCGCCGAAGTGCGCGAGGCCGACGATGAGGCGCGCGCCCAGACCGACGCGATCAGCGGGACGCTTCGCGTGACGGCGCCGGTCACGTTTGGCGCTTTGCATCTTGGACCGGTGGTGGCTGCGTTCCTGCAAAAACATCCTGGTGTATCGCTGCAGATCCAGCTCGATGACCGTTACCGCGACCTGCGCAGCGATGCCGTGGACGTGGCGATCCGCATTGGTCGCCTCGCCAGTTCGTCGCTGGTGGCCCGGCGGCTCGGGGCGTGCCACATGGTGCTCTGCGCGGCGCCCTCGTTCCTGGCGAACCATGCGACAGTGCGAACCCCGGCGGATCTCGCCGGGCTACCCGTCCTGGCGTTCAGCGAAGCGGTGTCCCCCGCGGACTGGATGGTCCGGGATGCGGCCGGGGCGCTTCATCGAATCGAGGGGACCATGCGCCTTGCTGCGGATAACGTCCAGATGCTTGCCGCCGCGGCGGTCGCTGGCGCAGGCCTGGTGTTCGGTCCGACGTTCATTCTTGGCCCGCACATCCAGCGGGGCGAGCTGGTTCGTGTCCTGCCGGCGTACGAGGCCGATAGCCTGGATATCAGCGTGGTGTATTCCACGCGGGCATTCCTGCCGAGGACGGTGCGCGCGTTCGTCGATCACCTGGCCGGTTCACTGAAGGAGCCGTTCGCTTGGGGCGGCGCTGGCGTACAAGCCGCTAGCCGCTGAATTCGCGAACATCAGGTGACTTTCCCGTTCGCGAGGTAACGGCCATGTCAGGCAATGCGGAGACGGCAGCATGAAGGCGGCATGGATCGCGGATGCGGCGCGCGGTGATCTCTCCATCGTGGTGGGCGAAACCGCCGACCCGGATGCCGGTTCGCGCGGCCTCATCGTGGCGGTCGAGGCGGTGGGCCTGACGTTCGGCGAACCGCACTGGGTCACCAATGGTGCGGGCCCCTTGCCTGATGGCCGGCCAAGGCCCTTGCCCGTGATCATTGGCCACGAATTCGCCGGCCGCGTGGTCGATGCGGCGGCAGGCGATCACGACTTTACCGTGGGCGATCGTGTGTTCGGCCTCATCGATTTCTGGCGCAATGGGGCGGCGGCGGAACTGGCACACGTGCTGCCAAGCGAGATCGCGAGGGTCCCTGAGGGTATCAGTGCGGTCGATGCCGCGACCTTGCCTATTGGCGCGCTCACTGCCTGGCAAGGGTTGTTCGATCACGGCCACCTGCAGGCCGGGCAGACGGTGCTTATCCACGGTGGCGCCGGGGCCGTCGGCACGTTCGCCATCCAGATCGCGAAGGGGGCGAAGGCGCGCGTGATCGCCACGGCGCGTGGCGCCGAGTCTGTCGCATTGTGTCGCTCGCTGGGCGCCGATGTCGTGGTGGATACGGCCGCGGAGCGTTTCGAGGCGGTGGCGGGTGGTGTCGATCTGGTCTTCGATACCGTGGGCCGCGATCTGCTTGAGCGTAGCTGGGCTATCGTGCCCCGGGGCGGTACGCTGGTGACCATTTCGGGTGAGGCTGAAGATGCGCCATCCCCCGAGCGTGCACGTGAGCTTGGCGTTTCCGCCGCGTGGTTCATCGTTAGCCCGGATCCCGGGCAGCTGGCGCAGCTGGCCTCGTGGGTGCTCGATGGCCGGATCAGGGTGAAGCTTGATGCGGTGTATCCGCTGGACGACGCGCGGCGGGTGTTCCAGGAGGCCGCGGGCAGGGCGCACGCGGGCAAAACGGTGCTCAAGATCTAGCAAGTGCTGTATCGAACATGCCGACCAGGCTAGCGGGTGACGCCGGTCCGAACAGGGTGGCCAGCAGCGCCGCCGCATCGGTGGCTGCGGCGGCTGAGCGGTGGAACATGGTCTGCTCAAACGCCGTCAGCGCCGCTTCCACGTCGTGCGGACGTGCGGCGAGTGCCTGCCCCAGTTCGGCGCCATCGATCATCGCCAGGTTGGCCCCTTCGCCGGATGGCGGCATGAGGTGGGCGGCATCGCCAATCAGTGTTATGCCCGGCACGCGGTTCCACGTGTGGTTCGCGGGCAGGCTGTAGATGCGGCGCAGGATGGGTGCCGATGTGCCATCGGTGATCAAGGCGCGCAGCGGTGGCGCCCATCCTTCGAATTCGGCGGCGATCGTCGCGCGCGCCGCTCGCGCATCAGCGAAATCGATGGCGCGGAACCAGTCTTCAGAGCGCAGTAGTGCGATGTATGCATGCACTACGGCACCAGGTTCGCGATGCGCCATGATGCCCTTGCCTGGCGCAAGCGCAAACATGCCACCCGGGCCGACCGCTGCGGCGCTCGGGCCGTGACGGTCGTCGGCATCGTCAAGATAGGTTTCCACGAACGACACGCCGGCGTAGGTGGGCGTCTGGGGCGAGAGCAGTGGCCTGACTTTCGACCATGCGCCGTCGGCGCCGACCAGGAGATCGGCAACGACCGTGGTGCCGTCGCCGAACCGTAGCGTGTGCGGGCCGCCGCCGCTGGGCACGGCCTCGATCAACTTCATGCCCCAATGGATCGTGTCCCGCGGTAGGGAATCGATCAACATCTGGCGCAGCGCGCCGCGTGGGACTTCGGGCCGGCCGCCCGTACCGTCGTCATCGTTATGGAAGAGCAGGTTGCCGGTGGCGTCGAAAACGCGTGTGGCCTCGCCGCCGGGATGAATCAGGGTGACGAATTCGTCGTACAGGCCCGCCGCCTTGAGCGCCCGCTGGCCGTCGTGCTCGTGGATATCGAGCATGCCACCCTGCGCCCGTGCATCGGGCGATGCCTCGGCCTCGTACACCTTCGCGGCGATGCCGTTGACATGGAGCACGCGAGCGAGCACCAGGCCGCCGAGGCCGGCTCCGATGATGGCGATCGATGGGGTCATGAGGGCGATTACTGGAACAGCGTTCCATTCATCTTGGAACGACGTTCCAGTCCTGTCAAGATACGGGCATGCCGACCAAACCGAAAACACCCGTGCGCCGGAGTGAATCGCTCTCCCGCGAACGCATCGTCGAGGCCTCTATCGCGCTGTTGGATAGCCTGGGTGAGACGGGCCTGACCTTCCGCGCCTTGTCCGAGCGCCTTGCTACGGGCGCAGGCGCCATCTATTGGCACATCGCCGACAAGGACGATCTGCTGGTGGCGGCCAGCGATGCGACCATCGCGGGCGTGCTGGCGGCGAGCGCGGACGCCAGGTCGCCCGAGGCGAAGGTGCGCGCCATGGGATTGGCGTTGTTCGATGCCATCGACCGCCGTCCATGGCTCGGATCGGCCCTTGCGCGTGCGCCGGGGCAGCTGCCCGTCGTTCGTATCATGGAAGGGCTAGGGCAGCAGGTGATTGCCTTGGGTGTGCCACCGAGGGCCCGGTGGGCCACCACGAATGCGTTGTTGAGCTTCATCCTTGGCGTGGGCGGGCAGAATGCCGCCAACACGGCCTTCGCCACGACACGCGAGATCGACCGGGAGGCCTTCCTCGGGGAGATGGCAGGCACCTGGGCGGCCCTCGATGCCGAGGCGTTCCCGTTCACGCGCAGCATCGCTAGCCAGCTGCCGCGCCATGATGATCGCGCCGATTTCCTCGCTGGCTTGAATCTGTTGCTCGCCGGCATCCAGGCGCAGTGGCCTCGCTAAGCGGGAGGGTGGCTGGCGTAAGTGCCGTTACCACGGCATGCTCCCGCTCCGGGGAATCAAGCGCGGGGGTGCTGGATGTCAGATCACGGAGTGTCCGCGGAAGGCCCCGGGCGCGTCGCGCCGCCCGCTGGTGAGTCGCAGGATCTTGCGCTGCGCGATCGCCTCGCGGCGAGCGAGGATTTCCTTGATCGGATAGGCCAGGTTGCTGGCGTCGGTGGTTGGAAGCTGGACCTCGCGAGTGGCTCGCTCACCTGGACGGCGCAGACATGCCGTATTCACGACCTGCCGCCGGACCACCAGCCGACCCTGGACGAAGCCATCAGCTACTACGCGCCTGGCGCACGAGCCGTGCTCGAAGCGGCGGTGATGCGTGGCATTGAGCACGGCGAGGGCTGGGACCTCGAGCTGCCGCTCACCACGGCGACCGGCAGGCCCATCTGGGTTCGCGCGCAGGGCGCGGTGGAGCAGCGTGAAGGCAAGGCATCACGCCTGGTGGGTGCGCTGCAGGACATTACCGAGCGCCGCCGTGATATCGATGCGCTGATCGCCAGCGAACGCCGCTTCCGTAGCCTGTTTACCTACAGCCTGGGGTTGATCTGCACGCATGACCTCGCGGGCCGGCTGTTGACCGTGAACCCGGCGGCGTGCCGTTCGCTGGGCCTTGCCGCATCGGAGCTGATCGGGCGTTCGGTCGCCGAATTGATGCCTGCGGAGGATGCTGCCCGGGTACCGGCTTATCTTGCACGCATCCGCGCCCGTGGCGTCGACGCAGGACGCCTCCGTTTCCTGGCCGCGGATGGATCGGTGCGCGTGTGGCAATACCACAATGTCACCGATACGCTGGATGGTGAAGTGCAGGTGCTCGGCCATGCGCAGGACATTACCGATCAGGTCCAGCAGGAGGATCGCTGGCGTGAGTGGTCGCTTCGCGATGCGCTCACCGGATGCCATAACCGTCGGTATCTCGCCGCGTTCATGGATGAAGGTGGCCGTGAAGGCGTGTGGTCCTGCGTCACGCTCGACCTGGACAAGTTCAAGCTGATCAACGATACGCTAGGCCACCAGCGCGGCGACGAAGTGCTGGTCGGTATGGCGGAGTTCTTCCGTGAGCACGCACGGAAGAACGACAGGGTTATCCGCCTGGGCGGTGATGAGTTTCTGGTGTTGCAGCCGGGTGGCCAACTGGCCGATGCCCAGCGCATGGCGAGTGGGCTTGAGGCAGCGGCGGCATCCGCGCCGTGCGGCTTTACCGCCGGCGTGGCCGAACACGTCCCTGGCCGCACGGTCGAGGCGACGCTCGCCGATGCGGACAAGGCCCTCTATGCAATCCGCAAGGTGCGTCGCGGCCTGGGCTAAGCCAATGCAGCCAGGTCGCGGCCGCGTGGTAGATTGAGGAGTTGCCCTCACTGCCCGAGTCTCCATGACGCTCCAGCCGACGTCCCGACGTACCTCCATGCGCGCCGGGGCCGATGCCCGGATGCTCCTGGCCCTCTTGCTCGTGATCGTGTTCTTCGTGTGCAGCGGGCTGGTGGCCGGGGCAAACATACGGACCATCCGCAACGACAACGCGCAGGTCATCCGTTCGCAAGAAACCGTGACCGGGCTGGGTGAGATCCTTTCCAGCATCCAGGATGCCGAGACCGGCCAGCGTGGTTACCTGCTCACCGGCAGCGATGGCTACCTGGAGCCTTACAGGGCCGCCCTGGCCATGATGCCCACGCGGCTGGAGGCTATCCGCGTGGCGCTGGATGGTGATGCCGGCCAGCAGGCCCGGTTGCGGGAGCTGGGCGTACGAATCAACGACAAGCTCACCGAGTTGCGGGAAACCATCGAGCTGCGGCGTGATCGTGGCCTGGATGCCGCGCTCCCCGTGGTGAACTCCGATCGGGGCAAGGCGGCCATGGACGATGTGCGTGCGCGGCTCACCGCCATGCGCGCTGTCGAGTATGACCTTCGCGCGAAGCGCCTGGCAGAGATGGAAGGCGCTTACAGCACGGCGATCACCAGCGGCGCGGCGAGTGCATTCCTTGGAGTGGCCCTCACCATCTTCGTGGCGGTGCTGATCCGCCGTAACTCGCGAGCCCGCGAGCGCGATGCCTGGTTGCAGCGCGGGCAGCTGGAGCTGGCCACTGTCATGGCGGGTGACAAGGATGCGGGTGAGCTTGGCGGCGCCATCCTCTCGTTCCTGGCTGGCTTCCTCGGGGCTGAGGCGGGCGCGCTGTTCACCGCGAACAACGGCCGCTTCGTACGGGCGGGCGCGGTGGGCCTTGCCCCCGATAGTCAGGCCGATGCCGTGCGGCCCGCGGGCAGCCTGCTCAGTCGTGCGGTGGACGAGAACCGGGTCATCGTCGTCAACGACGTGCCCGATGGCTATTTCACGGTCGGTTCCGGTCTGGGCCAGGCCAAGCCCCGCCACCTGGTGGTCGCGCCGGGCGTTTCCGATGGCATGGCGCAGGGTGTGCTGGAGCTCGGCTTTTTCCATGCCGTGGATGCCGATGCGGTCACGTTGCTTGAGCAGGCCTCACCGGCCATCGCGATCGCGCTGCGCTCGGCAGCGTACCGCGCCGAGCTGACCCGCCTGCTCGAGGAAACACGCCGCCAGTCCGAGGCGCTGCAGGCGCAGCAGGAGGAGCTGCGCGTTTCCAACGAAGAGCTGGAAGAACAAAGTCGCGCCCTGCGCGAATCCCAGCACGAACTGGAAGAGCAGCAGGCCGAGCTTGAGCAGACCAACGCGCACCTTTCCGGCCAATCGGAACAGCTCGAACAACAGCGTGATGCCTTGCGCGCCGCCAACCAGGCTACGGAGCTCAAGGCGCGCGAAGTGGAGCGTGCCAGCAAGTACAAATCCGAGTTCCTGGCCAACATGTCGCATGAGCTGCGTACGCCGCTCAACTCCGCGTTGATTCTTTCCAAGCTGCTGGCCGATAACACGGCGGGCAACCTCAGCGAAGAGCAGGTGAAGTTCGCCCGCACCATCCACACCTCGGGTACCGACCTGCTCAGCCTGATCAACGATATTCTTGATCTGTCGAAGATCGAGGCGGGCCACGTGGACGTGCGCAGCGAACCGGTGAATACCGAGTCGCTGCTCAATGACCTGTCGGCGCTGCTCTCGCCCATCGCCATGGAAAAAGGCCTGGCCTTCCATGTCGTCGCCGAACCGGGCACGCCCCCCATTGTGGAAACGGATCGCCAGCGCCTGGAGCAGGTGCTCAAGAACCTGCTATCCAATGCGTTGAAATTCACCGAGGCCGGCGGGGTCACGCTGGGCGTGCGGGCAGAGCGTGGTGGACGCGTGGCCTTTACCGTGGGCGACACGGGCATCGGCATCGATCCTGAGCAGCAGGCCCGCATCTTCGAGGCGTTCCAGCAAGCGGATGGTTCCATCAGCCGCCGTTACGGTGGCACCGGGCTGGGCCTTTCCATCTCGCTCGAACTGGCCCGCCGCCTGGGCGGTGATATCACGGTGCAGAGCGAGCCGGGCAAGGGCAGCACGTTTACCCTCACGATCGCCACGAAGCTGGAAGGATCTCGCGGCGCTTCGCCTGCGCCTGCGCCGGCACCGGCACCGGCACCGGCGGTGACACCCGTCGCGGTACGCGCGGCGCCGGCATCTGCGCTGCAGCCGACCCCGTCGACGGCGCCCGTGCCGCTCACGGGCGCGGAGAAGGGCCGCCTCATCCTCGTCATCGAAGATGATCACACCTTTGCCGAGATAGTCAGTGGCCTTGCCACCGACATGGGCTTCCGCGCCATCGTGGCACGTACCGCGAACGATGCGCTCGCCATGGCGCGGGAGTATTTACCGCACGCGATCATCCTGGATATCGGGCTGCCCGATCAGTCCGGTCTGTACGTGCTCGATATCCTGAAGCACGACGTCCGCACCCGGCATATTCCTATCCACGTGGTGTCGGCGTCGGATCACTCGCGGACCGCGCTCTCGCTCGGCGCCATGGGCTACCTGACGAAACCGGTCACGCGCGATGCCCTGACCCATGCGCTGGATTCGCTCGAGGCTCGCCTTTCACAGCGACCGCGCCGCGTACTCGTGGTGGAAGACGATGCGGTGCAACTGGATGCGATCCGTCATCTGCTCGCCACGGCTGATGTGGAAACCGTCGGCGCACGGACCGCGGCGGAGTGCATCGCCGCGCTGCAGGCGCAGGCCTTCGATTGCATGGTGCTGGACCTGTCGCTACCGGATACCTCCGGTTTTGAATTGCTTGAGACACTGAGCTCGAAGGAAGGCCATGCCTTCCCGCCGGTCATCGTCTACACCGGGCGCGTGCTCTCGCCGATGGAGGAAGAGCGCCTGCGCCGTTATTCGAGCTCGATCATCATCAAGGGGGCCAAATCGCCCGAGCGCTTGCTCGATGAAGTCTCGCTGTTCCTGCACCAGGTGGTCAGCGAGCTCCCTGAGCCGCAGCAGGGCATGATCCGGAAGGCGTTGCATCGTGATGCCGTGCTCGAGGGGCGGCGCATCCTGCTGGTGGAAGATGATGTCCGCAACGTGTTCGCACTGATGAATGTGCTGGAGCCACACGGCTGCCTGGTCACCATCGCGCGTAACGGCCAGGAGGCCCTCGACATGCTCGAGAGCTCGAGCCAGCCGGGGCAGGGTGCGTACGAACTGGTGCTCATGGACATCATGATGCCGGTGATGGATGGCCTGACTGCCATGCAGCGAATCCGTCAGGAGCGGCGCTGGGACAAACTGCCGATCATCGCCTTGACGGCCAAGGCCATGCCGGATGACCAGCAGCAGGCCATGCAGGCGGGTGCCAGCGATTACGTGGCCAAGCCGCTCGACGTGGATAAGCTCTTGTCGCTGATCCGCGTCTGGTTGACTGACAAGGGCTGACGAACGATGTCGTTGCGTTTCGCTTGCACCATGTGTGGCCGCTGCTGCCATAGCTTGCGGCTCCCGCTCAGCGTGGCCGAGGCGCAAGCCTGGCTTGAGGATGGCGGTGAGGTGGAAGTGTTCTGCGAGGCCATCCCCTGGCCCGAGGAGCCGGCGCCGGATAACGGCCCCGCGTGGCACAAACGCAAGCGCTCGTTCGCAGCCGTGAGTGGCCACCTGCCCGTGCGGGTGATCGTGACGCTGGTAGCGGCGTTCGACGGCGCGTGCCCGAACCTGCGCGCTGACATGGGGTGCGGCATCTATGAACGCCGCCCCACGGCCTGCCGTGTCTACCCCGCCGAAGTCAATCCGTTCGTCGCGCTTGAGCCCGCCCAAAAACTCTGCCCACCCGAGGCGTGGACATCGGGCGGGCTGTTCCAGGATGACCAGGGCCACTGGACCGATCCTGGGGTTGCCGATGCGATACAACGCCGGCGTGGGGACGATTACGCGGAGGCCGAAGCACGAGGCGTGTTGTGTGAACGGCTGGGCATTCACGAGGCCGGCTTGTCGAACGAAGGCGTGATCGTATACGCCCCATCAAGGGAAAGCCTGCGTGAGGCGCTAAAAGACGCGACGGAAACGTACAAGACACCGGCGGGTCATGTTGACTGGCTCCTCGTGTCGCATCGTTTGCGTACGATGTGGCTGCTGGAATCGGCAGGTGCCCGCGCCACGCAAGCGGCGGATCTGGCCGGCGCAGACCGGCGTTTTGTGAGCTTCCTGCAAGGCGAATAGCCGCAGAGCACTTGCCACGGCCGGAGTCGTGACGGATCCTTTCCGCTCATGAGATGAAGGAGCAGGTTCGTGGCAAATGGTGTTCCGCAACCCGTGGTAGCGACGCTGTCGCGTTCGGCCATGTTCCTGGTGCTGACGGTGAACCCGGGTACCGCGTCGGTCGAGTCCGTTCGCGCGCTCTGCGGCGATCTGGCGAGCCTGCTGCGCGCCGTGGGCTTCCGCGACCTGGAGGGACAGCTTTCGTGTGTCATGGCGTTTGGCTCCACGGTGTGGGATCGCCTGTTCGCCGGTCCGCGCCCGGCCGATCTGCACCCATTCGCCGAGATCAACGGCGTGCATCGCGCACCCAGCACGCCAGGCGACATCCTCCTGCACATCCGCGCCCGGCGCATGGATCTTTGCTTCGAGCTCGCCACGCAGATCCTTGCGCGCCTGGATGGGGCCGTTGTGGTGGTCGACGAAGTGCATGGCTTCAAGTACTTCGATGATCGTGACCTCATTGGCTTCGTGGACGGCACCGAAAACCCCACGGGTATCGAGGCGGTGGAGGCTGCCGTGGTCGCCGATGAAGATCCGGATTTTACCGGTGGCAGCTACGTCATCGTGCAGAAGTACCTGCATGACCTGAAGCGCTGGAACGAGGTACCGATCGAGGCGCAGGAGAAGATTATCGGGCGGCACAAGCTTTCCGATATCGAGCTCGATGATGCCGCCAAGCCGTCGTACGCGCACAACGTCCTCACCAGCATCGAGGAGGATGGTCAGGAGCTGGACATCGTCCGCGACAACATGCCCTTCGGTGATGTGGGCAAGGGCGAGTTCGGCACTTACTTCATCGGGTATGCGCGCTCGCCAGCGCGAACCGAGAAAATGTTGAACAACATGTTCGTGGGCAACCCGCCTGGCAACTACGATCGCCTGCTCGATTTCAGCGTAGCCGTGACCGGCTGCCTGTTCTTTGTGCCGGCCGCCAGTTTCCTGGCCGCCATTCCCGATGCGCCCGGTGCCACCGGCGCACGCCCCGTTTCCGAACCCGCTGCCGACACGCGCGCCGCCGATGGCTCGCTCGGCATCGGCTCGCTCAAGATGGAGAACAACCATGGGTAACCTGTTCCGCGAACTCGCCCCCGTCAGTGGCGGCGCCTGGAAGCAGATTGAAGACGAAGCGACTCGCACGCTGAAGGAACACATGGCGGCACGGCGTCTCGTCGACGTCGTCGGTCCCCGTGGCTACGACTACGGCGGCGTTCCCACCGGCCATGTGCGTGAGATTGCCGCGCCGGGCGATGGCATCCGGTCATTGCAGCGCCAGGTCGCTTCGCTGGTGGAGCTCCGCGTACCGTTCGTGCTTTCGCGCGAGGAGCTCGATGGCGTTGCCCGGGGTTCGAACGACCCTGACCTGCAGCCGCTCAAGGATGCCGCACGCAAGCTGGCGTTTGCCGAGGACCGCGCCGTGTTCGATGGTTATGCGGCCGCCGGCATCACCGGTATCCGCGAGGCCTCGGATAACAAGAAGGTGGCGCTGCCAGCGGATGTCGCCGCCTACCCGCGTGCCATCGCCAAGGCACTCAGTGAACTGCGCCTGGCCGGCGTCAATGGTCCCTACCGCCTGGCGCTGGGCGCCAAGGCGTATGCCGCCATGAACGGCGCCACCGATGAGGGCTATCCGGTGTATCGCGAGCTGCACGGCATGCTCAATGGCGGCATCGTATGGGCACCGGCTATCGAAGGCGGCGTGCTGCTTTCGGCCCGCGGCGGTGATTACGAGCTGCACCTGGGCCAGGATGTGTCGATCGGCTACGACTCGCACGATGCGACATCGGTGCAACTCTACCTGCAGGAAACCTTTACGTTCCTTGCGCTGACGGCAGAGGCTTCGGTGGACCTCGCTGCGGGCTGACCGGGGTCTTCAGGACGCGAGCTCGATCTCGATCGGGCTTTCGTCCGTGTCCCTATCGCCCGGCATGCGCGCGCCCCGCCGTAGCGACAGGGGCGTTACGCCATACCCGCGCACAAATGCCTCGCGCAGGTGCTTTCGATCGCGAAATCCTGTCTCCCGGGCTATCACTTCGAGCGAATGACGCCCGCGTTCAATCAGGTTTCGTGCTTGTTCAATACGCAGGCGCTCTATGGCTTTGGCCGGTGAATGGCCGGTTTCAGCCTGGAATACGCGGCTGAACTGCCGTGGGCTGAGATGCGCCGCTTCAGCCAGATCATCCACTGATAGTGCCTTCGCGAGGTTCTTGCGGGCGTATTCCAGCGCGGTCTGGATACGATCCGATTTCGGGGCCATCTTCAGTAGCTCCGAGTGCTGGGACTGGCCACCGGCCCGCCGGTGGTGCATGACCAGCACGTGCGCCACCGAACTGGCCAGTTCGGGGCCCAGATCCTTGTCGACCATGCCAAGCGCGAGGTCCATGGCAGCGGTAAGGCCTGCCGAGGTCCAGATCGGCCCATCGATGATGAAGATCCGGTCGGCTTCGACCTGTGCGCCACCGCAGCGCTTGCGCAGCTCATCGGCGTAGGCCCAATGCGTCGTGACACGGCGGCCCTCGAGCAGGCCGGCTTCGGCCAGGACAAACGTGCCCGTGCATAGCCCGACCGTGCGCCGCGCGCGTTTTGCCGCATGGCTGATGAAGGCTAGCTCGCCGGGCGGTGACGGATGGGCCAATGGATTCACGATACCGCTGACCATCCAAGTATCGGCATCGATATCGTGTGTCGCTTTTTCCGTTGTCACCGAGACGCCTATGGACGAGCGTACTTCGCCACCCGCCAGCGAGTAGTTGGTGATGTCATACACCTTCTCACGCGCCACGATATTGGCCATCTCGAACACGGTCTGCGTGCCGATGGCCATGACCTGGAAGCCGTGGGTAAGGAAATAAGCCATTCGATGCATTGCGGTGTCCTGGTGCCGTGTCCGAAATCCTAGCCAACTATGTCATTGGCGCCTGCCTGCCGGGCCTGCAGGATGGGTGCCTCAACGCACCGCTCGGGAAGACGCCAGGATGCCTTCGCCTTTTCGCACCGCGGTGATCACGAGCGCGGCATCCGGGCTTGGCATGGCTTGCGCGGAACATCTGGCGCGAGAGGGGTATGGGCTGATCCTGGTCGATACCGAACGCAACGTCTTGAACACTTTAGCCGAGGCGCTGACCACACGTACACGTTGCGCCGTGGAAGTGGTGGCGGCCGACGTGGGCTGTCCCTGGTCGCTCCCTGCGCTGGCCGAGCACCTGCGCCTGGATGCGAGCATCGCCGTCGTGGTGTGCATTACACATTTTCCAGAACGGGTTCTGGACGATTACTGAGGAGATTTTACCCCATGAAAGCCATTGTCTATGACCGGGCGGGCCTTCCTGCCGAGGATCCGGCCTCCCTGTTCGAAGCCGAGCTTCCTACCCCAAAGCCGGGTCGCCACGATCTCCTGGTGCGGATCAGCGCGATCGCCGTGAATCCCGTGGATGCGAAGCTCCGGGCGGCGGTCCCTCCGGCCGCTCCGCGTATCCTGGGCTGGGACGCCGTGGGCGTCGTTGAACAGGTTGGCGAGGCGGTGACGTCGTTCCGCGCGGGTGATGTCGTTTGGTTCGCGGGCGACATCACGCGCCCAGGTAGCTACGCCGAATACACGCTGGTGGACGAGCGTATCGCGAGCCTGGCGCCTTCCTCGCTCTCCCACGCGGAGGCCGCCGCGCTGCCGCTCACGGCGATTACCGCGTGGGAAATCCTGTTCGACCGGCTGCGGGTTGCCGAAGGTGGCGGGGCAGGGCAGAGCGTGCTCGTGATCGGCGCGGGCGGCGGTGTGGGCTCCATCCTGGTCCAACTGGCGGCGAAGCTCACCGGGCTTACCGTCATCGGTACGGCGTCGCGGCAGGAAACCAAGGAGTGGGTGCGCGGCCTGGGCGCGCACCACGTGATCGATCATTCGCAGCCCCTCCAGCCGCAGTTGAATGCCGCCGGCATCACCTTGGTCGACCACGTCATCAGCCTGACGCACACCGATGCGTACTACGCGCAGATCGTCGAATTGCTGAAGCCGCAAGGCCAGTTCGCGCTGATCGATGATCCCGCGACGCTGGATGCCATGCCGTTGAAGCGGAAATCAATCTCGCTGCATTGGGAGTTCATGTTTACCCGCTCCATGTACCGCACGCCGGACATGGATGCCCAGAAGGCGCTGCTGGCCCGCGTTGCGGCCCTGATCGACCAGGGAGTGATCAAGACCACCGTGGGCGAGCACCTGGGGGTGATCAATGCTGCCAACCTGCGGCGGGCGCATGCATTGGTCGAGAGCCACAAGGCGCGAGGCAAACTCGTGCTCGAGGGCTTCTGAGGTCGCGCCGGCCCAGCGAAGGCGATGGGAGTGTCTGGTTTGAGCGATGTAGAGGGCATGCCCTACGGCTTCATCATTGATCGTCGCGACGCGCTGGCGAGTTACCGTACCGGTGGCTCGCTGGCGGCGATGGTCACGACGCTGCAACGAAAGGAGGGGCTCGTAAGGGTTCCGGTAGCCGACGAGGAGACAGGGCGCAGACCTTTTCTTGTTGCGTTTCGCGAACATCACCAGGCGGTCGAGGAGCTCGGCTTCGTGATTGGCCCGGCAAGCGATGCCCAGGCGCAAGATCCAGCGCTGATCGTGCCCGCTATCGCGACGGCGCTATGCCTGCTGCTGATGAAGCTGGCGGAGAAGCCCTTGTTTGCCCAGTCACTCTTCGCAGAAGTGGCACTGGCGCTGCGTTCGGCGTACGGCGTCACATCCGGAGGCGTTCTCGTCCGGCGCCCGGCGGGTGGGCTCTACCCATGGCAGAGTGACAGGGCCGTGGCGTTCATGGATGCCAGCCTGTCGTCCCCATTCACCACCGCCGATGTGGCGCGCGCGTGCAACATGTCCGCCAATCATTTTGCGCGGGCGTTCCGTGTGACCCATGGCATACCACCGCGGCAATGGCTGTTGCGTCGGCGCGTGGCGCGGGCGAAGGAAATGCTGGCCGACGCGCGGACCACGCTGACCGATGTGGCTCTTTCATGCGGATTCGCTGAGCAAAGCCATTTTACGCGCGTGTTCACGCGTATCGAAGGCATGCCGCCGGGTGCATGGCGGCGTAGCGGAAGGGCGGCGCCGTAGCGCGACGGTGTCCGAAATGAGGGCGGAAATTGTCGTTCCGCTTGTGCTGGTAGCGGGCACCATGACGGCTTCGGTTTCTTTCTGGAGCGCCATCCGTGATTCCTCTACTTGACCTCGCCATCCGCGCTGCAGGCGGCATGGACCGCTTTAACAGCTTCCGCACGCTCACCGCGCGCCTGCACCACACCGGCGTGCTTTGGACGCTGAAGCAACGCGACGGTGTCCTCACCGATGCCAAGGTCACCGTTGCCTTGCACGAAGAGCGCGTTTCCCATGGACCGTTCTTGCCGTCGCCCAACCACTCGGTGTTCACCCCTGGGCGCGTGGAGCTTCGTGGGCCGGATGATCGCCTGGTTGAAGCGCTGGACGAGCCTCGCCGTTCGTTCGAAGGCTTCGCCCTGGAGACGCCCTGGACAAACCCCCAGCTGGCCTACTTCGCGGGCTACACCATGTGGACGTACCTCACGTCGCCGTTCGTGCTTGCGCGGCCCGGTGTGCTGGTTGAAGAGCTCGAACCCTGGACGGTCGATGGCCTGGTCTGGCGCCGCCTGCGCGCGGTCTTCCCGGACGACATCGCCACACACAGCCGTGTCCAGACCTATTACTTCGATGCGGATGGTTTGTTGCGCCGTCACGATTATGAGGTCGACATCCAGGGCAAGAACGCGGCCGCGAGGTACCTGCATGATTACGTCAATGTGCAGGGCATCCTGCTGCCGTCACGCCTGCGCATCCACCCGCGCACGGCGGAGAATCTCGCGGCGCCGGAGCCGCTGATCGTCGGTGTAGATCTTTCCGACTTCGCGTTCACCTGAGGCGCATCATGACCAACCCGAACACGGCCATGGCCGAAACCCGCTTCATCGAAACGGCCGGCATTCGCTATGCCTATCGGCGGCTTGGCGTCCCCGGAGGCACCCCGTTGCTGTGCCTGCAGCACTTCACCGGGACGCTCGATAACTGGGATCCGGCGATCATCGATGCGCTGGCGGAAGATCGCGAGGTTCTGCTGTTTGAGAACGCCGGCGTGGGCCAATCCGGCGGTGATGTTCCCGGGTCCATCGCCGGTATGGCGAAGCACGCGATCCAGTTCCTGGATGCGCTTGGTGTGGCCAAGGTGCATATCCTCGGTTACTCGCTGGGCGGCTTCCTTGCCCAGGACATCGCATTGGCGCGGCCTGCGCTGGTTGAGAGGATGGTGATAACGGGCAGTGCGCCACAGGGCGGCGCGGGTGCCGGCATGGACCGGCCCGAACTTGTGGCGATCTACACGGATGCCACCATGGCCCCGGCTGACAAGCTGCGACACCTGTTCTTCCCTGACACGGCCGCCGGTGCGGCAGCCGCGGCGGCGTTCGTGGGACGGCTAGCGACGCGCCGTGCCCCGGCCGATCTCCCGGCGGGCCCGCATGTCGCGCCGACCCAGCTTCAAGCCATGATCGATTGGGCCAACTGGCGCGGCGACGTCGCCGGCAAGCTGGCGACCATCACACAGCCCGTGCTCGTTACGAACGGCAGTAACGACACCATGATTCCCACCGAGAACTCATTCACCCTGGCGAAGTACCTGCCGAACGCCACATTGATCATCTACCCGAATGCGGGGCACGGCGCCTTGTTCCAGTACGCCGAGGGCTACGTGGCGCACGTGCGCACGTTTCTTCACGGCGCGTAAACCGCGGAGGGCCCCGCGGCGAGAAACCAGGCGGCGCCTCGTGGCGCCGCCGTTCTTACGGCCGTGACCTATTCCTCCGTGGGCGAGTGGCTCAACGCAGGCACGGCACCCGGATCGATATCCTTATCCGGCTTGATCCGATACCAGATCGCATAGAGCGCTGGCAGGAACAGCAGCGTCAGCACGGTGCCACCGATGGTGCCGCCGATCAGGGTGAAGGCCAGTGAGCCCCAGAACACCGAGAACGTCAGCGGGATGAAGGCAAGCACGGCGGCCAGGGCGGTGAGGATCACGGGGCGCGAGCGCTGCACGGTGGCCTCCACCACGGCGTGGTACGTATCCAGGCCCTGACGTTGGTTGGTATGGATCTGGCCGATCAGGATGAGCGTGTTGCGCATGATGATGCCGGCCAGGCCGATCAAACCAAGGATGGCATTGAACCCAAACGGCTGGTGGAACAGCAGCAGGGTGGGGACCACGCCGACGAGCGCCAGCGGAGCCGTAGCGAGGATCATGAGCATGCCCGAGATGGAGCGCACTTCGAACACGATCACGATCATCATCAGCAGGAGCATCAACGGGAACACCGCGGCGAGCGCCTTGTTGGCCTTGCCCGCTTCTTCGAGGGCGCCGGCTGTCTCGATGGCGTAGCCAGCGGGCAGGGTATCCATCAGCGGTTTCAGCTGGCCAATCAGCTGCATGGAAATATCCGGTGGCTGGAAGCGTTCGTCGATATCGCCACGCACCGTGATGGTGGCCATGCGATCGCGCCGACGCAGGATCGGATCTTCCATCCGTGTTTCCGCGTGGCCCAGTTGATCCAGCGGGACACGCTGCCCCGCGCTACCTACCAGTGAGAAGGCTCCCAGGCGAGCGGGATCAAGGCGGGTGGGGCCCGCGCTGCGTGCCACCACATCCACCGAGCGGATATCTTCGCGGACACTGGTGACAGGGATGCCCGTCAGCAAGAACTGCAGCTGCGTGGACGCGTCGTGCGTGCTCAGGCCGATCGCCTGCAGGCGGTCCTGGTCGAGCACGAAATGCACGGTCGGGACGCGCTCATCCCAGTCCGTGTTCACCGTGCGCAGGGCAGCATTCTTCTGCATCGTGTCGCGTACCTGCCCGGCAAGGGTGCGCACCTTGTCCTCATCCGGGCCGGACACGCGGAACGCAACCGGGTAGGGTGACGGCGGCCCGAAAACGATCTGCGTGGCTCGCACGCGCGCTTCCGGCGCGAGCCCATCCTGCACGGCCTGGCGCACGCGCAGCTTCAACGCTTCGCGGGCCTTTTCGTCGGGGGTGAGGACCACGATCTTCGCGAACGAAGGATCCGGGAGCTCCGGTGCCATGGCCAGGAAGAAGCGTGGCGCGCCCTGGCCGATATACGTGGTGACGATCTTCGCTTCGGGTTGCTTGCGCAACCAGGTCTCCACCTTGGTCGTCGCCTTCGCGGTGGCATCGATCGAGGTGCCCTCGGGCATCTGCACTTCCACCAGCACTTCGGGGCGATCGGAAATGGGGAAGAACTGCTGACGAACAAAACCCATGCCGAACACGGCCACGACGAACAGCGCGACGACGCCCAGCGCCACGGGAACCTTGCGCCTTACCACGAATGCGATGAGCCGGCGGAATGCCCGGTAGCGCGGTGTGCCGTAGATGGCCGCATGGCCGCCTTCCACCGCCGGGATCTTCGGCAGGAGCTTCACGCCAAGGTACGGGGTGAAGATGACCGCGACGAGCCACGAGGTAAGCAGCGAGAACATCACCACCCAGAAAATGTTCCCCGCGTACTCGCCGGCGGTGGATTGCGCAAAGCCCACGGGCATCAGGCCAATGGCCGTGACCAGCGTGCCGGCAAGCATGGGTGCCGCGGTGTGGCCCCAGGAGTAGGTGGCAGCGGCGATGCGGTCCTTGCCTTCCTCCATTTTCACGACGATCGTTTCGATGACGATGATCGCATCATCCACGAGGAGCCCGAGTGACAGGATGAGCGCGCCCAGGGTGATGCGGTCGAAATCGCGCCCGGTCACCAGCATGATGATGAACACGCCAGCGAGGGTGAGCGGCACGGCGGCTGCCACGACAATGCCCACGCGGAAGCCCAGGCTGATCAGGCTCACGGCGATCACGACCGCGAGGGCCACGAAGAACTTCAACATGAACTCGTCGTAGGCCTCGGCGATGTTCACGGCCTGGTCGGTGACCTTGGTGAACGTGAGGCCGAGCGGCAGGTTCGAGGAGATGGTGGCGGCTTCCTTTTCGAGCGCCTTGCCCAGTTCCAAGCCGTTGTAGCGTTCCCGCATCACCACGCCCAATACCAGGGTGGGCTCACCATCGTTGCGGACCAGGAACGTGGCGGGGTCTTCATAGCCGCGACGCACCGTGGCGATATCGGCCAGGCGCAGCGTCTTGCCGTTGGCCACGACAGGGGTTTGTTCGATCGTCTTGAGGTCGTCGAAGGCGCCATCCAGCCGTATCAGTACTTGCGGACCGGCCGTGTCGATCGAACCGGCGGCGGTGAGCACGTTCTGCTTGTTCAGTGCATCGAAGATCGCCGTTGGTGCAATACCTAGCGTCGCGAGGCGTTCGTGCGAGAACTCCACGAAGATCTTCTCCGGGCGTTCACCGATGATGTTGACCTTCTTCACGCCGGGCACGTGGAGCAGCTGCTGGCGGAGGGTTTCCGCTTCGCGTACCAGCAGGCGCTGGGGTTCGCCACGCGCCTTCAGTGCATAGAGTGCGAACGTGACGTCGGCGTACTCATCGTTGATCAAGGGGCCCACCACGCCCGGCGGAAGCTTCGCGGCTTCGTCACCGAGCTTCTTGCGTGCCTGGTAGAACTCCTCCTGCACATCCGCCGGGGGCGTGTCATCGCGCAGGGTCAGTGTCGTCCAGGCGACACCGGGGCGAGTAAAGGTCTCGCTACGGTCGTACCACTTCAGTTCCTGCAGGCGCTTTTCCAGGGGCTCGGCCACCTGGTCCTGCATTTCCTGTGCGGTGGCGCCGGGCCACGCGGTTACGATGGTCATGACCTTGACGGTGAATGCGGGATCTTCCGCACGGCCCAGGTGCACGAACGCAAAGAGCCCCGCCATCGACACCGCGATGATGAGGAACAGCGTAACCGCCCGCTCGCGCACTGCGAGGGCGGATAGATTGAAGCCGCTCATGGCTGCGTGCCTGCAGCAAGGCTCGTACGTACCGACTCGCCTTCATGCAGCTGGTGGGCCCCGAGGGCGACGAACTGCTCGCCAGGCTTCAGGCCGCTCGTGATAGCGACCGTCTCGTCCCCGACGGTACCCAGCGTGACCGGTCGCCATGTCACCGTTGGCGACTTGCCCTGGATGACCCATACGCCGGGACCTTTGCCACCATCGAAAATGGCGGCCACCGGAATGGAAGCGGTCGCGGTAGCCGCGTTAGGCAGGTGGATCACGACCGTCGCGCCCAGCGGTGCCTGCGCCGCCGTGCCGCCGAGTACATAGCGGGCTTCGAACGTGCGGGTGAGGGGATCGGCGGCGTCGGAAAGCAGGCGCAGGCGCGCGTCGACGCTGGTGCCTTCGGTTCCGTAGAGCGTGGCACGTGCCACGGAACCGATCGCCGGGCGCATGGTTTCCGGCAGATCGACGCGCGCTTCGCGCGGGCCTGCGTGGGCCAGGCGGGCGACCACCTGGCCGGCAGTAACCACCTGACCCGGTTCGCCGAGCGTTTCGACCACCGTGCCATCGGCGTCGGCGAGCAAGACCGAGTAGCCCGCTTCGTTCGCGGTAACGGCGGCCTGCGCCTGCGCCGCGCGCAAACGTGCCGCCGCGGCATCGGCGGCCGCCTTGGCCTGGTCATAGGCCGAGGCGGACACGGCGCCGCGGGCGACCAGGCCGTGAAAGCGTTTCTCGTCCGCCGCCGTCTGGATGGCCTGGGCGCGGGCGGCCTCGAGCTCGCCGATCGAGGCTGTGTCGGCGAGGGCGAGGTCGGTGCGGTCGATCCGCATGAGCGGTTGACCCTTCGTCACCGTCTGGCCGGCATCGACGAGCCGTTCGACGATCTTGCCGGGCACGCGGAAGCCAAGGTTGCTCTGGACGCGTGCTGAAACGATGCCCGAGAAGCTGGCCTCGTTCGCGTGGCTGGCTTCAAGCGTGGCGGTGCGGACCAGTGGCGCGGCGAGGCGGGGATCGGCTTCGCTACGGGAGCAGGCGCTCAGGGCAACGGCGAGCGCCGCGCTGCCAAGCACCAGCAGGGGGAGGGAGGAACGGTAGGCGGTGCGGGCGTGCATGGTGGTTTTCCGAAGCGGGAAAACCACATCGTGGTGTCGAGTGACCAAAACGTCAACGGGTCACTAGAACTTTTTTACACCTTAGGGGGCGAGGCTGCGCAGGATAAGTCCGGTCACGGCCGGCAAGCCCTCTTCGACCAGATCCAGGTTGTGCTGCAACAGGACCGGATCGGCCAATGGCAGGGCGGCCAGCCAGATGCCCTGACAGACTTCGTCGAGCGGCGTCTTCTTCTCGAAGTCACCGGAAGCGCGTCCTTCGCGGATAATGTCTTTAAGTAAATCATTGAGTTGGGCGATGTGCTTGACCGAGCTCGCCCAGTTTTCCGCCCGCGAGTGCGCCACGATGTCGTAGAGCTGCCGTTCGGCGAAAAACTGCGCCAGGCACTGCTCCACAGCGGTCCGCAGCATGGCGCGTACCTTTTCGGTCGGGCCCGGGGCGGCCTCCACGGCTGCAACGATCGCGGCATATTGGCCAGCTAGGGTTTTGGTGCAGATAGCCTCGCCAATCGCCTGTTTTGAATCGAAAAATTTGTAGAGATACGCTTTGGAAAAGCCAATGGCGCGGGCCAGGTCGGCCATAGTGGTCTTGGCGTACCCGTAGCGGCTGAAGTGCGCATCAGCGGCCTCCACGATCTGGTCGCGGATGCTGGGGGCCGACGCGTCGGTGGCGGGGACAGGGGCAGTCTGGTTCATGACCCACCTATACATGAGGTCGTTGAGGGAGGCAACTTGTGACCAATTTGTATATTGGTTATCAGGTGGGCCTGTTCAACCTTGCCCGTCGCATGTCCCGTGCGTGCAAGGCGGCGGCCCCACTTGGCACTAAGCTGCGCCGATGACGAACACCACGCCAGCGGAGCGCCCGGGCACGTCGGCCTCGTGCTCCGAGAGCGCGCGCCGCTGGACCCTTGTCGCCGCGATCATCGGTTCGGGTATGGCCTTCGTCGACGGGACGATCGTCAACGTGGCACTCCCCGCGATCCAGCAAGCCATGAACGCGACGACGGCCGATGCGCAATGGGTCATGGAATCGTACGCGTTGCTGCTTTCCGCGCTGCTGTTGGTGGGCGGTGTTTTGGGCGACCGGTTCGGGCGACGGCGCATGTTCGCTACCGGTGCGGTGGTGTTCACCCTTGCATCGGTGGCGTGCGCCGCTGCGCCGGGCATCACGGCGTTGATCATCGCGCGCGGTGCCCAGGGCCTGGGTGCCGCGTTGCTTGTGCCTGGCAGCCTTTCGCTGATCACCTCGGCCTATCCGAAGGAGCGGCGTGGCCGTGCGATAGGAACGTGGTCGGCCTTCAGCGGTGTCACCGCGGCACTGGGGCCTGTGCTGGGTGGCTTCCTCGTTGAGCATTTCTCCTGGCACTGGGCGTTCCTCATCAACCTACCCCTTGGCGTCGCGCTGGTGGCGATCTGCCGGTGGCGGGTGCCGGAAAGCCGTGGCGCCGATGCGGGGCGTATCGATGTACGGGGTGCGTTGCTGGCGACGGTCGGCCTGGCGGGCGTTGTCTATGCGCTGATCGAGGCGCCTTTGCTTGGCTGGCTGGCCCTGCCGGTGGGTATGGCGGCGGCCGTGGGTATCCTCGCGCTCGTCGCGTTCGCACTGGCCGAGCGTCGCGCTGCCTCACCCATGTTGCCCCTGGCGCACTTCCGTGACCGGAACTTTGCCGGCGCCAACCTGCTGACCTTCCTGCTCTATGCATCGCTGGGTGGCAGCATGTTCTTCGTGCCGCTGAACCTGATTCAGGTGCAGGGGTATGGCGCAACGGGTGCGGGCGCGTCACTGCTTCCGTTTATCGTGATCATGTTCGCGCTGTCGCGTGTCGCGGGGCGCCTTGTGGATGTCGTGGGCGCGCGGCTGCCTTTGATCGTCGGGCCCACGGTAGCAGCGGTGGGCTTTGCCCTGTACGCGCTGCCAGGCGTCGGCGGTTCGTACTGGATTACCTTCTTCCCCGCATCGGCCGTGCTGGGCCTCGGTATGAGCATCACCATCGCACCGCTCACGACCACGGTCATGAATGCGCTGGACCCCTCGTTGGCAGGGACGGCCTCAGGCGTGAACAATGCCGTGTCGCGCGTGGCCGGGTTGATCGCCATTGCCGTGTTCGGGGTGGTGCTCACCCATGGATTCGACGTGGCGTTACGCGACAGTCTCGCGACCATGCATCTGCCCCGGGAGTCCGTTGACGCCATCATGGCGCAGCGAGCGAAGCTTGCCGGCATGGAACTGCCGCCTGGAGCCGAAGCGGCGCGGCGCCTGGTCGATCAAGCCTTCGTCGCGGGCTTCCGCCAGGTCATGATCCTGTCCGCTATTCTGGCGGTGTTATCGGCCCTAACTGCCGCGCTGATGATTCGCGACAAGCCAGTGCGCTAGGTGCGCTCACGCCCGTCAAAGTAAAGATGGATGACCCGTACATCGAGCCCTAGCGTGTCCGTATATTGAGGTCGTTTATGCTCAAAGTTGGCGTTGACAGCGCCTGCCATGAAGTCGGCGAACTGTAGCCCGCGGCACTGCCTGCTATCGGTCCGCGATGTTCTCAGCTCATTGCTTACACGTGCCTCGAACCACAGGTTCGTTTGCAAGTAGTCGTGCAGGGAATTGCCACTTTCAACTTTCACTGAACGGTTGTCTGGAATGAAGTGAACAACGTCATGCGAGCTCATTTCGTCCAGAAGCAAGAGCTTCAACATGAAGTTGTAGAGCTTCTCCGGGTCACGATGAACATACCTCGGAACGCCAGGCTTGTACGCGACAATGGCGTGGTAGGTGATATCGGGGTGTCGGCGCATGAGCTGCGCGGCCTGTCTTGAGAAATGGATGCGCGACGCTTCACTTGCGTCTGTCCATTTCTTCTCGCGCTTGGTGTTCCATCGGCTTGCTTTGTAGAGATCGCGCACGACCCGATCCAGCAGATGGCATTTATCGTCGGGGACGCATGCCGCGAATATCGTCAGGAAGCGGCTCGAGCCATACTTTCCGTACGGCGGTTCAAAGTTCCAGCCAAGGTCTCCACTTTCGTCCATGTAGATGTGCAACGCGAACCTCCTGCTCGCGAGAAAAAAGGCCCCCGATGTGGAGGCCTTTCGATGGAGGACAGACCCTGGGGCCGACGCGCTTACAGCGCGCTTACGACGCCTTCGTAGGTATCGCGGTTGACCCAGGCTTTACCTGTCGGAGCGGAGTATGGCTGTGCAGATGAATTTTGGTCAATCTGTGTGCGCGGCGCCCGGTTTGCAGGTGTTCATCTAACCGTAGGAAATCTAAGAATATTCGTATGCATACATCGCCCTGATCGGGCAGCGCATACGCCTTCTGCGCTAGGCCGATGGATTCGGAGCTATCGAGCGGTTTGTCGCTAGAATGCTGACGTGGAAGGGGCTTCCGACAGCGCAGGAGGGGCGATGCGACGGTTGAGTGTTGTATGCGTGGCATGCGTCGCCATGACGGTTGCCGCGGCTGTCGTGAAGGCATCCGACCTGACCATCGAGACCGTCCTGGCGCAGGCGTCAGCGATCAACGGCACCCCGGCTGGTAAGCAGTACAACGCCATGCTCTATGCCGGCACGGGCATGGATAACACCAAGGCGAGCATCCTCCTTTGCGCCTCGCTGTATCCGCAGGAGGATATGGAGGGGATGGTGGTAAGCGGCGTCGTGTTTCCGGGTGGCATCATGCGCCACGCGCGGGTGTTGCCGGATACGCCCTTCACGCAGTGCTTCATGCGCCGCTTCGTGAACCAGCAGTTCCCGCCGCTGCCGGTGACCATGGAGGCGTTCCCGCTAGCCTTGGTGATCGATCTCTCCACCGGCCACGCCAGCGATCCCTTCACCTCATTCACAAAGAAAAGCAGCCGGGACGCCGTGACGAAGGCGAGTGCGCCGCTGTATGCGCCGCGGCCTGTCTATCCGAAAGGGGCGATGACGGACCGGGTCACCGGTAACGCCATGGTGCTTATCGTGTTCGGCAACCTGGGTACGCCTGTCGATGTGCGCGTAGAGAAAAGTAGCGGTGATGCGCGGCTGGATGCCGCTGCGCTGTACGCGGCGCGGCACTGGGTGTTCCGGCCAACGCTTGGCCGTCAGTTGAGTGTTCGTGTACCCATCAGCTTTGACCTGCGGCACTCCTGCGCGGACGGGTGCGCGAAAGCGTGGGAGCCGGTCGACGATCAATGAGGCCTCCCGTCCCGGCGTGGCGGCAGGAGCGCCTTGCTGATGCGCGCGGCGACGGATCCACGTCTCGCGGGCTTCAGCGGGGAGGGCCAGCACGGCGGAAAATGCGAACCGGGCGGCACGACGCTGCATGCGGTATCTCCGCCAGGTTGCCTACACGTATAGGCAACCTGGCGTCTGACGACAGGTCTAGTCAATGTGGCCTTTCGCTCAGAAGTCGTAACTCACTCCGAAACGGACATAGCGGGGCAGCTGGCGCACCTGCGCTTGTCCGTACTGGGGATCCGCCACGCCTGGGTCGGTCTGCGAATACGGGTACACGTTAAGCGGCCGCTGCTCGTTGGCCACGTTGAACACGCTGGCGGTGAAGGCCAGCTTTCCGTCGGCGAACGTCGGTCGATAGGTGGTGCCGATATCGAGCTGGCGGATCCACGGCAGGCGGCCCTGCGACCCCGGCGGGGACGGCTTGCCATCGCAGTAGTGGTACGAGCCACCGTATTTGCCCGGGTCGGTGAAATCGGGCCCGTAATAGCCCAGGCAGATCCTCGGTGCGCCCGAGACAAGGCTGAGGTTCGCGGACACCAGCCACTCCGGGGTGAGCTGGTAGTAGCCGTAGAGCTTGAGCTGGTGGCGGTGATCGTTGTTGGTGACCCCGTTGGTGTTCTCCATGATGTAGCTGTTGTCCCAGTCCTCGCTGGTCGACGCGGCCGTCTGCTGAAGATCCGAGCGCAGCTGACCTTCGGTATTGCCGTAGCTACGCGAGAACACGTAATCCAGCTTGGCATACCAGGTGCCATCGAACGGGTGCTCAAGAAAGCCCTCGAGCGCGTAGTAGCGCCGCTTCAAGCCCTGGAAGCCAAGTTCCTCGTTGCTCAAGGGCACGTTCACCGCGTTGCCGTTGGTGTCGATCAGGTTGAACGTGTTCGCGCGGCCCGGGTTGAACAGATAGCAGCTGTTGGTCGCCGTCACGTTGTACCCAAGCTCCGCCGCCTTGGCCGTAATCCGGTCGACATCGCAATAGTCGTCGATGGCGCTGCGCAGGATGCGCTGCGTGGCTTTCGCACCATAAACCCAGTTGGCGCCGGCGGTCTTCTGGAAACCCAGGATGAATTCGTCCTGGTACTCGGATTTCAGGTTCTTCGCTGTGACCGTGCGCGGGTCGGGGAGGATCCCGTAGTAATTGTTCGACGAGACGGGTGCCGAGAATGCCGTGAGGTTGGTGGGCAGGCCTTGCGAATCGATGCCGCCATAGGTGAAGTACTGTGAGGTACTGAGCGACGCGCCCGCGGCGTTCAGGCCCGGGTTGAGCGGAAGGCCAAGGTAGTAACGTCCCGCGTTGCCGAACACCTTGAAGCTGGCGTCGCCGTTCACATCCCAGCTGAAGCCGAGCCGCGGTGCCCACTGCGGGCGGTGCTGGGAGACGTAGGACTCGCCGTCGCGGTTGAAGTTCTCGAACTGGTCATTGCGCAGGCCGAGCGAAAGCAGCCAGCGGTCGCTGACCTGCCACTTGTCCTCCACGTACTGCGCACGTTGCGTGGCGCGCACGCTTGCGAGCGAGCTGACGACGTGGCGCACCACGTAATAGCCCTGCTGTCCGTTCGGGAAGCCGCCCGGGGCGGGGACGCCAAGGCCCGTGGAAATGGGGATGTTGGGATCGGCCTGGCCGTACGTCCAGTAGTAACCATCACCGGAGGCCGTGGAGCCCTGGTCGATGGCGCGCGTCACCTGGTTATCGATACCCGCGCTTAGCGTGTGGTCGCCCAGGGTGTATGTGATATCCACGCGGGTGTTGTTACTGCGTGTGCTGCGCCCAGGGTTGATCACGGTCTGCACGGTCTGGTTATTGCCGACCGGCGTTCCACCGTTGAGGGCGGGATTCTGGTTGATCAGCCCATCGACGTACGTCAGCGAGCTGTCATAGGCGCCGGGCTGGTCATACTGGTCCAGCTTCATCTTGCCGTACAGGGCGGAGATGGTGAGGTTATCGGTGATGTAGCCGGTGTATTTCGCAGTCCACAGATCGCCGCCGGTCTTGATATTGTCGGCGCTGCCTATGCGCTCGCCGCGTTGCAGGTTGTTGTAGTCGTAATCGTAGATGGTGCCCTGGGTTTCGCGTTTGCTGGATGCGCCGGTGACCTCGAGGATATTGTTGTCGGTGATGTTCCAATCGACCTTGCCATACCAGCGCGGGGAGTCGTAGCGGTAGTGATTGTCGGGGCTCACGTTATCCACGGCGTTGTGCGTATCCGCCTGCTCGCGCTCGAACTCCCCGGCGAGAAAGAAGAACAGCTTGTCCTTGATCAGTGGTCCGCCGACGTAGCTGCTTACGGTAGTCACCCAGTCGCGGTTCTGCCGGTTGGGCTTGTACAGCGAGCCGGCGACCGGTGAGGCGGGCAGGCCGTTGGTGTAGTACGTGTTGACGCTATCGGCACGGGCGAAGTCCGGTTCCCACAGGATCTGTGCCCCGTAATGCCACTCGTTGGTGCCACGCTTGCCCACCTGGTTGATCACGCCGCCATCGGAGCGTCCGTACTGGGCGCTGTAGCCACCCGTATAGACCTCCTGCTGGTCAATGGCGCCGTAAGGCAGTGAGATGCCACCGAGGCCACGCTGCGGGTCGGTGACGTTATAGCCGTTGATGTAATAAGCGTTCTCGCTGGCCGCCGAGCCGCCGAAGCTGTTGAGCCGGGCGCCCGTCGGCCCTGTATAGCCACCGCCATTGGACACGACGCCGGGCGCCAGGCGGGCGATTTCGTCCGCGTTTCGCGCCAGCGGAAGCCTTGCAAGCTGGTCCGCGGTGATCACGCTACGTGAGTCCACGGCCGCCACATCAATGGATGGCAACGCATTATCCGTTACCGTGACTGATTCGAGGTTTTGTGTCGGTTGCGCGTTGAACGACACATCCACGGAAGCACCTACGCGAAGCGTCACGCCGCTGCGCTTTTGCACGTCCGTACCGCCTTTCCTGAGCGTGACCGTGTAGGTGCCAAGCGGAAGCTGGCCAGCGGCATAGCGGCCTTTTTCGTCGACGGTCACCTCGCGGCTAAGGCCGGAATCACCCTGGATGAGGACGGATTCACCCCCTTCGATCGGGGCCTGGCCCGTAATGGAGCCGGTGGTGGATTGGGCGTGTGCGTGGGCGGCGCCGAGGATAGCGGCCACCGCGAGGAACAGGCGGCTGCGGGCGGAAAGAGTGGCGATCTGCTTCAAAAGAGCTTCCCCTTGGATATCCGGAGTGAGGCGCAAAGGCGGGCATCGGCGATGTTGCGATGCGGTAGCGCAGACAAGGAATATCGAATAGACGTCTATATGTCTAGACGTGCAAACGTGAAGCGTCCGTCACGATGGAAACATAGCGTTTCCCGTGACGAACACTGCGTGGCTCAAAGGGGTTCCCATAGGCCGCGAATGGGCCTATGGTTGGGGGTTGGTTGCGGGCGGCTTAGAGGCCGCGGCGAGCGTTGCGCTCGCGAATCTCGGATTCTTCGACGGTAAGAATGGATTCCGGCACCGCCTCCAGGCGTGCCCGGGGGATCGGTTCATCGCTTTCGTCGGAGAAGCCGTAGGTGCCCTCGGCGATCTTCTCCAGGGCGCGATCGATGGCGTCGAGCCGGCCTTCGCTGTGGGCGAGCACGGCCTCATCGTTTTCCTGCTGGGCGAACCGGTTGCCGTCATCGCCCTCATCCTGGGGTTCCCCGCCGGCCGAGGCCTGCCAGGCCTGCTCATCCGAACCGGCGGCGTTGCCGACGGATACCAGCTGGCGGCGAAGTTCGAGCAGGCGCTCTTTCTGCCGTGCGATGAAGGCGGGGTCGAGAGGGTTGCTGGACATGGTGTGTCTCCGTGGTTTGGCCATTGGGAAGCGCGTGGTTTAGCAGGGAATGGCGGAGTAGGCTTGTCAAATCGCATCCAGCCCCTACGGGGTGGACCGTACGCCATGCAGCGTGAGCCCCACATCCATTGCCCGCTCTGTGGGTGGGAACCGAAGGCGGATTCCCGCTGGATCTGCGCGCCCGATGAACCCGGTGCGGGGTGCATGACGCGCTGGAACGTTTTCTGGACGGCCGGCTGTTGCCCTGGCTGTGGTCACTTGTGGCGCATGACGGCCTGCTACGCGTGCAACAAGGCGACACCATTGCGTGACTGGTATCACTATCCCAGCGACGCTGAGTCGGCGGTGTGGCTCGCTCGAGACGTCGAGTCCGGCGCCGAGGTCGGCTAGTTTAGAGGTGCTAGCCCTGGTGAAGCCCGATAGCGAAGGCCAGGTATCCAGCAAGGATGCCAAAGGCGACCACGCAAGCCGCCAGCGCGACGAGTACGCGCAGCGGTAGTGAGCGACCCAGCATGGCGAGGGAAGGCAGGCTCACGGGCGGCAAGGTCATGAGAAGGGCGGCCGCGGGTCCCACGCCAATGCCCAGTGTGAGCATGGCCTGGACAATGGGCACCTCGCCGGCCGTAGGAATCACGAAAAGCATGCCTGCCACGGCGAGGCCCGCGATCCAGTACCACTGGTTGCCGATGTCCGGCCCGATGTGCGGGAACAGCCACGCACGCGCTGCGCCCAGGGCGAGCACGATAACGATGTACTCGGGAATGAGCCGCACCGTCATCCGCACGAAGATTTCGAGCCAGCGGCGAGCGATCTCCATGGCCGTGTGTGCTTCGGCTTCCACGTGGATGTTCGTCGTAACGGGCGTGGAGGCGCCAACCATGCGGTTCGCCAGCCACCCCAATCCGAACACCATGGGGATGGCCAGGGCGATGCGCAGCCCGACCCAGTGCCAGCCCAGGACGAAGCCAGTGAAGATAAGGGTGGCGGGATTGAGCATCGTATTGCTCAGCCAGAACGCGACCGATGCCCCGGGAGCGGCCTGTTGCTTGCGCAAGCCGGCCACGACAGGCGCAGCGCAGCAGGTGCACATCATGCCGGGAACGCCCAGCAGGCCACCCGCCAGCGTGCTGCCGAAGGCCGTGGTGCCGAGAAGGCGCCGGATGGCGTTCGCCGGCAAAAGGGCTTGCACGGCCGAACCCAGTAACAGGCCCAGCACCATGGCTTTCCAGATCGCCTTGCCATAGGCGAGCGCATAGTCGACGGCAGCGCCCCATGAGGGAGCAGGCGCCGCCGCGGCATCCCCCATGAGGATCGAGTGACCAATCGAGTGATTTTCCGCCGCATCGAACGCGCGGCCGTAATAGGGGTACCACTTCACGTAGAAGAGTCCGGCCACGACAAGGAGGGCAAAGAGTGCCCAGCGGATACCGCTGCCCCTGTGCGCCGCGACGTTCATGGCTTTCCCCTATGGATCGGACGTGGGCTATCCTGCACCACATTCGGCCGACCGCGCTATCGCGCATTTGTATGGATTTGCCCATGAATCCCGTTCGTTTGACGGAACTTGCCCACGGTGGCGGTTGTGGCTGCAAGCTGGCCCCTTCGGTGCTCCAGGAATTGTTGGCGAACAAGGCGCCGGGCATGCCTTTCGCCCAACTGCTGGTGGGCAACGAAGCCAGCGATGACGCAGCGGTATGGCAGGTCGACGAGAACACCTGCGTCATCGCCACGACGGATTTCTTCATGCCGGTGGTCGATGACCCGTACGATTTCGGGCGCATCGCCGCGGCCAACGCGCTCTCGGATGTCTATGCCATGGGTGGCAAGCCGATCATGGCCCTCGCCATCCTGGGCATGCCCCTTGGCAAGCTGGATCCGGCGTCGGTGCGCGCGATCCTTGCGGGCGGCGAGTCGATCTGCGCCGAGGCGGGCATTCCGGTTGCTGGCGGCCACTCCATCGATTCAGCCGAGCCCATTTATGGCCTGGCTGCGATCGGCGTGTGCAAGCCAGCAGAGGTTCGTCGCAACGCGAGTGCGAGGGTGGGTGACGTACTGATCCTTACCAAGGGTCTGGGCGTCGGCATTTACTCGGCGGCGTTCAAGAAGCAGGCGTTGTCGCGGGAGGCTTACGACGAGATGATCGCCTCGACCACGCTCCTGAACCGGGTGGGCCACGTCCTGGCGCAGGATGCGGACGTGCACGCGATCACCGACGTGACGGGGTTCGGCTTGCTCGGCCATGCCATGGAAATGGCGCGCGCGGGCGGCGTGCGCCTGCGCATCGACGACAGTCGCGTGCCGTTGTTAACCCAAGCGGAAGCCCTGGTTGGGGCGGGGTATATCACGGGTGCGTCCAAGCGAAACTGGGCTAGCTATGGCGATGGCGTCGCCTTGTCGCCGGCGTTGCCAGCGTGGCGCCGCGATCTGCTCACCGATCCGCAGACATCGGGTGGTTTGCTCGTGGCCTGTGCAGCTGCCCGTGCGGATACGATACTGGACGCGATCAAGTTGGCGGGCTACCCGCTGGCAAGCATCATCGGCACCGTCGTAGAGGGCGCCGCGGGCATCGATGTCGCCTGACTTGCGGGAATGGCGGAAGAGCATGGGAGTCGAACCCACCCGAAACAGTCTGGCTGCCTCACCCGGATTTGAAGTCCGGACGCCCCACCGGGGACGTTGCTCTTCCATCGCGGCCTATAACCGCGCAGTGGGCGCGAACAGGTCCGTGTAATCGGCGCGGATGCTGCGCACCGTGCCGCGGTTCAGCATAACACCCTGCCTGTCGAAGAACTCCAGGATCTGGATTGCCACCTTTCGCCCATTGTCGAGGCGATCACGGAACTGCGCGGCGGTGAAGCGTCCATCCGGCGCATGGGCTGCGACGTCCACCGCTATCTGCACCATCTCGTGCACGACGTCACGAAGGAAGAAGTGATCGTGGGCGATTTCATCAGCAAGGCCGCGACGAGCGGCCGATTTCATGCGTTGCCTGATGTCGGCTTCCGGGCGCCCGAGCATCGCGGCGATATCGCGAACACGCGGCGGACGGAAGCGCGTCTCGCCACCGAGCAGTGGGGCGATCGCCTGCCACGCGGCTTCGTCGGCTGCGCTGGCCACGGGCACATGGCTGGCCAGGCGGACAAAGGCGCCATCGCGCGCGACATGCGTGCGGAGATCGGCATGTAGGAGGGCCTGGGTAAACGCGGGCGCGGCCAGTCGCGGTTCGGTCGCCCGGCGCAGCGTTTCGCGCGGCATGCCCTGCAGGTCGGGATGCTCGGTGTGAAACAGGGCCAGACGCGCCACCACCGTGTCGATGACCCGCTGCCACTGGGTGGCGTTCAAGGCGATCTGTTCGTCGCCGGCGCCAAGGATCACAGGTAAGAGGCTACGGATGATCACGTCCAGCGTATCGCTGGAAAGCGCCCGGTCGCGCGCGAACGCGGAGAGCCGGCGGGCGTGCGGGGGCGCCTCCATGAGTCGGGCGAGCGCGGCCCGGGCATCGGGGTCTGCCCACGCGGCTCGTTCGGCCATCCTGGCGGGCGTGCGCCGTTGCCGGGCCGGGGCACGCAGGTCCATGAAGAACCCGCCGCCGATGGTGCGCTGGGCGGTGGTGTCGCGCAGCACGAAGCGATCCAGCGACGCCGCGGCGATCGGGTGATCCAGAACCAGCTGCACGTCCGCGGCGTCGCCCGGGCGCAATGCGTCACCTTCCAGAAGCACGATGCGCACACCGGTTTCCACGGAGCCGTGATGCAGTCGCGCGGGGAACCACGAGGTGATGGGCCGCGGCTCGCCGGGCAACAGCCGCAGCCGCGCATCGATACGGTCCGTCGGCGCATGCAGGAACGGATCGAGAACCATATCGCCGCGGTGGATGGCGTCCTTGCTGATATCAGGGCCGGCGAGGTTCAATGCGACGCGATCGCCGGCGCAACCTTCGTCGGCTTCCTGGTTCTGCGCATGTATCGAACGCACGCGCGCCGCGAGGCCCTGGGGGCTGATCATCACGGCATCCTTCAACTGGACAGCACCGGAGAGCACGGTGCCCGTCACGACCACCCCGATGCCCGTCAGGGTGAACACGCGATCGATAGCGAGGCGAAAGCGGGCGTCATCGTGATGGACCTGGCGTGACCACGCCTCCGCCGACAGGCGCTCCCTCAGGGTATCGACGCCATCGCCGGTTGCGACCGAGACGGGGATGATGTCGACGTGGGCGAGGCATGTCGGGTTCAGTGCCGTGCGAATGCCGGCGGTCACCTCGGCGAGTCGCTCGGGCGAGACAAGGTCCATCTTGGTCAGGGCGACGACGCCGTGGCGAATACCCAGCAGATCGAGGATGGCCAGGTGCTCGACGGTCTGCGGCATCACACCGTCATCCGCCGCCACGACCAGCAGCGCCATGTCGATGCCGGTGGATCCAGCGACCATGGTGCGAACGAATTTTTCGTGGCCTGGGACATCAATGAAGCCGATGGTGGGGCCGTCGGGCAGGGGGAGGTAGGCAAACCCAAGGTCGATCGTGATGCCCCTGGCCTTTTCTTCCTTCAGCCGATCACCTTCCACGCCTGTGAGGGCGCGGACCAGCGACGTCTTGCCGTGATCGATGTGGCCAGCGGTGCCGACGATCATGCGCGCCCGGCGAAGTTCGCCAGGAAGAGGGCTTCATCTGTTTCCGCCAGGCAGCGCAGGTCGAATTGCAACGCGCCGTCCGTGATCCGGCCGATCACGGGGCGCGGCAGCGCACGCAAGGCCGCCGAAAGATCCTCGAGGGAGCGTTGGCTGCCTTTCGCGCGAACCTGTAGTGCGGCGCTGGGGAGGGTATCGAGCGGGAGTGCGCCCGAACCCACCTGGCTATGGCACGGGCCCACGTCCACCTGGAAGTCATCGCCCAGGCACGCCGCGACGGGGTCGCGTAACCGGGCGCCCTGTGCGGCGATGGCATCTTGCGACCGGGCCAGGAAACGTAGCGTCGGCAGCCGTTCGGCAAGGCGATCCGGGTCGCGGTAGAGGCGAAGCGTGGCCTCGATGGCCGCAAGGCGGATCTTGTCGACGCGTAGTGCGCGCTTCAGCGGGTTTTGATTGATCGCCGCGATCGCGTCCCGGCTGCCGACGATGAACCCGGCTTGCGGGCCGCCGAGCAGCTTGTCGCCCGAAAACGTTACCAGGTGCGCGCCTTCATCCACGGCCTGGCGTACGGTGGCCTCGCGGGCGAGGCCGTAGGCGGACAAATCCACCAGGCTGCCGGAACCAAGGTCGTTCAGCAGGGGAATGCCGGCGGCACCTGCCATGGCGGCGAGATCGCGCGCACTTACCTCCGCCGTGAATCCCTGGATGCGGTAGTTCGAGGTGTGCACCTTGAGGATGAGCCCGGTGCGCTCATCGATGGCGTTGCGGTAGTCGGTGAGGTGCGTGCGGTTGGTGGTGCCCACCTCACGCATCTCGGCACCTGCGCGCGCCATGATGTCGGGCATGCGGAACGCGCCCCCGATCTCGATGAGCTCACCGCGCGAAACGATAGCCCCGCGACCAAGGGCAAACGTGTTCAGGCAAAGCAGCACGGCGGCCGCATTGTTGTTCACGATCGTGGCGTCTTCCGCGCCGGTTAGCGCCCGCAGTAGCTCCCGAACGTGATCGTCACGCTCACCCCGTCCGCCTTCATCCAGGTCGTACTCGAGTGCGACGGGATGGCGCATCGCTTCGGTCGCCGCTTCGATGGCGGCCTCCGCCAGCAAGGCGCGACCGAGGTTGGTGTGCAATACGGTGCCGGTCAGGTTGAACAGCGGGCGTAGCCGGGCCGGCTGGTTCTCGAGGTGTGCACGTGCGCTTTCGATCAGCGCATCCATGCTCGGGACGGCCCCGCTGCCGGCCCCGAGCTCGGCCCGGGCGTCGGCCAGGGCGCTGCGAATAGCGCCGGTGGTGGCCGCGCGGCCGTGTACCTGGAGCAACGGCGCGGTCTGTGCCGCTGCCAACACGGCCGCCACGGCGGGTAGGTGGCGCATGGGGCTCGCTGCGGAATCTGCCATATCCATGCGCGCAGCCTAGCCCTATCGCGCGGAGGCTGGCTAGTCGATATCGGTGCTTTCGCCCACCAGGAGGAACGGATTGGGTGCGTGACGAGCGAAGCCGGCCTCGGCTACCAACAGGTCCAGGCCGAGGGACGCCAGGTCGTCCGCCACGGGATCGGCCTGCATGTCCTGCACCTGGTAGATGAGCTTGCTGTAGGTATGGCACTCGCCACAGGTTTCGGCCTTGATCAGACCGCCGTCGCCCTCGATCGCCTGGACTTGCAGCTTGCGGGTGCCGCCGCAGGTGATGCAGGTGGCGCGGACGTGGTTCCACGCCGTGGCGCACAGCGAGCAATGCAGGTAGCGCGATCCGGGTGTGAGGCCGCTGGCGGTGACCATCCCGGCGACGCTGGGCGAGCCGCAGCACGGGCAGAGGCTGCGCTCTTCCAGCAGGCGAAGGTCGTTCGCGGACAGGCGCGCGGCTGAAACCGTGAAATAGACCTGCAGGGCGCCGGCAACGTACACCGCGGCGGCCGTCTCCTCCGCGCTCACCCGGCCGCGCAGGAACTGGTCCGCCAGCCGTTCCAGGTGCGCGTCATCCATCGCCCGCAGTTGCTCAATGGCTTCGAGGGCGGCAGGCGGGAGGGGGGCGGATTCGATCTCGGCAAGTAAGAGGCGCAGGCCTTCGCGCCATGCCGCATCGCGCGGGTGCCCGTCGGCCGCCAGCGGCGGCAGGCGAGCCTCGACAAGGCGGGCCACCTCCTGGGCGGCTAGTGACCCCGAGGGAGCCAGCGTGGTGGCGACGGCGTGCTGCGCCCGCGCGACGGCCGCCATGAAGCGCAGCCATTCGTCGAGCGGATGGCCATCGGCGAGTTTGTCCAACCGTGTGGCGGTCGCCAGGAATCGCGTTGCCCGGAGGGGCACCACGATCGGCTCGGGTGCCTTGACGCCCGCATGGGACGGGCCGCTCCATTTCGCGTTCGGAGGTAACTCGGCTTGCTTCACGAATGCTTTCCAGGTGAATCGTTACCGCGACGATAGCCGATGACCTGGCGGAACCACTTGCGGTGGTGGTGCCAGGCCCAGCCGGGGGTGACCCAGCCCTGGGTCATGCTGCGCACGGAGTGGCGGATCCAGATGCCTGCGTAGATATGCGTGACGAGGACCAGGATGGCGGCGAACGCGCAAAGACTGTGGATCAGCACGGCGACGCGCTGGGTTTCGATCGACGTGGATTTGCCGAAATAGACCTCCCAGATCAACAACCCCGTGATGAACAGGATCGGGATCAGCAGCGCCATGGACCAGAACACCAGCTTCTGGCCGGCGTTGTTGCGGCCGATCGGCGGTACCTCTTCGTCGTCGTTGGCGACCACATGCATTATCGCCTTGGACCAGGCGACGTCATCGCGGTTGGGCAGGTTGTGCCGCCAGAACTGGATGAACATGCCGATCCAGCTGACCACCATGCAAACCCCGAACCAGGGGTGCGCCGCGCGCGTCCACTGCCCACCACCGAACAGGCCGGACAGCCAGAACAGGATGGGATGGAACATGGACAGGCCGGAGATGACCAGCATCACGAACAGGATCGCGTTAATCCAGTGGTTGATTCGGTTCCCTACGCTGTAGCGCGTGATGGCGTTGGCAGGACGGGTCATGGCACCTGTTCCTCCTCGGTCTCGCGGACTTCGCGGTTGGCCTCGGCTTCGTCTTCCTCGGTGGTATCGTTCGGCCCGATCGTGATCCAGTGGAAGAAGCCGGCGAGCGCTGCCAGGGCGACGGCCGCGACGGCCAGCGGCTTGTACAGGCCTTTCCAGGCCTGCACGAGGTAGCTGATGTGCGGTTTGTCGGGAAGGCCCGAGTACAGCGACGGCTTGTCGGCGTGGTGCAGCACATACATCACGTGCGTGCCTTGCACTTCCGGCGGATCGTACAGGCCGGCTTTGTCGAAGCCCCGCTCCTTGAGGTCGACGATGCGCTCCGCCGCCTGGTGCTGCATATCGACCTTGGAGCCAAACATGATGGCGCCCGTGGGGCAGGCCTTGACGCAGGCGGGTTCAAGGCCCACGCCCACGCGATCGGAACACAGCGTGCACTTGTACGACTTGTGGTCGGTCTTGCTGACCCGCGGGATGTTGAACGGGCAGCCCTTGATGCAATAACCGCAGCCGATGCATTTGTCGCTGATGAAATCGACGATGCCGTTCGCGTACTGAACGATGGCGCCGGGGGCAGGGCACGCCTTCAGGCAGCCGGGATCCTCGCAATGCATGCAGCCATCCTTGCGGATGAGCCATTCCAGGTTGCCCTGTTCGTTCTCGTGCTCGGCGAACTTCATCAGGGTCCATACGCTGGGCCCCAGGTCATTGGGGTTTTCGTACGAGCCCTCGAAATGGCCGATCTCCGGGCGCAGGTTGTTCCATTCCATGCACGCCGACTGGCACGCCTTGCAGCCGATGCAGCGGCTGACATCGATCAGCTTGGCTACCTGGTCTTCTACGTTGCGCGTTGCCGGTGGCGTCATGGTGGACGCGGAGCGGCGGACGTAGTCTTGGGATTGCAGGTCAGACATGACGTTCGCCTCAGGCCGTGGGTGCCGACGTCTTTTCGACGTTGACCAGGAACGCCTTGAACTCCGGCGTCTGCGTGTTGGCATCGCCTACCGAAGGCGTGAGCGTATTGGCGCCGTAACCCTTCCTGGCCTGGCCCGTAAAGCCCCAATGCAACGGGACGCCAATGACGTGCGTGGCCTTGCCATCCACCATGAGCGGTTTGATGCGCTTGGTGACATAGGCCTTGCAGATGACTTCGCCGCGCTTGGAAGAGACCTTTACCCAGCCGCCCTGGTCGATACCTTTCTCCTTCGCCAGCACCTCACCGATCTCCACGAACTCCTCCGGTTGGAGGATGGCGTTGATGAGGGCGTGCTTGGTCCAGAAGTGGAAGTGCTCGGTGAGGCGATACGTCGTGGCCACGAAGGGGAAATCCTTTGCGCTGCCGAAGTTCTGGCGGTCGTGGTCGAACACGCGTGCCACGGGGTTCGCCCGCACCTTCGGGTGCAGGACGTTTTCCACCGGCGACTCCATGGGTTCGTAGTGCTCGGGGAACGGGCCCTCCGCCATGAGGTTACGCGCAAACAGCCGGGCCTGGCCTTCGACGTTCATGATGAACGGGCCATCGTTCGCGGAAGGCTTCTGTGTCACGACATAGTCGGGCACATCAATGCCCACCCACTTCGTGCCGTTCCATTCCACGACCGGCTTCTTTGGATTCCACGGCTTGCCATCCGGATCCGCGCTGGCGCGGTTGTAAAGGATGCGCCGGTTGGCCGGCCACGCCCACGCCCAGTTCGGCGCGATACCTTGTTCGCGCGGATCGGTCGCATCGCGGCGGGCCATCTGGTTGCCTTTCTCGGTGAAGGAGCCGGCGAAGATCCAGCAGCCGGAGGCTGTGCTGCCGTCGTCGCGGAGCTGGCCGAAACCATCCAGCAGCGTGCCGGCCTTGGCGGTCACGTTGGTTACCGGGTCGGTCACGTCGGCGAGGTAGCGGCCGTTCATCTCCTTCGCCAGCTCTTCCGGATCGGGCTCCCAGGGGTCGGTGTATTTCCAGGTGACGTTGAGCAGTGCGTCCGGGAATGCACCGCCTTCCTTGCGGTACAGCTCGCGCAAGCGCTGGAACAAACCGGTCATGATCCAGATATCGGACTTGGCGATGCCCGGCGGATCCGCCGCCTTCCAGTGCCACTGCAGCCAGCGCGACGAGTTGACCAGCGAACCGTTCTCCTCGGCGAAGCAGGTGACCGGGAGCTGGAACACTTCGGTCTGGATCTCGTGGGGCTTCGCCGGGTTCTGGGGCCCGAAATCCTGCCAGAAGCGAGACGTCTCGGTATCCAGCGGGTCCATCGTGACCAGGAACTTGAGCTTGCTGAGCCCGGCGCGGATCTTGCCGCGGTCGGGGAACGCCTGCAGCGGGTTGAAGCCCTGGCAGATGTAGCCGGTTAGCTGCCCGTTGTTCATCATCTCGAACGCCTTGATGATGTCGTACAGCGGGACATCGAGCTTGGGCAGCATGTCGTAGCCCCAGTTCGTCTCCGCGGTGGCGGCGTCGCCAAACAGCGCCTTCTGGAAGCTGACCACGAATTTCTTCGTGTTCTGGTAATAGCTGGTCTGCCCCGGACGAAGCGGTTTGAACTGCTTCGTCTTCATGTACTCGTCGAAGCTGGTTTCCTTCTCGTTAGGCAGCGTGAGGTAGCCCGGCATTTGGTTCGAGAGCAACCCGATATCGGTCAGGCCCTGGATATTGGAATGGCCGCGCAAGGCGTTCATGCCGCCGCCCGCCACGCCGATATTGCCCAGCAGCAGCTGCACCATCGCCATGGAGCGGATGTTCTGCGCACCGACGGTGTGCTGGGTCCAGCCGAGGGCGAACAGGCTGGTCATGGCCTTGTCGGGCGCGGACGTGCTGGCGATGAGCTCGCAGATATGCAGGAACTTGTCTTGTGGCGTGCCGCAGATACGCGACACCATCTCCGGCGTGTAGCGGGATACGTGCTGCTTCAGCAGGTTGATGACGCAGCGCGGGTCCTGCCACGTATCGTCGGCCTTCGCGAACCCGTTTTCATCCAGCTCGTAGTCCCAGGTTGTCTTGTCGTAGCTGTGGGTCTGGTCGTTGTAGCCGCTGAACAGGCCTTCCTGGAACGTGAAGCCGTCCTGCACGAGCAGGCTGGCGTTGGTATAGCTCTTGACGTACTGATGCTGGATCTTGTCGTGGGTAAGCAGGTAATTCATCAACCCGCTAAGGAACGCGATATCGGTACCCGGGCGGATGGGGGCGTAGTAATCGGCCACGGAGGCCGTGCGCGTAAAGCGCGGGTCGACCACGATGAGCTTGGCACCGTTCTCGATCTTCGCTTCGATCACCCACTTGAAGCCGCACGGATGCGCCTCGGCGGCATTGCCACCCATGACGATCACGACATTGGCGTTCTTGATGTCCTGCCAGGTGTTGGTCATCGCACCGCGACCGAATGATGGGGCCAGACTGGCCACCGTCGGTCCGTGTCAGACGCGCGCCTGGTTGTCGAACACCACCATGCCAAGGGAGCGGGCGACCTTCCACGTGAGCCAGGCCGTTTCATTGGATGACGCGGATGCCGCGAGCATGCCCAGGCTGGTCCACCGGTTCACGGTGGTACCCGCGGCATTGGTCGTGATGAAATTCTTGTCGCGGTCGTCCTTCATCAGCCTGGCGATGCGATCCAGGGCGAAGTCCCACGACACCTCCTCGAACTCCGTGCCGCCGGGCTTGCGGTAGCGCGGTGCCTTGAGGCGGGTAGGGGCGTGGACGATATCGAGCAGGGCCGAGCCCTTGGGGCACAGGGTGCCGCGGTTGACCGGATGATCCGGATCCCCCTCGATATGGATGATGTTCGATTTGGCGTTTTTCGCCTTGTCGCCCATGCTGTAAATGAGGATGCCGCAGGCCACCGAGCAGTAGGTGCAGGTGTTGCGGGTCTCGGTGGCGTGGGTGAGCTTGAAGGGGCGGACGGCGGCGGCTTGCGCTACCCCCGATGCCCCGAAGCCGATCATGCCGAGGCTCGACGCAGCGAGCCCCATGCCTGTCAGTTTTATGAACTCGCGGCGGGTGAGTGCCATCGCAAGAACTCCGTAGGAAACCTGGCTGGACCACCGCCCCCAGGGGGCGGCCACTGGCTTGCGTTCCTCAAGGGTGGCCCGGGAGGCCTGGCTCACCCTTGAATGAACTTACCACGATCCTACAAAGGCCGGGGGGAGGTTTCCTGCAAAAAATGCGCCTGATGTTCACGGGCCGTGGAAAGGCAGGGGTTCTCGATTTAGCTAATGAAAACAGTCACCTGAGCACCTTATTGGCGATGAAGAACGCCAGGTTGAGCAGCAGGCTGACAATGCCGAACCCTAGGTAGATGCCAAACAGCCAGTTGGGCATTTGTGAGGGCGTGGGTTGGGTCGTGACTTGCGGTGTGTTCATGGAGTCCTCTTAGTAAAGCCAGCCGAAATGTATGCCCGTATAGCTAACGCCGGTGCCGATCGCCGCAACCGCTGAGCCTACAAAGATCTTGTAATGGATTAACCACTGGCTGGGGTTGAGACGAACGGACAACTTGTCGGCAGGGAACAGGAGACCGCACAGCGGAATGAGGCAAGCCAGCAGCATGGCCGCAACCGTAATAGTCAGCGCCACGCCCGAGCTTTCATGCCGGTAGATCCGCAGCATCTCGTCGCGTTCATAGAGCGCCGATACAGAAAATGCCAAGGCCACCCAGGCAAGCTGCCCATCCTTTACTGTGAGGAAGGGGGAAAGTTTTTCCTTGTGCTCGTCGTTCGAAAAGCCGCAGACGATGCCGACGATCACCAGTGGTGCGAGTAGTGGCGCCGCTATGTTTCCAAGCATCCAGCCAACCCAGCTTTCGCTCATGTCGCGGATATCCCTTGCTGACCAAGGGATATCATTCTGGCGAGGTTCCCAAGGCAAGCAATACGAAAAACCAGCGTCCTACGCTTCGGTCGATATCGGCCTACAGATGCCCGTGAGCGAGGTCTCTGCGCGCCTGTCGGCTGCTCGGGTCGCGGAGCGGCCTGCCCATGTTCGGCGACCGCTTTCCGGGAGACGCCATTACACCGTGACGACGATCCGGCCGATGTGCTCGTTCTTTTCGAGGTAACGGTGCGCTTCGATGATGTTGTCGAAGGTAAACGTCCGTGCGATGCGTGGCTTCAGCTGGCCGCTGGTGAGGCCGGCGCTGATGAAGCCCACGGCGGCGGCCTGGCGCTCCGGGTTCGTGGTGGTCGCGAAAAGGTTGTAGCCACGAATGATCGGTTCGCGGGGAATCACATCCAGCAATGGCAGTGGTGTGACATCGTCAGCCAGGGCGCCGTAAACGAACATCGACCACGCCTGCGCTCTCATAGCCCAATCGGGCAGGGAGGTGCACCGGTTCGACGTAATGGCCCGTTCGCCACATCGATTTCCGCGCCGTATGGCCATCCAGCCGCCACATGCCACCACGATTGCGGGCATTCATCGACCATATGGGTGCGTCGCTCTTCCCTGGCAGCTCGCCGGGCTGAGGCCACCCCTACCCAAGCGTCCGCCACACGCATACCATCGGTCCGTCCGGCAGCCGGCCAAGGGGGCCGCCACCCGGCAAGGGGAGCCAGCATGGAATGTTGCCAGGGTGCCAGCAGGTGCCAGAGGGATGTCGCGTGCGCCGGGTGCGCCGCATGAGCCGCTACACCAAGCGTGTCAGCGAGAGATGGGACGACGCCCTCAGCCGGGTAGGATGGGCCGACTTCGAACGCCGCGTCGGCGACTATTACGCGAGCCAGGGTTACCGCGTGGAGCACAGCGGTACGGGGAGTGGATTCGCGCGGACCGACGGCGGCGTGGACCTGAAGCTCTTCAGGGATGGCCAGTTCATCGTCGTGCAGTGCAAGCACTGGAATGCATTGCAAGTCCCACATAATCCTGTGCATGAACTCATCGGCGTCATGCACACAGCCGGCGCCACAGGCGCCATCCTGGTGACATCAGGCGAGTTCACCCGCGCCGCGATCGATTCGGCGTCACGATTCCCGGGCATCACGCTGGTCGATGGTGCCGCCGTTCGCGCCATGATCGGGCCCGTTGACGAAGCGGCCTTGCAGGCCACGGGCCTCGCCAGGGTGTCATCGCCCGCGGGCGGCCCGTTTCGGCGGCCTGCCCAGGTGCGTCAGGCTCGCCGTCGGGATGCGGCGATGTTCGCCGTAGCGATCGCCGCGACGGTCGCGAGTCTTTTTGTCTACGCGCACCTCGTACGCAAGGCGACGTTGCCGCCGAAGCATGCGACTCCTGCGGCTGAACGTTCGACCACACGCGCGACCCCATGGGCTGCCGCACCTGTCGCGGCAACGTCCATGCCGCCGGCAGCCGCAACACAGACGGTGGGACGTGCGCCCGAGAGGGACAGCACGCCGCGCACACCGGAAGAACTCAAGGCGTGGGAACGTGCTAACGCCGAGTCGATGAAGATCCTCGAGAAGACCACGCCGGCCCTGCAATCGCCTTAGCGTGTCACTTGCGCAACAAAGTGGTGTACAAAACACATCCCCGCAGTACGGGCCTGCTGGGTAGCATCCGAACGAAACCAATGAGAGGGGGAGTTGCTTGTGAAAGTGCGTTTTATGTTCGTGGGCCTGCTGGCCGTTGCCGCGTCCGTCGCCGGCGCCCAGGGTACCGCCGGTAGCATCTTTGGCCATGGCCCGGCCGGGGGATCTGTGACGGCGACAAGCGCTACCGGTGCGCAGCGCCATGCCGTGATCAACGGTCGCGGCCGATACACGCTGACTCCGCTGCCCATGGGCAGCTATAGCGTGACGCTCGAGAAAGACGGTCAGGCGGTTGATACGCGCAAGAACATCAATGTCGTCGTCGGCCGCGGGTTGCAGGTGGATTTTGCCTGCGAGAACGATAAGTGCGAGGAAGGCGGTTAAGCCGCTGGATCGAAGGCCGGACGAATCGCGCGCAAGCGCGCTCCTGCAAGGAAGCCCTGTAGGAGCGTGCTTGCACGCGATGCCTTTACCGCTTAACGCATGCCGCCGGTAGCGAGAATCTTCTCGCCCGTCACCCAGCCCGCATCATCCGATGCGAGGAAGGTCACGACTGGGGCGATATCACCCACCTGGCCGATGCGGCCCAGCGGCGTCTGGCCTTCGGCCCAGGCCTGGAAATCCGAACCGACGAAACCGGCGCTGTGCGTGCCTTCGGTTTCCACCATGCCGGGGTTCACCGAGTTGACGCGAATGCCACGCGGGCCCAGCTCGCGCGAAAGCACGCCCGTAATGGCGTCGAGCGCGCCCTTGGTCCCGGTGTAGATCGCGGTCTCCGCCGGGACCAGCTGGGTCACGCCCGAACCGATGTTGATCACGCTACCGCCCTTGCCCAGGTGAGCGGAGGCGGCGCGCGTGACCAGCAGGGGGCCGAGCACATTGATATCGAACATGCGGCGGAACAGCGCCTCGGTGGTGTTCTCTACTGACGCGAACTCGTAGACGCCCGAGTTGTTCACGACGATGTCCAGGCGGCCAAACGTATCGACGGCCGCGGCGACCAGCTTGCCGGCATCCGCTTCCTTCGAGACATCCGCGCCGACCGCGATCGCCTTGCCGCCGGCGGCCGTGATCTCCGCGACGATCTTCTCGGCCCCTTCCTTGCTCGAGGCATAGTTCACGACGACGCTGGCGCCCTCGGCGGCCAGCGACTTCGCGATACCGGCACCAATGCCCTTCGATGCGCCCGTGACGATGGCGACTTTATCTTTCAGCTTGCTCATGGCGTTTTCCTGGATGGCATGGTCGGCTCGACGTGAGCCGCCTGCAGCTATCTCTGGGGCCACGCCACGGCCGCTGTGATACCTCGCGCGGAAAAGCACCTTTGCCTGATCGTCACGGATGCATGGCTTTCAAGTACGCATAGGTATCCGTCAGTTCAAAAATGCCTGACTCGGTGGCGTCCTTGCGCAGGTAGGGACCGTGGCCGGCGCCGTAGATCACAAGGATGCGATCGCCCGGCTTCGTGGCGAGTTCCCGGATGTGGGTAAAGATGCGCAGGTTGCGGGCGTACCACTGGCCGACCCAGGCCGCACCGGGGTTGTTGGTGTCGTTGCCGAACAGGGCCATGTCGAAGTAGCCGGATTCATCCTCGTGCATCCGCTCCGGGTCGTTCCATAGCTGGTACCACTGCAGGATCGAGTGGTCCTTCAGGTAATCCGTTTCCCTGACTGCCATGGCCTTCCAATGGTTGACGGTCTTGTCGAGCAGCTCACCCTTGCCGTTCGCTTTCGCCCAGGCCATCCAGTCGTAATCGGCATCCTGTCCGGGCGCGTTCTCGTTCCAGTCCACGGCATCGACGCGTGGCAGCCCGAGCTTGCGGGCCAGGCGCAGCCCGATCTGATCGACTTCGTCTGCGGTTAGCTTGTACGTGCCGGCGCGATAGGCGGCGTAGCGCTCATCCAGCTGGGCTTGCCTGGCGTGAGGGTATTCGACGGCGACGTGCGTAGGTTTCCACGCGGCGAGCTGGTTAACGACGCTCTCGATCTCGGCCTGCCGCTTGGCCACGAGGATGTCCTCGACGTGGGTATTGGCGATGTCGCGATTGTGGTTGGCGAGGTGGCCCGAGCCCAGGAACATCATGGTGGGCTTCTCCTGCGCGGCCGTGGCGGCAAGTGGGGCAAGGGCGAGCAGGGATAGCAGGATCCAGCGGTACGTCATGGTGCATCCTTACAGTGGTGGCGTAAGCGGGTGGGATGCACGCGCGCATGAAGTGGTTGCCGTGACTGATGGCACGCTACGACCGATATGAATAAACGGTGGGGCAGGGAAAGCGAGACGCCCGTCACGCTTCGGCGCGCAGGTCAGCGGGCACGATGAGGTTGCCTGGCGTCCCCCCGGAATCCCCCATCGCCAGGTCCAGCGCCGTCCGGTCCATCAGCCGGGTCGGCGCTTTTTTTTGGTGTCACCTAGGGGCGCGGCGCTCGGTACGGTCATTACGCCCGGGTGAAACTATTTTTCATCGACCCCCTTGAATCCCCATCGGTGCGGTCATAAAAGTACGAGCATAATTCAACTGCTGAAGGGTACGCCCGTGTCCGCTGTCATCGATTCACCCGCCGCGCCGGTCCGGCGCACCAAACCCCTCAAGCTCGCGGCGGGGGCGGTCGTCCTGGTGGGCGTCCTCGCCTACGGCGCCCACTGGTGGACCACCGGCCGTTTCATCCAGGACACCGACGACGCCTATGTCGGCGGCGACGTTACGGTGATCGGCTCGAAAGTCCCCGGCTACATCCAGACCGTCGCCGTGACCGATAACCAGGCCGTCCATAAAGGCGACCTGCTCATCCGTATCGATGACCGCGACTACCGGGCTGCCGCCGCCAAGGCCGACGCCGCCGTTGAGGCCCAGGAAGCCACGCTGCGCAACCTCGATGCCGTCGCGGCCTTGCAGCAAAGCGTCATCCACCAGGCCGAAGCCAGCAAGGCGGGCGCCGATGCCGAGGCCAACCGTGCGCGGCTGGACGATACCCGCTACGGCGACCTGGTCAGCCGTTCCGCCGTCTCGGTGGAAGCTGCCCAGCGTGCACGCGCCGTGGCACAAACCGCCGACGCCGACCGCCAGAAGGCAAGCGCTGCCGTTGAGGCGGCGCGCCGCCAGCTTGACGTGATCGATACCCAGAAGCACCAGGCCGAAGCGGCGCTGGCCCAGGCGAAGGCCCAGGCCGATAGCGCGCACCTCGATCTGTCCTACACCGAGGTGCGTGCGCCCGTGGATGGCACGATCGGCAACCGTCGTGCACGGGTCGGCGCGTTTGTTTCGGCCGGCAGCCCGATGCTGGCCGTCGTGCCCGCCCACGGTCTGTGGGTGGATGCGAACTTCAAGGAAGACCAGCTCGCCCGCATGAAAGTCGGGCAGGGCGTCGACGTGCGTGCCGACGTGATGCCCGACCATCCGTTCCGTGGCCACATCGCCTCGCTCGCACCCGCCACGGGTGCGCAGTTCAGCGTGCTGCCGCCGGAGAACGCCACGGGCAACTTCACCAAAATCGTCCAGCGCGTGCCGGTGCGGGTCGTGCTGGATGGCAAGGACGGCGACCTGGGCCTGTTGCGTCCAGGCCTTTCCGTCACGGCGACCGTTGATACCAACGCGCCATGAGCCCCGTCGCCCACCTCACCCCGGGCCAGAAGATCTTTGCCTTCGCCAGCATGTGCGTGGGCATGTTCATCGCCCTGCTGGATATCCAGATCGTTTCGGCATCACTGCGTGATATCGGCGGTGGCCTGTCGGCCGGCGCGGACGATACCGCCTGGGTGCAAACCAGTTACCTCATCGCGGAGATCGTGGTCATCCCCCTGTCCGGCTGGCTTTCCCGCGTGTTCTCGACGCGCTGGTTGTTCGCCGTCTCGGCGGCGGGCTTCACGGTGACCAGCCTGCTGTGCGGTATCGCCGGGGATATCCAGAGCATGATCGTGTTCCGCGCCGCGCAGGGTTTCATTGGCGGCTCCATGATCCCGATGGTGTTCACCACGGCGTTCGTGTTCTTCGAAGGCAAGCAGCGTGTCATCGCCGCCGCGACGATTGGTGCGCTGGCCTCGCTCGCCCCGACAATGGGGCCGACCCTGGGTGGCTGGATTACGGATAACTACTCATGGCACTGGCTGTTCTTCATCAACCTCGTGCCGGGCATCTTCGTGACCGTGGCGGTACCGGCACTGGTGAAGATCGACGAGCCTGACCTTGGCCTTCTGAAGCTGGGTGACTGGGCTGGCATCGTCCTGATCGCGCTGTTCCTGGGCTGCCTTGAGTACACGCTGGAAGAAGGCCCGCGCTGGAACTGGATGGAAGACAGCGTCATCCGGACTACCGCGTGGACGGCAGCGATTGCCGGCGTGCTGTTCGTGTGGCGAGAGCTGACGGCAGAACACCCGGTGGTGGACCTGCGCGCGCTGAAGGACCGCAATTTCGCCCTTGGATCGTTCTTTTCGTTCGTCACGGGCATCGGCCTGTTTGCAACGATCTACCTGACGCCCTTATTCCTCGGCCGGGTGGAAGGCTATAGCGCGTTCCAGATCGGCAAGGCGGTGTTTTCGACGGGTGTTTTCCAGATCCTCACGATCCCGGTGTACACGTTCCTGGCGAATCGGGTGGACCTGCGCTGGCTGATGATGGTGGGCATGGCGTTGTTTGCCATCTCCATGTTCGAGTTCACGCCCATCACGCACGACTGGAGCGGTACCGAACTGTTGCTGCCGCAAGCGCTGCGCGGCGCGGCGCAGCAACTGGCGGTCCCCCCGGTCGTCACGCTCACCCTCGGCGGGTTGCCGCCGGCACGCCTGCGTCATGCGTCGGGGCTGTTCAACACCATGCGTAACCTCGGGGGTGCCATCGGTATCGCCGCGTGCGCCACGATCCTCAATGACCGTACCAACCTGCATTTCCAGCGCCTTGCCGAGCACCTGACGCCGGCGAACGAGGCGATGAACAGCCTGCTCACCGGCCTGGACGGTGCCGCGCAGACCTCTCAGGTCGCACTGCGCGAGCTCTGGCAGCTCACTTACCGGGAAGCGCAGACCATGACTTACAGCGACGCTTTCTTTTCCATCATGTTGTGCTTTGTGCTTGCCACGGCCATGGTGCCGCTGATGCGCAAGGTGCAGCCTCCTAAAGGTCCTTCCGCCGATGCGCACTAAACTGCTCCCCTTGATTCTCCCCCTGGTGCTGGCCGGTTGCACGGTTGGCCCGGATTACGTGAAGCCCAGCTTGCCGGCCGCATCTGCATGGCACGAGCAGGCCGCCCTCGACCAGCGGGTGGCCGAAGCCCCGGCTCCTGCGCTGGAGACGTGGTGGAACGGGTTCGACGATCCCGAACTCAGCACGATCGTTGCGCGGGTGCTCGATCAGAACCTGGACCTTGCGGCCTCCGCGGCGCGTGTCCAGCAGGCCAGCGCGGCGGCGCAGTACGCGCACGCCGATCGCTTACCCCAGGGCAGCCTGGATGCGAACGCCGCACGCCTACGCCAGTCGGAGCGCAGCCCGCTGGGCAAGCTGGCCAGCCCGCAGCCTGGCTATGAGCGGAACCAGACGTACGAAGACCTTGGTGTAGGTGCGAGCTGGGAACTCGATCTCGCCGGTGGCCTGCGCCGCGGTGACGAAGCGGCGAATGCCGCCTGGCAGGCCGCCGAGGCCACGCACGCTGGTGTGCGCATCACCCTGGTCGCTGAAGCCGCGGATGCGTACTTCCGCGTGCGTGGCGCGCAGGCGCGCATCGCTATCGCGAACGAGCAGATCCGCAACGAGCAGGGCCTGGTCGACCTGGTGCACCTGCGCCAGCAGAATGGTTTGGGCACGGAGCGCGAGTCGGCCCAGGCCGAAGCGCTGCTGCTACAGGCGCAGGGTACGGTGCCCCCGCTGCAGGCCGAGCTGGATACGCAGCTCAACCGGCTCGATGTATTGATGGGAGCCGCGCCCGGGACGTACGCCAAAGAGATCGCCTCGTCGCAGAAGCCGTTCCACATTCCCACCGTGGATGGCGCCGGTGGCCCGGCATCGCTGCTGCGCCGCCGGCCTGATGTCATCGCGGCAGAGCGGGAACTGGCGTCCAGCAATGCACGTATCGGCGTCGCGCTGGCGCAGTACTATCCGCAGGTATCGTTGTCGGGCCTGCTTGGTTTCGCCACACTGGATAGCGGGAAGTTGCTGACCGGTTCGGCCTTCCAGTCGCAGGGTGCCCTTGGGCTGCACTGGCGCCTGTTCGATTTCGGCCGGGTGGATGCGGATGTGAAAGAGGCACGTGGTGCGAACGCCGAGGCACTGGCGAAGTACCGTGGCTCCATGTTGAAGGCCACGGAAGATGTGGAGAACGCCATCGTGTCGCTGACCCAACTCGAGGCCCAGCATGGCGTGCTGGAGAACGAGGTGGCGGCGCACGTCCGGGCGCGCGATGCGGCGCAGGATGCCTACAAGGGCGGTGCGGTGAGCTTGCTGGAAGTGCTGGACGAAGACCGCCAGCTGCTGGCTTCACGCGACCTGCTCGCGCGCGTACGCACGGACGATGCCCGCGCCGCCGTGGGCGCCTTCCGTGCCCTGGGTGGTGGTTGGGATGTGCCTGCCGACAAGGTGGCCGATGTTTCGAGGTGAATCATGCGATACGCGAAAGACCATAAGGAAAAGACCCGCCAGCGGATCATCGAAGTGGCGGCGCAGAACTTCCGCGAGCGCGGCTTTGAAGGCGAGGGCATTGCCTCCGTGATGCAAAGCGCCGGGCTGACCAATGGCGCGTTCTTCAACCACTTCACATCGAAGGAAGACCTGGCCCGCGAGGTCGTGGCTTACGCCATGGCCGAGCGGTTGGACTTCCTCAATGAGCGCATCGAAAAGGGCGGCAACACGGCCGCCTACATCGAGTCCTATCTTTCCACGCGGCATCGGGATAACCCCCAGCAGGGGTGCCCGATCGCCACGCTGGTGGCGGATGTCTCCAGGCGCTCCGAGCCGGTACGTGAGGCGTTCGCCGAGGGTATGGACGCCCTGGTCAGCCGGCTGGCTGAGCAATGGCCTGCGCTGCCCAGGGAGGAGGCACGCGCAAAGGCCATCGCCCTTTACGCGCTGATCAATGGCGCCCTGCAGATGGCGCGGGCCACGAAGGACGGTGCGCTCTCGGATGAAATCCTCGAGGCCGGCAAGCGCTCCGCGCTGGCACTCTTGTAGGAACGCGCGATCGCGCGCCAGCGCGCTCCTACAGGACGGCGACTTTGTTTTTGCCGGTGGCTTTGGCTTCGTAGAGGGCATCGTCGGCGCGGCGGACCAGGGCGAGGGCATCCACGCCGTGCTGCGGTGCCGTCGAGATGCCGACGCTCAAGGTGACATGCAGCGGCAGGCCGTTCCAGAAGAAAGGCTGGCTGGCGGCGTCGATGAAATCTTCCGCGCGCACCATGGCCTCGCGTAGCGAGATCGGTGGGGCGAGGAGCGCGACGAATTCGTCGCCGCCCAGGCGGCAGACGGTATCGGCCTTGCGGGTGCGGCGGAGCAGGCGCTCGGCGAACTGGCGCAGGAGCTCATCGCCCGCGGCGTGGCCATGGACGTCGTTGACCGCCTTGAAGCCGTCGAGGTCCATGTAAAGCACCGCCAGGCTATCCGCCGCTTTCAGGTGGGCGAGCGCGGCCTTAAGGCGCTCCTCGAAGACCAGGCGGTTCGGCAGCCCCGTCAGCGTGTCCGATTCCGCGAGTTGACGCATGCGGTCAGCCACCGCGCGCGCCACCGATACATCGCGCAATACCAGTACGCCGCCCACCACATGCCCTTCGCGATCACGGATCGGTGCAGCGACATCCTCGATGTCCAGGCGCGTGCCATCCGCAAGCAGTAGCTGACGCGGCTGGAGCATATCGACCGTGCGTTCCTCGGCGATGGCCCGGAGCAGGGAGCTGTCGCTCGGCTGGTCGTGCATGTCGCGCAGGTGGACGACGGATTCGATGGGCATGCCGCGGGCGCGCATCGTGGGGCGTAGCAGCAGCGATTCAGCCCGTTGATTCAGGAAAGTGATGGTGCCCGTCGTGTCGGTGGTCAGCACGGCGTCGCCGATCGAATCCAGGGTCACCTGGGCGAGTTCCTTCGCGGCGAAAAGGCTCTCCTCGAGCTTCTTGCGCTCGCTGACGTCGGTCACCATCACGTAGAAGCCATGGAAGGCGCCGGCATCGTCGTATTCGGGCGTATAGGTGACATCGCCGGTGAAGTACTTGCCGTGCAGCTTCATCTGGTTCATTTCGAAGCGCACCGCCTGGCCGTGGTGTACGCGGGCCAGCATCGGGACCAGGCGCTGGTAGTTGGCCTCGCCGACAAACTCGCGCAGTGTCTGGCCAATGCGTGGTGCGGCATCGCCAAACCACTGCCGGTAGGTGGCGTTGACGAACCGGTAGGTCTCATCCTGGTCGAGGCGGCCGATGAGCGCCGGGATGGCATCGGTCATGCGGCGGAGGCGTTTACGTGAATGGTCCAGCTCCTCCTGCAACATGCGCGCACCGGTGATGTCCTGGAGAACGGCCACGAAGCCGCTGGTCGCGCCGCCATCCACGACAGGCGTCGCATGGGCATGCGCCCAGACCGTGAGCCGGTCGGTACCGTGAAAGCGGAACACCTGTTCGAAGCGCTTGCCCTCGGTCACCAGCAGGCGCCATGCCTCGAGTACCCGCTCGCGGTCCGCCTCCTCGATGTTCTCACGCATGAAATCGGCCACGTCGCGTCCGGTCCGTGAGCCGACCCACGCATTGGCCTGTGCGTTCTGCCACTGCGGTACCCCGTACGCATTGACGTGGAATACCGCGAGCGGGGCCGCGTCAGTGAAGGCATGGAGTTCGGCCCGGCCACGCTGTGTCGCGTCCAGGGCATCCCGCCAGCCATCCACGAGGCTGCGCGCGGTGTAGCGGGCGCGCCGAAGCGTGATCACCGACCACAGGACCAGGGCGACCAGCACGACGCCGGCGACGGAGAGCACCAGGTCCTGGCGGAACTGGCCGCGCTGCAGGCGCATTCGCTCGTACGCCGCGAGGGCGGTGACATCGCGGGCGACGGCATCGTTGCGCGACTGGTAGTCGGCGCCCATCAATTCCTCGATGTGGCGCTGGCGCTCGGGGGCAGCGGAATGCGTGAGGAAGGGGGCTGCGCTATCCACCCGCTGTTGCAGGCTGATTCCCAGGGCGGTGACGAGCGCCTTCTCGTGGGCGTCGCTGCCGAGGCTGGCCTGCACGGTGGCGAAGTGGCTTTCGCCGGAAGCCACCGCCTGGTGCCAATTCAAGGACGCGTTGGGGTCGTCCCGCAGGACCCACGCACCGATCGCTGCCCGCATGTCGTGGACATCCTGGCCGATGGCCTGGGTGGCGATGAGTACCTCGTAGCGCTTGCCAACGATGCGCTGGGTGGCCAGCAGGCCCATGGCCGTCGCTACGCCCGCGAGGGTGAGGAGCACCACCAGGGCCACGCTGGCTTTGCTGCTGCGGTCGACGAGGCGGGTGAGCCGTGCGTGGCGCTCTTGGGGCATGGACGTGCTGGCGGGGGTGTTGCCGCGAATCTAGCAAACCCGCCGAATCCTTGCTTCGCTTTTTTGGCCGTTCTGTGACGGCCCTTCGCCGGCGTTCACGCGGCGGCGCTACCGCCGGGGCTTCGCCCGTGGCGGGTCGCGCAGCTCCACCCAGGTCGGCGCATGGTCGCTGGCCTTGGGGAGGTCGCGGACCCAGCGATCGACGCCTGCGTTTTTCAGCCGCTTGGCCAGGTCCCCGGAAAGCAGCAGGTGATCGATCCGCAACCCGCGGTCGCGGGGCCAGTGTTGGCGGAAGTAGTCCCAGAACGTGTAAATATGGGCGTCCGGATGCATGGCACGCAGTGCGTCCGTCCAGCCCTGGCCGAGCAGGCGCGCATACGCGTCGCGCGATTCGGGCTGGAGCAGGGCATCGCGGCGCCAGTTCTTCGGGTCGTAAATATCCGCATCCGTGGGCACCACGTTGAAATCGCCGGCAAGCACGATGGGGTAACCCGTATCGAAAAGCGGCTTCGCGTATGCAATAAGCCGATCGAACCACGCCAGCTTGTAATCGAACTTCGAACCGGGCCTCGGGTTGCCGTTAGGCAGGTAAATGCAGCCCACGAGCACACCGTGCGCCAGGGCTTCGATATACCGGCTATGCACGTCCTTATCATCACCGGGCAGGCTACGCCGGCTCTCCACCGGATCCTCCCCCCGGGACAGGATGGCGACGCCGTTCCACGAGGCCTGGCCAGACCAGATCGCGCCGTAGCCCACATCGTGGATAGCCTGAAGGGGGAATCCCCGGTCCGGTGCCTTCAGTTCCTGCAGGCACGCCACATCGGGCTGTTCGCGCTCCAGCCACTGCAGGAGGTGCGGCAAGCGGGCGGTGATCCCGTTGACGTTGAAGGTCGCGATCTTCATGGGCGTACTCTCCCGGCGTGCCCGTGGAAGCCGGGTGACGGCATGAATGCCTGCCGAACGCCGGGCCTTCACTCGCCAACGAAATGGCCAGGAAAGCGTTGGGTCGTTCTACTCTCCCCCCTTTTGCCCCCTGAGGATTCCCATGCACCCAGCGATCGCCACGCCCCTGATGGCCCTCGCCCTTGCACTCACCCTGGCCGCGTGCGCGCCACAGCCGCGGCTGGCGCGCAACGAAACCCTGGTGGTGGTCACCCATGAGCCGCCGGGTGAGCTCGTCGAGGAGGTCCCGGCGGGCCGTGCCGGCTGGGTCTGGGCGCATGGTTACTGGGGCTGGAACGGGCACGATTACGAGGCGGTCCGCGGCCACTGGGAACGCGATCGCCCCGGCTACCACTATGTGCATCCCTACTGGGAAAACCGGAAGGGCAAGTGGGTGCTGCACGCGGGCGTGTGGGCCAGGGACTGACAACGGCATTTGCCAAGACGCCCCGGGGTGAGGCCAAGATAGTGGGCGCGTTTGCGACCTACGAGGCTTCCCATGGTGCTCCGCCGCTCCATCCCCGCATCCTTCTTCGGCATGGTCCTGGGCCTGGTGGGCCTCGGGAGCAACTGGCGTAACGCCTCCCACCTGTGGGGTCTTCCTCCCGCGATCGGCGAGGCCATCATGGCCGCCGCGTTCGTGGTCTGGGCGGTGCTGATCACGTGTTATGCCATGAAATGGCTGGGCCACCGTGAGGCGGCCGTGGAGGAGGCGCGGCACCCCGTGCAGTGCTGTTTCATCGGCCTGGTGCCTGCCACCACCGCGCTGATGGGCGTGGTGCTGGCGCCGCATTCGCACATGCTTGCCGTGCTCGCCCTGGTGATCGGTGGGGTGGGGCACGTGCTTTTCAGTGTGTGGCGGGTTGGAGACATGCTGCAGGGCGGCCGTGAGATGACAACGGTGACGCCGGTGATCTACCTGCCATCGGTCGCTGGCAATTTCATCACGGCAATTACTGCCGGAACGCTCGGCTTTCCATCGTGGGGCATCCTGTTCTTTGGTGCAGGTGTTTTCACCTGGCTCGCGCTCGAATCCGTCATCGTCAATCGCTTATTCCACGCACAGGAGTTGCCCGTCGCGTTGCGGCCAACGCTGGGTATCCAACTGGCGCCCCCCGTTGTCGCGGTGGCGGCATGGCTGGCGAATACGCAGGGACTACCCGAGTTGCTTGTGCAGGCTGCGTGGGGTTACGGCCTGCTGCAGTTTTTCCTGCTGGTTCGTCTGCTGCCATGGATCATGAAGCAGCCGTTCGCGCCGAGCTACTGGGCGTTTACCTTCGGATTGACAGCGCTTTCGGGTACCGCGATCAGCATGTCATCGCGTGGCCTGACCGGTGCGATCGCGGATGTGGCGCCAGTGCTTTTCGTAATCACTAACGTAGCGTTGGCGATCATCATCATCGGCACCATCGTGCGCGCAGCACAGGATAAACTGCTGCCCCCGGCGGCGGCACCGGTCGTTACCGCACCCGCTACCAAATGATGAAATTGCGCATATCGCGAATATGCCGAATGGATTAAAGCCATGTTCCGATATGCCGTTACGCTAGATCCGGCATCGCCCATTTCCCCCAGATGCCGGCTTTATGCGCCGTTGCGAATGCGAGTTCGCCACGGCGTTTTTTTGTTGTGTGTCATCGGTGGCGCAACGCTGCCCTTCGGTACCAGCAGCCAGGCTCATGCCGAAGGTGGGAGCTACAACGTCGATGACGCGTCCGTCGTCGGCGCGGGAAAGTGTCAGCTCGAGTCGTGGTTGCGCGAGTGGTCGCATGGCAGTAATGGCCTGTATGCCGTGCCGGCATGCGGCGCCGGGCCCGTGGAGTTCGGCGTCACGCTGAACACCGGTCACGGCACGGCCGGGCCAGGTATCAATCCGTCCATCAAATGGCAATTGCGCAACGGTGACGACAAAGGCATCGGCATCGCTGTCGCGACGGCAGCCACCTGGTTGCACGGGCGCCGCGATGATACGCAGGCTTACGTGGCCACGACCTTCGGCATCGATGACGCGCGCCGATGGATGGTGGCGCTCAATGCAGGCGTCGATCGCGTGCATGGTGAATCGGCATATGCGCTTTACGGTGTGGGCCTGGACTTTGCCGTGACGGCACGCTGGACGTTGCTGGTCGAGCGCATGTGGACACATCGGGTGATTACCGACCAGGGTGGTATCCGCCTGAACTTCGGCGACTCGAGCCTGGATCTTGTCGTGGGCAGTGAGCGGAGCCTGCACGCGGAGCATTGGATCAACGTTGGTTGGAACGCTGCTTTCTGATCACGTCGATTGCTGCTGCGCAGCAGAAAAATCGATCTAAACCCGCGTATTGACGCAGATTTTATGGTGCGCTATATCTTACCAAGGCGTCGCGTTGCCATTGCCGCGGCGTTTTCCTTGAGGGGTCTTCATGCGCCACCGCAGTCACAATCCAGCACATCCGGGTTGCGCCATGGCGGAGCCGCTGTTCCCGTTCGTGCAGGCCGATGGCCAGCCGATCCTCTCCCGCGCCAAGCTCAGCGCCCTGCGTTCGCGGGGCAAGTCGCTTGCCGGCTATTCGCCGCCGCGCCACACCCGCTGATCTGTCTTCCTGATCGGCCTCCCTTCCTGATGGGTTCGCGCTTGCGCGCGGGCATGACGTGATGCACGCCTGATTGCGGCCTGTGGCTGCCTGCAGGGCGTACGCGCACGTCGAAGGTCGCTGGTCAGCTCAATCCGCAACACGGGCGGAGGGCCACGTGTTGTCTTCAGCGACACTTTCGGGGTGGGGTGCATTGTGCGTAACGAACATGTATTGACGAAGAAGGCGCTTGTCCTGGCCGTGTGTACGGCCTTCGGCTTGCTCGTCGCGCCAGTCATGGCGCAACAGGCGTCGCCGGCGGGCGATGCGCCTGCAACGGCTGGCGCGAGCAAAACCGACAAGGACAAGGCGGAGAAAGACAAGGCGGTGCAGATGAAGGCGCTAAGCGTCGTCGCGAACCGTTACGAGGCGACCAGCATCCGCATGGACTCGGTGAACACCGTGGACGTGCTCTCGGCCAAGGATCTGCAGAACACGGCCGTGCATAACGTCGCCGAGGCACTGGGCCTCATGTCGGGCGTGAACGTCACCACGACCGGCACGGGCTACTTCGGCGGTATCGATGGCGCGGCGCGCGGCGAAGGCATGTTCGCCTCGGTCCGTGGCCTGCCGTCGGAATACAACGTAAACCTGGTGAACGGCAGCAATGTCGCCCAGGGCATGCCCTATAGCCGCAGCGTGCAGCTAAGCCTGTTGCCGCCCTCCGGCCTCCAGACGATCGTGCTCAACAAGACGTCCACGGCCGACATGGACGGTGACGCCATCGGTGGCACCATCGACTTCCGTACGCCCAGCGCGTTCGACTTCAAGAAGGATTTCAGCGGGAGCGTGACGGCCAGTGGGCGCGTCGAGAGCCGCGCGCGGGACTACGGCGGCAGCGGCCTCGGCAGCGGCCTGGCCGGCGAACTGCAGAAGAAGTTTGGTGAAGAGAAGCAGTTCGGCTTCTATATCAGCGGCTACTACGATTACCGCAACATCGCCAACAGCGAGATCGGCGCGGCGGAAAGCGCGTCGAATGACGGCTCCTGGGCATTCCTGCATGCGACTGCCGAGGGTGAGAATGCGCCGGGCTACGATCCGCAGCACAACCTGACCAGTATCGGCACGAACGTCGGCATCGCCTCCGGCTTCGAGCGCCGCTATGGCGGCAACATGTCGTTCGACTGGAACGTGGATCCGACCCTGCACGCGTATGCAAAGGCCTCGTACGCCTACGCGCTGACTGAACAGAACACAACGTACAACCAGTTGCTGCCGCAGGATGTGACCTACGTCCCGACGGCCACCCCGGGCGTCTACACACCCAACATCGGGCGTATCGCCAATCGTTTCTGGTTCGAAACCAACCCGGAGCGCGCCGACCTGGCCACGATCCAGTTGGGCGCGGACAAGACCGCGGGCGGCTGGACGATCTCGCCCAACGTGTTCTGGAGCATTGGCCGCAACGATCGACCCGAGCATGTGGAAATCGACGGGCGTGAGGACAAGTACTCGCAGGATAATTTCGCGTACAACCAGAGCTCGCTGCTCAGCTACGGCGGCAACCACTTCCCGTACCCGGTACTGACCCCGGCACTGCTGAACTCGGTTAACAACATCCAGAACATGTACGCCAACGACTACGGCGAGGTCACGAAGATCCGCTCCGGCCAGAAGCGTGGCGGTGCCAAGCTTGATCTTCGCTATGACTTCGAAGACGGCCCGGTACAGAACGTGAAGTTTGGCGTGAAGTACAGCGACAGCTCGCGCGAGTTCACGAACCGCGACTGGTCCACCGGCGGCATCAACGATGGCACGACCACGCTGGGTGATCTTGGCATCTTCAAGGGCGACTACAGCCAGATCTTCCCGGGCAAGTACCCGTGGGTGACGCCGGACGTGAGCCGCGCCGCGGTGGCGGCGCTGATCGCTGCGCACGTCCAGCCCTCCGACCTGGATACCTGTAGCCAGCTCGATTACAACAACTTCAACTGCGACACCATGCGCGGCACCGAGGCGGTATCCGCGGCATACGCCATGGCTACCATCCAGGAAGGCCCGCTGGAGATCATCCCGGGCATTCGCTTCGAGCATACGTCGATACACAATACGTTCTGGACGACGCCCCAGGACGCCGACGGCAACGAGCAGCCGGGTTACTTCTCGAACAACCGCACGATCTACAACGAGCCGCTGGGTAGCCTCTTCGTCAACTATCGTCCCGGTGGCAACGTCGTGTTCCGCGGATCGATCTGGCAGAGCTATACCCGCCCGGCCTTCGTCCAGCTGGGTGGCGGCGAGCAGATCAGCGTTTCCAACGGCGTGACCACGATCACCCGCGGCAACCCGGACCTCGATCCGATCAAGGCGACCAACGTGGACCTGGGCGCGGAATGGACCACCGACCACGGTGGCTTCTTCTCGCTGACCAGTTATTACAAGAAACTGAAGGATTACATCTACGACAGCGGCGGCGGCCAGGCCAACCCGAATACCTCGGGCGTGGGGACCGTGTTGACGAAGACGCCCATGAACGGCGGCGATGGCCGGGTTTACGGTATCGAGGCGACCGTGCGCCAGAAGTTCGAGGACCTTCCTGGTGCGTGGAACGGCCTGGGCTTCAGTGTCAACGCCACCAAGCAGAACTCGCGCGTCGACCTGGGCCGCGACGGTTTCGAGAACGAGCGCCTGCAGCAGGCCCCGCGCACGATGGCCAATGCAGAGCTTTTCTACGAGAAGTACGGTTTCTCGATCAACCTGAGCTACCACTACACCGGCTCGTATATTTCCACGTATGACTTCCTGAACCAGGGCGCGCCGTGGGATGACCTGTGGCTGCGGCCGATCCGCCGCGTCGACCTCCATGCCGGGTACCAGATGGATAACGGCCTGCAGTTCGACCTGCAGATCAGCAACCTCACCAAGCAGTACCAGTACTGGTCGCACATTGGACAGTACAGCCTGGTGAATTCGGATATCGTCGATGCAGGCCGCACCGCGCTGGTCACCGTGAAGTACTCGTTCTGAGCATGCGCCGCCGGGAATTCATCGCCATCTCGCTCCTCGCGCCCCTGGCCATGTCCGGGGGCGCGTGGGCGGGGCCGGCTTCGGATGCGCTACCCGATGGGCGTCCGCACCGGTTCGGTTTTGGTGACCGGCGGTTCGAGCTTGACGGGCGCCCGTTCCGGATCCGCAGCGGCGAGATGCACCCGGCACGCATTCCCCGTGAGTACTGGCAGCACCGTATCCGCATGGCGAAGGCGATGGGCCTCAATACCATCGCGATCTACATCATGTGGAACCACCACGAGCGTCAGCCCGGGGTCTTCGACTGGCAGGGCGAGAACCGCGACATGGCGGCGTTCATCCGGCTCTGCCAGGCCGAAGGCCTGTGGGTGTACCTGCGGCCGGGTCCTTATGTTTGCGGTGAGTGGACCAACGGCGGGCTTCCTGCCTATCTGTTGCGGGACCCGGATATCAAACTGCGCACGAAGGACGATCCCGCGTTCATGGCGGCGACCCTTCGCTACATCGGCCAGCTTGCCGGCTTCGTAAAGCCGCTCATGGCGGCCAGTGGCGGCCCGATCCTCATGATCCAGGTGGAGAATGAGTATTCGATGTTCGCCGATGATGTGGACTACCTGCGCGCCCTTGCCGACATGTGGCGGGTGCACGGTATCGATGGGCCGTTTTCGGTTTCCGATGGCTGGAAAGATCTCGAGCGGCGCAAGGCGTACCTGCCGGGTGCCGCGCTTGGGCTCGATGGCGCGGACGTCGAGACGCTTAAGAAAGGCCCGGTTTATGCGGGCGATGCGCCCGTGTGGGTCGGCGAGGGTTACCCCGGCTGGCTGACCCACTGGGGTGAGAGTGAATTCGCTGGCAAGGATTACGTCGACACACTGCGATCGATCATCCGCGCCGGATACTCGTTCAACCTCTACGTGGCGCACGGTGGCACGAACTTCGGCCTCACCGCCGGCAGCAATGCCGAGGATGACGGATCGCAGTTCCAGCCGGTGATTACGAATTACGACTACGCGGCGCCCATCGACGAGCGCGGCCGCGCCGGGCCTGCCTACGCGGCACTCCGCGAGGTGATAACCCGCGAGGCGGGCGTCACGGCGCCCAAGCTCCCTCCGGATATACCGACTGGCCACTTCGCCGCCTTTACCCCGGTGGCGAAGGCGTCGCTCTGGGATGCGTTGGGACAGGCGATACAGCTACCGCGACCGGGGCCGAACGAAGTGCTGTTCGGCCAGGACCAGGGCCTTGTCGTGTATCGCAAGCGCGTGGACCATGGCGGCACACTGCGCCTGGAAGGCGTCCGTGACTATGCCGTCATCTATGCCGATGGTCGTGAAGTGGGGCATGTATCGCGCGTGACGCATCCGTCGGTGTCGTCCTCGCCGGACGTACCTATCCCGGGCAATGCCGTCATCGACGTGCTCGTGGATACGTTCGGTCACATCAACTTCGGCCCGCGCCTGGGCGACCACAAGGGCCTGGTGGGTCCGGTCGCGTTTGACGGTGCCGCGGTACGCGATGTGCAGGCATGGCCACTCGCGCTGGATGGCGCGTGGCTGGATCAGGCGCCGGCGTTGCGTGACGCACCCACCCGGGGCGGCGTACTGTTCGAAGGTGCGCTGTCGCTCGACACGGCCGGTGACGTCTATCTGGATATGTCCGCCTGGAACAAGGGTTACCTGTGGGTTAACGGCCACCTGCTGGGGCGGTACTGGCATATCGGCCCGCAGCAGCGGCTGTACTGCCCGGGCGCCTGGTTGAAACACGGTGCGAACACCGTGCGCGTACTCGATCTGCACCGCACCGAAGGTGCGCCCATTACCTGCGCGGAGCGGATGCATGACGGGCTGGCGTGAAGGCGATACCAGGGTGATTACGAATACCGCACCGCCGCGCGCGATCGGCTTTTGGGGTGGCCTGTCGGCGAATGTGCTGAACATGATCGGCATCGGGCCGTTCGTCACCATTCCGCTGGCACTCAGCGCGCTGGCGGGGCCGGCGGTGCTGCTGGGCTGGATCGCGGGTGCGCTGCTTTGCCTGTGCGATGGCCTGGTGTGGGCGGAGCTCGGCTCGACCATTCCGGAATCCGGTGGCCCGTACCATTACCTGCGCGAGGCCTACGGCCGTAAACGGGCAGGGCGGTTGTTCGGCTTCCTGTACCTGTGGCAGACCCTGCTGACCGCGCCACTCTCGATCGGCTCGGCGGCGGTGGGCTTCGCGCAGTACGCAGGCTACCTCATGCCATCGCTGGGGGAGGGTGGCCGCGTGCTCGTAGCGGCCACGCTGTGCCTGCTGAACACCGCGATCCTCTATCGCAAGGTCGGGGACATCCAGAAACTGTCGCTGGTGGTCACTACTGCCGTCGTTGCCGCTGCCGTGTGGATCGTCTTCACCGGCATCACGCACTTCGACGCGGCCACGGCAAAGCATTTCATGGACGCGCCGGTGCCATCCGGCAAGGGTTTCTGGCTGGGCCTTGGCGCCGTGTCCCTTATCGCGGTGTATGACTACGGCGGCTACAACAACGTGTGCATGCTGGGCGGTGAAGTGAAGAGGCCGCGGCGTACCATCCCCATGGCCGTGCTCATTTCGATTCCCGTGGTCGCTGTGCTCTACCTTGGCCTCAATGTCAGCATCCTCGGCGTATTGCCCTGGGAGCAGGCGGCGCATTCCACGGCGGTCGTGGCCGACATGATGCAGGCCGTGCACGGCGCGTGGGGCGGTACGGTCGCTGTCGTGCTCATCCTTGTCGCCAGTTGGGGTTCCGCGTTGGTGGTGTTGCTGGGCTACTCGCGCGTCCCGTATGCGGCTGCTTCGGAAGGCCAGTTCTTCAAGCCATTTGCCCGCCTGCACCCGCGCGATGGCTTTCCCACGGTATCGCTGCTGTTTGTTGGCATCACCTCCGCGCTCGCCTGCTTTCTTTCGCTGGAAAAGCTGATCAGCATGCTGATGGTGGTGCAGATCCTGTTCCAGTACATCGCGCAGTGCTTCGCCGTGGTGGCGCTGCGCCGGCGCGATCGCAACGCGGATGTTTTCCGCATGCCGCTCTATCCGCTGCCCATTGCCATCAGCGTGGCCGGCTGGCTTTACCTCGTCGCGACCAGCGGCGTTTCCACCATGCTCACCGCCGTCGTCGCCATCGCGGTGGGTAGTGTCCTTTTCCTATGGCAAGCACGGAGGACACGCACGTGGCCATTCCCCACGTAAAGCCCTGGGATGTTGCCGTGGTGGGCGAGATCTTCGCCGACCACGTGTTCACCGGGTTCCCCCATTGGCCCAGGCCCGGCGAGGAGGTGATCGCCCAGGGCTACGTACGCGAGCTTGGCGGCGGTAGCGTCAACACCGCTTGCGGGCTCTCCCGCCTGGGGCGGCGCGTCCGCCTCGTCGGGCTGATCGGTGATGCGGATTTCGACTGGTTCGAGCACCGCCTCAGCGAGTTTGGCGTCGGCATCGGAGGCATCCGCCTTGAGCACGATGGCACCGGCATCACCGTCAGCGTATCGATGCGCGACGACCGCACGTTCTTCACCTACCCGGGCGCGAACCGTGGGCTGGCGGAACTGTTGACCGTACCCGCCGTGGTCTCGGACCTCGCGGCGGCTCGCCACGTGCATTTCGCCATGCCACTTTCGAGGGAGCTCGCCGCGAGCGTGCTCCCGGTGCTACGCGCCGCGGGCTGCACCACGTCCATCGACGTCGGCCATAGCCCCGAGTGGTTACGTGACCCTGCCAACATCGCCACCTGCCGCGACGTGGACCTGTTTCTCCCGAATGCCGCCGAGGCAGCGCTCGCCTGCGGCGATGCGTCGGTGGAAGCGTATGTCGCGTGGGTGCTGGATAACGGCCTTGCGCGCGCCGTGTTGAAGCGCGGCGCGCAAGGCGCACTGGCCGTGGCCGGCGGCGTGCTAAGCAGCGTCGCGCCGCCGACGGTCGATGCCGTCGATACCACGGGCGCTGGCGATGCGTTCAATGCCGGCCTCATCGACGGCTGGCTCGATGACGAACCCCTTGGCCGTGCGCTCGAGCGCGCCTGCATCTGCGGCGCGCTGTGCAGCACGGCCCCTGGCGCCCTCGAGGCGCTACCCCATTCCCCGCAATTGAGGACCCTTCGTGAACAGACGTACCGATCGTAAGATCGCACTGGTGGGTGGGGGCGGCGTGCGTTCGCCCCTGGTGGTTTTCGGTGTGAACGAGGCGGCACAGGCGCTCGGCGCGGCCGAGATGGTGCTTTACGATCCGGATCCCTCACGCCTGCGCGTCATGGTGGACCTGGGCAACGCCATCGTGCGCCGCTTCGGCGGTGAACTGCGGCTGCGCGGCGCCAGCTCGATCGAGGACACGATCGAGGGTGCCGACTTCGTGCTCAACAGTATTCGTATAGGCGGTATCACCGGCCGTGCGGCCGATGAGCGCGTCGCGATCGAGCATGGCTACCCGGGCCAGGAAACGACGGGCCCGGCGGGCGTGGCGATGGGCTTGCGCACCATTCCGATTGCCATCGAGCAGGCGCGCCTCGTCGAACGCCTCGCGCCCGACGCATGGCTGGTGAATTTCACCAACCCGGCGGGCCTGATCACCCAGGCCGTGAACGACCACAGCAAGGCGAAGATCGTTGGTATTTGCGACACGCCCACCGAGCTGTTCCACAACATCGCCCGCGCACTGGGCGAGCCGTACGCGGACGTGGAATGCGACTACGTCGGACTGAACCACCTGGGCTGGGTGCGCAGCGTACGCGTGCGCGGCGAAGAGAAGATCGACACGCTGCTGGACAGCGACGAGCTGCTACGCAGCCTTTACCTGGCGCCCTTGTTCGATACCGACATGATCCGCACGCTGCGGCTCATTCCCACCGAGTATCTGTTCTTCTACTACGAGCGGCAGCGTGCACTGGGTAACCAGCGCCGCCAGGGCGGCAGCCGTGGTGCGGAAATCGCGAAGCTCAACGACGAGTTGTTCGCCACGTTGAGTGCGCGGCTTGCCGCAGGGCAGGGCGACGAGGCCGTAGATATCTACGCCGCCTACCTCAACCAGCGCTCAGGTTCGTACATGAAGCTGGAGGCCGAGGGCGGGTCCGCCTTCGATGCGGATGTCAGCCTGGACGTTGATCCGTTCCGCGTGGCGACGGGCTATCACCGCATTGCCATCGATGTGATGAGTGCACTGACCGGCGCCAGGCCGGCGCCCATCGTGGTCAATACACGAAACCGCGGTGCCGTGCCGGACCTGCCGGAGGCGGATGTGGTGGAGACGCTATGTGACATCTCGCTGGACCGGATCGAGCCGCGAAAACTTGCGCCGCTGCCGGATGCCGTCGCCGGCCTGGTACGGTCGGTCAAGGCCTATGAGCGTGCGGCCATCGCGTCGGTGCTGGAGGGCACGCAGCTAGGGGCACGCAAGGCCATGCTGATCCACCCGGCGATCGGTGAGTGGACGCCTACGGCCAGCCTGCTTGATGCGTTGCTTGGCCACGCCAACGAGGATGGCGAATGCCTGTGTCAGGGGCCGGTGCACCGGTAGCGCGCGAAGATATCGACATCACCACCCAGCCGCGGGCCGAAACCGCGGCTGACCTCGGTGACGGGGCCGCCACAGGCCTGTCTGGCCTTCGTCTCGCAGTCGCCCAGCGTAATGATGCTGGGCGACGAGGCGCAGCGCACGCTCACCTCGCCGTTGGCATCGGGCTTTGGCGGAGCGGTTGGCGCCGAACTACAGCCCGTGAGCACGGCGAGAGCGACCAGGGTGCTGAATGCCTTCATGTAATGAGCATACTCCTACATTACATGGAGGCCGCGACGAGCTTGCCGATCTCGGCGAACCACGTCGTGGCCTGTTCGGGCGTGGCACGCGCTTCGGCAAGGAGGACGACCACGATGCGTTGCTGCCCATCGGGTGCGGTGATGATGCCGATGTCGTTGAATGCGGCCATGCGGCCATCGCGCGTGCCACTGGTACCCGTCTTGTCCGCCAGCTGATAGCCGGCGGGCAATCCAGCACGAATGCGGTTGGGGATCACCTGGGCGGTCATCAGGCCGAGCAGCTTCCGGGTCGAATCCGCCGAAAGCAGTTCGCCGGCCTGGAGTTTGCGAAGGAACGCCGCGGCAGCCTCCGGGGTGGTGCTATCGACATGGCTGGCCAGCACGGCATCCACGCCCTTCGTCTCGAAAAGGCGGCTGAGCTCGCCTTCGCCCATGTCGATGCGCATGCCGCGCACACCGTTGCCTTCGAGGAAGCGTGTCGCGACGGAACCGCCGCCGATGACGCGCAGGAGGGCGTCGACGGCCGTGTTGTCACTTTGGGTGACGGCGCCGTGCAGCAGCTCATCGACCGTGAAATCCCTGGCGCCGGCCTTCAGCGTGGCGCCCACGGAAGGCACCGCGGAGCCGTCGACGATATCCGATGGCGTCAGGTGCACCTTGTGGTCGAGCGTAAGCTTGCCGGCATCCACCTGGCTCAGCACGGCCGCGGCGATGGGCGCTTTGAACGTGCTCATCATCAGGTAGGGCCTGCTCGCGTTGACGCTTACCGACTGCCCGGTCGCCGGATCCATCACGAGGACACCCAGGGTGCCGGGCCGGGCCTGGTCAGCCACTTTCTGAAGGGAGGCCTGCAATGTGGCATCGGGCGCCGCTGCCATGGCGGCCGTGGTCACCAGGGAGAGCGCGGCGCCGCGCAGTAGCTGCCTGAGCATCGGGGGGATTCCTTTTCGTAAGGGGTGCGGGCACCTTAGCGCCTGGCCTGGCCACGCCGCTGTCGCAAAGCGGGCAATTTGCTGACGGGACGGGCCGTCACATCGGCTTTACGGGTACGTGGGCACCGTTTGAAGGTTATGCCCCGTCCGGCAGGCGGGTGCGCGCCAGTTTTGCAGGGGTAACCGTTTGAGCCAGAAGCAGTTAGTACGCGACCGCACCATCTGGGCCGTGATTTTCGTCATCCTCGCAGCCACGTTGGGGATCGATGCATTCACGCCGCTCGGGTACTCCGTGTGGTGCTTCTATTTTTTCGCCGTCGGCCTGACGGTCTTCCAGTCGCGTCGCGACATGCCATTCATCGTCGCGTTTCTTTCGACCGTGCTTGTGGCCATCGGCTACAAGCTGTCGCCACCTTCGGTGGCATCCAGTTTCTCCGGCATTAATCGCACGATTGGTGCCCTGTCGTTCTGGGGGATTGCCGCGCTGGTCGCACAGGCGCTGCGCGCACGCATGGCTGCGGAGCGAATGCTCTGGCTGCACGAGGGCCACAACGCCGTGGCGCTTGCCCTCCGTGGTGAACAGACCCCCGAGGAGATCGGCAGCCATGCACTGCGGGCGCTGTGCCGTCGGCTGGATGCCCAGGTCGGGGCACTGTACCGGGTGGCGCGTGGGCAGCTGGTGCTGTGCGGTGGGGCGGCGCTGCCGGCGGATCATCCCGCGACCCTTCCGCGGGAAGGCGGCCTTCTTGGCGATGTGCTGGCTGAGGGCCAGGTCCGCCGGGTCGGCGGTTTGGCGGACACCCATCTCGCATTGGCATCGACGCTGGGGCGCACGGCGCCAAGCGAGCTCTTTCTCATGCCGGTCACGGCGGATGGCCGTACCGTTGGCGTCATCGAGATCGGGCGAATCGGCGGCAACGATCTTTACGGCGCTGACCTCGAGTTGCTGGAGCGCACCGGCGAAACCATCGGCGTGGCGCTGCGCACCTCGGCATTTCGCCAGCGGCAGAACGAACTGCTGGAGGAAACCCAACGGCAGAGTGAAGAGCTGCAGACCCAGCAGGAAGAACTGCGCGTCGCCAATGAAGAGCTCGAGGAGCAGAGCCGTAGCCTGCAGCAGTCGCATGCGTCACTCGAGGCGCAGCAGGCGGAGCTGGAACAGACCAACGTCCAGTTGGAAGAGCGCACGCATGACCTGGAGCGCCAGCGCCAGACCCTCGTGATGGCACAGGCCGACCTGGCTCGTAACGCACGCAAGCTGGAGGCGACCAGCCGCTACAAGTCCGAATTCCTCGCCAACATGTCGCATGAGTTGCGCACGCCGCTGAACAGCTCGCTGATCCTCGCCAAGCTGCTGGTCGATAACAAGGACGGGACGCTCACCGATGAGCAGGTGCGGTATGCGAGCGCGATCCACGCATCCAACAACGATTTGCTGACCCTCATCAACGATATCCTTGATCTTTCCCGGATCGAAGCAGGGCATGTGGAGATCGCGGCGGAACCGCTCTCGGTGGATGCCGTGCTGGAACGCGTGCGCGAAACGTTCGCACCCCTGACCGCGGAGAAAGGGCTTGCCTTGCGTATCGAACTCGCCCCCGGCGCGCCCACGCGCCTGGTCGGCGATGAGCAGCGGTTGCGCCAGGTGGTGAAAAACCTGGTGGCCAATGCCGTGAAGTTCACCGAGTCCGGCGAAGTGGCCCTTCGTGTCGATGCCGCACCGGGCGGGCGCGTGCGCTTTACGGTGTCGGATACGGGCATCGGCATCGATCCCGCCCAGCTTGGCGTCATCTTCGAGGCATTCCGCCAGGCCGATGGCAGCACAAGCCGCAAATTTGGCGGCTCCGGCCTGGGCCTGTCGATTTCGCGCGACCTGGCCCAGCGCATGGGCGGGGACATCACCGTGGCGAGCGAGCCGGGCCGTGGCAGCACGTTCACGCTCGAATTGCCCGTGGATGGCACGAGCTACGCCAGCGAGGCGCCAGCCACCGGCGTACCAGCCCCGGCCGCTGAGGTTCGGGTGGCATCACGGCCGGCCGCCGCCGTACCGCCGAAGGCACCGGCGGCGCCCACCCCGGCGGTACACGACGACCGTACGGCGCGACAGCGGCCAGGCCGCCTGATCCTCGTGGTGGAAGACGACACCGTATTCGCCCGTTCCCTCGTGGACCTGGCGCATGAACTCGATTTCGACTGCATCGTGGCTGGTACGGCGGATGAGGCCCTGGCCCTTGCGGCAGTGCATTCACCCAGCGGCGTGCTGCTCGATATCGGCTTGCCCGATGTCTCCGGCCTTAGCGTGCTCGAGCGGCTGAAGCGTGACCCGGCGACCCGGCACATTCCCGTGCACGTGGTATCCGCCACGGAACAGGCGCACATGGCGCTCGAGTTGGGTGCGGTGGGCCACCTGCTGAAGCCGGCATCACGCGAGCACCTGGTGAATGCCATCGCGCGACTGGAAGACCGCCATCAGCGCACCGTGCGCCGGCTGCTGATCGTTGAGGATGATGCGGAGCTGCGTAACAACCTTACGTTGTTACTGGCGCGCGATCAGCTCGAGATCGTGGCCGTGGGCAGCATCCATGACGCCCTCGAGAACCTCTCATCGGCGACGTTCGATTGCCTGGTGATGGACCTGGTGCTGCCCGATGGCACCGGTTACGACCTGCTCGAGCACATGGCCGCCAGCGAAGCGTTCGCGTTCCCGCCAGTCATCGTCTACACCGGCCGTTCGCTCACCCGCGAGGAAGAGCAGCGGCTGCGCCGCTATTCCAGGAGCATCATCATCAAGGGTGCACGCTCCCCGGAGCGCCTGCTGGATGAGGTGACGCTGTTCCTGCACAGCGTGGAAGCCTCGTTGCCCACGGACCAGCAGCGGCTGCTGAAGGAAGCGCGCAAGCGCGATGCCATGCTCGATGGCCGCACCGTGTTGCTTGCCGAAGATGACGTGCGCAACATCTTCGCGCTCACCAGCGTGCTGGAGCCGTTGGGCGTGCGCCTGGAGATAGCCCGCAATGGCCGGGAAGCCGTCGAGCGGCTGGTGCACACCGAGGTCGACCTGGTCCTGATGGATATCATGATGCCGGAGATGGACGGCCTGGAGGCCATGCGGCGCATCCGCGCCGACGCGCGCCTGGCCGATCTGCCGATCATCGCGCTCACGGCGAAGGCCATGTCGGATGACCGCGAGCGCTGCATCGAGGCCGGGGCCAACGACTACATCGCCAAGCCCATCGATGTCGACAAGCTCGTATCGCTGTGCCGCGTCTGGTGCTCGAGGCGCTGATGTCCGCAGAAACTGAACTGTTCGACCTGGAGCTGAAGATACTGCTGGAGGCGGTGTACCTGCGCTACCACTACGATTTCCGTCACTACGCGGTGAGCTCGCTGCGCCGGCGCATGCGCCATGCCATGGGCCGCTACGGGCTGGAGCGCCTGAGTGACCTGCAGCACCGGGTCATCCACGATCCGGCGTTTTTTGCCGAAGCCATGCAGTATTTCACCGTACAGGTCTCGGAGATGTTCCGCGACCCGGCGTATTTCGCGGCGTTGCGCGAACACGCCATACCGGTACTCAAGACCTACCCGAGCATCAAGGTTTGGATCGCGGGGTGCAGCACCGGTGAGGAGGTGTGGTCCATGGCCATCCTGCTGGAGGAGGAGGGGTTGCTGGACCGCGCGGTGATTTACGCCACCGACATCAACCCGGCGGCATTGGAGGCCGCCGAGAGCGGGGTGTTCGCGCTGGACCGCATGGCCTTGTTCTGCCGCAACTACCAGGCCGCTGGCGGTCGTCGTTCGTTATCGGATTACTTCACCACGGGGTATGGTGGCGCCGTGTTCGATCGGCGGCTGAAGAAACAGGTGGTGTTCGCCGACCATAGCCTTGCGACCGATGCGGTGTTCTCCGAAGTTCACCTGGTGTCGTGCCGCAACGTGTTGATCTATTTCAACCGCGAACTGCAGGACCGCGCGGTGGGCCTGTTCCACGATTCGCTGGTGCGCCGCGGCTTCCTGGGCCTGGGCGCGAAGGAATCGCTGCAGTTCGGTGCCCATGCCGAGGCATTCGAGGCATGCGCTCCCCAGCAGCGCCTTTACCGGAGGGCGGCGACATGAGCATGCCTTTTCCCCATGCCGTGGTGATTGGCGCATCGGCGGGAGGCGTGCAAGCGCTGCGCGATGTGCTGGCGTGCTTCCCCGCGCGCTTCCACGCGCCGGTGCTGGTCGTCCAGCATATTCCGCGTGATCGCCCCAGCGGCCTGCCGGCGCTTTTTGATAGTTCGTGTGCATTGCCCGTCGCCGAGGCGGAAGACAAGGAGCCCCTGTGCCCTGGGGTGGTATTGTTCGCGCCGCCGGACTACCACCTGTTGGTCGAGGACCGTGCCACGGTGTCCCTTTCGCGCGACGAGCCGGTGCTTTATTCGCGCCCGGCGATCGATCCGCTGTTCGAATCCGCCGCCGAGGTGTTCGGTGACGGCCTGCTCGCGATCCTGTTGACCGGCGCCAGCAGCGATGGCAGCGCGGGCGTCGCCGCCGTTCGCCGCGAAGGTGGCACCGTATGGGTCCAGGATCCCGCGGAAGCTGTCGCCCCAGTCATGCCTGCATCGGCGATCGCCCATGCGGGCGCCGATGCCATCGTCACCCTACGTGACCTCTGCCGCCGCCTTGGAAGCTTTACCTCATGAACCTGTCGATGACCCTGCCTGACGAACCGGCCGCGGCCCGCGAGCTGGCGAACCTCCTTATCGTCGACGATGTGCCACAAAACCTGGTGGCCATGGAGGCACTCCTTGCGCGCGATGACATCCGTATCCTGAAGGCCTCCTCCGGTCCCGAGGCGCTGGAACTGCTGCTTGTGCACGACGTGGCCCTGGCCCTGCTGGACGTGCAGATGCCCGACATGGATGGCTTCATGCTGGCCGAACTCATGCGCGGTTCGCAGCGTACGCGGGATGTCCCGATCATCTTCCTGACCGCTTCGCCCAATGACCCGGCCCGCTCATTCAAGGGTTACGAGACCGGCGCGGTCGATTTCCTGCACAAGCCGATCGATCCACGGATCATCCTTGGCAAAGTGGATGTGTTCGTCCAGCTGTACCAGCAACGCCAGCAGCTGAAGGCTCAGAATGCACGGCTTGAGCGGGCCCTGCAGCTGAACGAGGCCATGATCGCCGTGCTTACCCACGACCTGCGCACGCCACTGTCAGCCATCAGCCTCTGTGCCGACCGGATCAAGATCGAAGTGGGCGATGGCCCGCTGGCCCGTACGGCGCACCATGTAGAAACCAGTGCGCGCCGCATGGCGCGCATGATCGACCAGTTGCTCGATTTCTCGCGGATTCGCTCCGGTGTCATCCGGCTCGACCTGGCCAACCATGATGTCGGCGCCCTCGCGCACACCGTGGCGGAGGAAACCCGGCAGGCCAACCCGACACGGGACATCGAGGTATCCGTATCGGGCGAAACGCTGGGCTATTTCGATTCGACGCGCATCTCGCAAGTACTCTCGAACCTGCTGGGCAACGCCGTGCAGTATGCGCAGGGCAGTACGCCCATCATCCTTGACGTGAATGGCGACGACGCCGCGGCACTGCACCTCAGCGTACGAAACGCGGGCGCGCTGCCAGCCAACCTGGTGCAGCGGATCTTCGAGCCGTTCAAGGGCAGTTTTCACCAAAGCCGCGGGCTTGGGCTCGGCCTTTACATCGTGGATCAGTTCGTACGCGCCCATGGTGGCGAGGTGGTGGCGCAGAACGTCGAGGAAGGTGTGGAATTTCGCGTCAGCATGCCGCGCCAGGCGGTGCGCCAACCAGCGTAGAAACAGGCTAGACGGCAAGACGGCGGTGCCGCGAAGATGGGGGATCCCCTTCGATGGACGCCCCATGCGCACCTTCACTCTTTTCGCCGCAGCGGCCATCGCATTCGCGCCGGCCGCCTTCGCCCATACGCAGGATTTTTCGGTCGGGGCCCAGTACGACAGCACGCATGTATACGTGGCGCCGCAGGATGTCGATGCGTTCGTCAGCAGTTTTGTCGCCACCTTTGGTGGCCAGTCCACGAAGCAGGTGGTGGCCACGGTGACGCCGACACCGTCGAGCACCACCTCGCAGCTGGTACAGACGCCGGTCGGTATCGTTTCGGTATTCGGGTTCCGCACGCCGGTGCCGTATCCGTTCGGGCAAGAGCGCACGGGCTACCTCGTCACGAATGTCGACGAGGCGGTGAAGGCCGCGAACGCGGTGGGTGGCGCAACACTGGTTGCGCCCTTTGATGATCCGATCGGTCGCGATGCGGTTGTTGCGTGGCCGGGTGGGGTGAACATGCAGCTGTACTCGCACACGAAAACGCCAGACTACAAACCGCTGGAGCACGTGCCTGAAAACCGGGTTTACGTGCCGGTGCAGGCGGCCGACGCCTTCGTCAAGGCATGGCTCGCGTTCTCGCACGGCAAGGTCGAATCGGATGACAAGGCGGTGCCGGCCACTGAGATCGGGGCGAAGCAGGGCACCTATCGGCGCGTCCGCATCACGTCAGGTTACGGCAGGCTGACGCTGTTCGTTACCAACGGGCACCTCACATGGCCTTACGGCAGTGAACTTACCGGTTATGAGGTCGGTGACCTTGATGCCACCCTGGATCGTGCCCGACAGGCCGGCGCGAAGGTGGTGGTGGATACGCATGCCGAAGGTGGCCGCCGCTCGGCCATGGTGCAGTTTCCGGGTGGCTACGTGGCGGAAATCCATGCTGACGCGAAATAGCACGGCGGACGGAGCGTGTCAGGGCGTGACGGGGACGCCCTGGATCAATCGTTTCGCCAGCCGCGGCTGGCGGAACTGGTCGATCCACCAACTGAGCGCACGCCCCTCCGCGTCGCCGCGCCAGGCCACGTAGAGGGTGTTCGGCTCGCGTGGATCGGCCATGCGTTTCTCTACCAGGTCGCCCGCGTCGAGCAATGCTTTTGCCCGGTGTTTGGGCACCCAGCCCACGCCCAGGCCCTCGCGTTGCGCCAGGATCTTCGCCCGCATGCTGGGTACGGCGAGGGTAGGCTGGCCGCCGGCCGTGCCGTAACCGCGGGAAGCCCCGCGGGAGGAATCCGCGACCACGATGGCGCGATGCTTTGTCACCGTGTCGGAATCCAGGGGTTCGGTGGACTTGGCGAGGGGGTGGCGCGGCGATACCGCGAACACCCATTCCATGACCCCCAGTTCGTGCCAGCGCAGCTTGGGAATGGCAGGCGGCTCGTTGGTCGCACCCACCACCACATCGGCTCGTCCGTCGCGAAGCGCTTCCCAGGTGCCGCCGAGCACTTCGTGGGTGAGGCGGAGGCGTACACCCGAGTTGAGTGCGTCGAACGATTTGATGGAAGGGAAAAGGAGTTCGAACTCCAGCAATTCGTCGGTCACGATCCACAGCCGGTCCTCCCAGCCGCCAGCAATCTGCTTCACGCGCTGGGTGAGTCGTGACACGTCCTGCATGAGCCTTGCGGCTTCGTTGGCGAGCAACTGGCCCGCGGGGGTGAGCTGCAACCGGTAGCGGCGGCGGTCGAACAGAAGGGCGTCGAAACGATCTTCGAGCTGGCGGGCCGCGTGCGACAGCGTCGATGGCGCCTTGCCCAGCCGGGCGGCGGCACGGGACAGGCTGCCGGTTTCCCGGATAGCCTCCAGCAACGCCAGTTCGTCTTCCGACAACATGTTCGACCCCATCGAACGTCTGCGACGGAAGGATGGTACGCCAATCGATGGAACGCGGAGCAATCTATGCTCCATCCCATCCCAACCGGAGTAACACCATGAACCGCTTCAATGGCAAGAACGTCCTCGTTACCGGCGGTACCAGCGGCATCGGCCTGGCCGTCGCCCAGGCGTATGCGGCGGAAGGCGCCCGGGTCATCGTGACCGGTCGCGACGAAAAGGCGCTCGAACAGGCGGTGCCGAACATTGGCGCCGGGACGCTCGCCCTGAAGAACGATGCCTCGAGCATGGCGGATGCCAGGTCGCTGGCCGCGGCGATCGCAGCCCAGGGGATCAAGCTCGATGCGATCTTCATCAACGCGGGCGTCGCCAAATTCGCCCCGTTCGACCAGGTGGACGAGAACCTGTGGGACCTGACGTTCGACACGAACGTGAAGGGTGCTTACTTCCAGCTGCAGGCGTTGTTGCCGCAGCTTAACCAGGGGGCTTCGATCGTGCTTAACGGGTCGATCAACGCACATATCGGCATGCCGAACTCGTCGGTGTACGCCGCAAGCAAGGCTGCCCTGATCACCCTGGCCCGCACCCTGTCGGCCGAATTGCTCCCGAACGGCGTGCGCGTGAACGTGGTGAGCCCGGGCCCTGTGCAGACCCCGCTTTACGGCAAGCTGGGCATGGATGCCGCGCAGCTCGAAGCCACCGCGGCGCAAATCCAGGCCCAGGTTCCGCTTGGCCGGTTTGGCCGCCCGGAGGAAGTGGCGGCGACGGTGCTGCACCTTTCCTCGCCGGAATCGGGCTTTATCGTGGGTACCGAGATCGTTATCGATGGTGGCATGAGCCAGCTGTGAAGATGAAGCTAACCGCCAGCTAAGCGTGGTGGGCCCGGCTTACCCGGGCTTCACCTCGTGGCGACGCCACCCGCCGCCAGGATGAGCGCGTCCCTCCTGGAACCATGCCAATGGCCGATCGTCCCTGTCGAAGTTGCGTGCTGGCACCCGGGTTCATCGTGTGCCGGCATTGCCTCGTGGCGGTAGTGAAAGGCAACACGTCCAGCGCATCACGGTGGATGGCTTTCGCATGGGCGGCCGCCATGGCGATGGCCGCCGCCGGCCTCATGGTATTGCTAAGTGCGCATGGCGTACTTGCATGGACCTTGGCGGTAGCTGCGGTGAGTGGCGGTGCACTGGTCGGCGCGGTGCTTGCCGAGCAGCGCGGCATCCATCCGCTTGCTCCCGTGGAGATCATGCCCGCAGGCCAGGAGCACGATGCTACGTAGTTATACGTAAGACAGTAACCCACGCGTTCCTTAACCTCGGCGCCGCACCCCGAGCCAGCACCCTGGCTTTATTTCGCCAGCGGTACTGCGCCATGGATACGATTCAATTGAACCGACGAGCCAACCTTCGAACGGTGCTCGACGAGCTTGCGACCGAGGGTATTACCGGCGCAGTAACCCGCTCGTCCATCCTTGGCATTGATGATCGCGAGTTGCTCGCGATGTTGCGCGGCAAGTACATCAGCAACGAAGCGGCGCGCGAGATCGAGTGGTCGATGCAGCGGCGCGAGGGCTGGATGGACGAGGATCACCGCCGCGAAACCCTGGACCTGTGAGGGATGCCGGTATGGCCGGCATCCCTCGTTTTGTCTCAGCGCCCCAGGTTGGAAAGGAAACGCTTGGTGTACTGCAACACCGTGGTGGACGGAAGTGAATTGCAGGTGGGCGATGCCGTGCTTTGCGAGCAGGGCGTATCGCGGTCGAGCGACCAGAAATGCACGCCAGCCAGCTTGTTGGTGGCGGCGTAGTTCGTCACCGTGTCGATGTCGGCGGTAGTAAACACTTCGCTGGAGACATCATTCACACCGATCATCGGCGTGATTTCAATCTTGCTTGCAGCGATGCCATAGGTGTGCTGCAGGTTGACCACGGCCTGCACGGCTGATTGGCCCATGTCGCACGCGCCGTTCTTCACCACGCAGACGCCTGCGCCCGCGGCACCGTAGTCCATCGTCATCAGGTTGATGGTGTAGTTCTTCAGGCCCGACGCCTTCACGGCCTTCACCACGGCATCGCCGGTGCTGTTGAGGCCGCCGAAGCTGCCATCGGAGGCCGCCAGCGTGGCCAGCGTGAACGAGAAGCGCAGGTTCGGGTAGATGCTCTCGGCGTACACCGCCTGGCTGACGAGTGCGTTGAGTTGCTGCGCGTTCTGGCCGCCCTCGATATCGAAATCGATACCGACCAGGTGTGAGCTGTTGTATCGGCTGATGAACTGGGCCATCCCGGTGGCGCTGCCGCAGGTAAATACGCCGGCCTGGCCGCCGGTGGAGACCACATAGTTCACGCCGGCCGAATTCAGGCGGGCGATATTCGCATCGGCAAAGGCCTGGCCCGGTACGCCGCCCCAGTTCTCGCTGCCGCATTCGCCGCTCGCGAAGGCCAGTGTAATCGCACCGAGATTCGGCACCTGCGTGGATACCAGGCTGCCGGAACCGACGACGGGGAGACGCGTCCCCGTGACCGACGACGACATGATGTTGGTGTTCCAGTCGAGGTTGATGGTGATGTCCTTGTACGGACTGAAGAACAGGTCACCTGCGCCCGGGGGCGGGTTGGTCGGCGGCGGATCGGTCGGCGGCGGGTCCGTGGGCGGCGTGCTGCCGCCGTCGCATGCGCCCTGTGAGGTCCATGGCTGGCCCGTACCTGCGCCGCCACTATTCGTGGCCGGGTCGTTCCCCTGGGTCCACCAGTTGGCTTTGTAGTTCACGCCGTTCTCGCTGGCGACATTGCCGGCGGTATAGACCGTGCCCGCGCTCCAGGCGGCGGCGCATGCGGTCGCCGCGTGGGCCTCTCGCATCGGTACCACGGTAGACAGGGCGAGGGCGATGGCAACGCCGAGCGTGCCAGTACAGCTTCCAAAGACAAGACGGGACCGAACACCTGCATTCACGTGCATGACGACTCTCCGTTCGAGTGGTGTTACCGGATGGTTGGTTTCCCCCTGGTGCCGGCGCCTGCCTGTGTCTGCCCCCGTGGCGATGGCGCACGGTGTGTCGCGGACGGCCCGACCTGTCCGGTTTAGTCCGGTATGACAACGTTGTCTATTTGCAATCGACGAAAATGTGACAGGGCACACGGCGCTAATTCGGCCGGAATTTGGCGCGCCGCGGTAAGGGCTGAGCGGTGAAATCGATTACCTGCCTTGGCAGGCGGTGCGGCACGATGTGGTGCGGCGCGACAGCCGCAAGGCGGCCGGCGAGGTGCGTTTGTGACTCGGAATGACAACGTGGTCACCCGCGGGACCTGTAGGAGCACGCTTGCGCGCGATGGGGGCTTGCCGCACCGCCAATCGCGCGCAAGCGCGCTCCTGCAGAGGCCTGCGATTAGCCCAGGTCTTTGATCCGGATGCTGCGGAACCAGATCTGGATGGGCGGCTTACCCTTGTCTTCGCCACCCTGCAGCGAGATGTGCCCACGGGTGAATTTCGCGAAATCGGGCATCTTCGCGAACTTGGTCTTCGCGACGAGGGCTTTCCACTCGGGCGTCCAAAGCTGGGTATCGACCGTCTTGTGGCCGTTCTGGAAGAACTGCATGTGGCCATGGTCGACGATGATTTCGATCTGGTTCCAGTTGCCGTTCTCGCGCACGTTTTCGATATCGGACGAAATCAGGTCGAACAGGTCGCCCGCGCGCTCATACAGCGTATAGCTGTCGGGCTTGGTGCAGACCAGGTCGGCGATCTGCATCTCCGGCCCGGTTTGCCACGTGTACTTGTACTTCGGTGCTTCGCTCACGTTGAACATGACGCCCGCGTCAGCACACGCGGTCATCTTCCACTCAAGCTTGAGATCGAAGTTCTCGTACTCGGCATTGCTGACCAGGTCGGCGAAGTCGGCATCCGGTGCCTTCAGGTCGCGATCGAGACGAATCGCGCCGTCGGCGACGCTCCAGTCCTTGCCCGTGCCCTTCTGCTGGAACGAATGCCAGCCATCGAGGGTCTTGCCATCGAACAAGAGTTTGAAGCCCTGGCCGCGCTCGGCGTCTGTAAGCGTGTTGGGCGTATCCGCTGCGTGTACGGGCAGGGCGATGAGGCAGGCGAGGGCGAGGGCCTTCAAGGTCACTCGAAGCATGGGGGCGACTCCGGCGGGGAAACCCCGGAGCATACAGACGTCCAGCCGTCTGTTGTAGGCGCGCAAGCGCGCTCCTACAATTTTCGGTGCTTTTTGAGTTCTTCGGCGATCTGGTCCGTGAGAGGGGCCGTCAGCGCTGGTTTCTTCAACGCTCGCAGGTTCACGCGCAGCGCTCGCAGATCCTGCTTCGCCCCCAGCGCGTCGGAGAGCTTCGACATGGCATGCGTGGACGCCTTGTCGTGCTTTGCGCGATGGTGTGCGGTCTTGTTGGCGGCGCGGAGGACGCGGCGCCAGTACTGTAGTTGCATGCGTAACCGTCGGGCCCGACGGCGCCAGCGGTGGAGATTCCCGGGCGACGCATCTTTGCGGACCCGCTTGCCTGCCGCAACGACGCGCTGCTGCTGGTCGTCCAGGGTGGATTCCACCACACCGCGCTTGACCAGGCGCCACGGTAATCGCTCCACCATGTCGCCAAGCTCGCGCACCGCGTGTCTGCGCTTGAGGAAGCGAGGGTCCTTCTGCAAGGCCTCGATCAACCTGCCATCCCGCCGGTGCTCAAGGGTGGTGATCGCCTCGGCCCAGGCGGCCGAAGGCCGTGGTCCGGCGAGCGTGTGGGCGAGGGTCACCGCGACATGCGCATCCCGCAGTGGCGAAAGGCTCGCAGCCAGTTTTCCTATCCGTCCCTCGATATCCGCCAGGTTGGCGCCAAACACATCCGCGCCCAGGCGCAACAGGCTTTTCAGTCGGCGGAGCCCCTTGCGGGCGGCGTGGATGCCGGCATGGCGGTCCTTCGTGTTGGCCAGCGAGCGCGCGACGCTGCGGCATTCGCGGGAGGCGAACAGGGCCAGGGCCGTCGGAATGCTTGGCGCGCTCTTGGGTGGCATCGGCCTGTGTATACCACGTGACGGGCGGGATAGCCGTATTCGGCCATCCTGACACCAGACCGTCATGCAGCCTTGCTAGTTCTGGGCGGGTCATGACCGGAGGCACGCGATGAACAGCACCGTCCTGAGCTCCCAACCCGTCGGCTCCCCGCAAACCCGCATGATCAGCTTCCTGGCGGGCGCCGGTGTCCTCCTTGCCGCGGCCATTTACGTGGGATCGCAACTGGGTCACGACCTGACCGTTGCACCCGCTAGCCCCACCTTCGAATACGTGCTGCTGGGTATCGCGCTGCTGATTGCGCTGGGCTTCGAGTTCGTCAACGGATTCCACGACACGGCGAACGCGGTGGCTACGGTTATCTACACCCGTTCACTGCCGGCGACATTCGCCGTCGTATGGTCCGGTAGCTGGAACTTCCTTGGCGTGCTTATCTCCAGCGGTGCCGTGGCCTATGCGGTGCTCCAGTTGCTGCCCATTGGGCTCGTGCTCAACGTAGGCACCGGCGTGGGCTTCGCCATGGTGTTCTCGCTGCTGATCGCGGCCATCATCTGGAACCTCGGTACCTGGTGGCTTGGTTTGCCATCATCGAGTTCGCACACCCTGATCGGTTCGATCATCGGCGTGGGCGTGATGAACCAGATGATGAACCCGGGGGATGCCAACGCGTCGGTGGACTGGAGCCAGGCCTTGAGCGTGGGCAAGTCGTTGCTGTTCTCGCCCCTGATCGGTTTCGCGCTGGCGTACCTGTTGTTGCTCGCGCTGAAGACGTTCGTCAAGGTGCCGGAGCTTTACCAGGAGCCGCATGGCGACAAGCCGCCGCCGTTCTGGGTGCGCTCGCTGCTCATCCTCACCTGCACCGGCGTGTCGTTCGCCCACGGTTCGAACGATGGCCAGAAGGGCATGGGCCTCATCATGCTGATCCTTATCGGCACCGTCCCCAGCGCGTATGCGCTGAACAAGGCAGTGACCAGCGGCGAGACACAGACCTTCGTGTCAGTCGCACACCATGCGAGCGAGACCCTGTCGAAGTACGCCAGCGGTACGCAGCCGGTCGCGAACCCGCGCGCCGAGATCGAGCACTACATCCAGTCGCATGAGGCTACGCCGCAGGCCCTCCAGGCATTGACCCAGCTTACGGCCACGATTGCGGATCAGGTCGCACAGCGTCCGTCGCTCGCCGATGTGCCGCAGCACGAGGTCAACAACGTTCGCAACAACATGTACCTCAGTTCAGAGGCGCTGCGCCTCATGGCCAAGGACAAGAAGCCGGCGTTCTCACCCGAGGACCAGGGCGTACTCGATAACTACCATGGCCTGCTCGACAAGGCGACCAAGTTCATCCCGACCTGGGTGAAGGTGGCGGTTGCTATCGCCCTGGGCCTGGGCACGATGGTGGGCTGGCGGCGCATCGTGCGCACGGTCGGCGAGCGGATCGGCAAGCAGCACCTCACCTACGCGCAAGGGGCGTCCGCGGAAGTCGTGGCGATGCTGACCATTGGCGCGGCCGATCGCTTCGGTCTGCCGGTGAGTACCACGCACGTGCTCTCGTCCGGTGTGGCGGGGACGATGACTGCGAACGGCTCCGGCCTGCAGTGGCCTACGGTGCGCAACATGCTGCTTGCATGGGTGCTTACCTTGCCCGTGTCGATTGCCCTGGCAGCTGGTTTGTTCTGGCTATTGCGGCACGTGTTCTGAAGCGATGCAAGGCGTCAGCCTTGCTTTAAAAGCGCCATCAGGTCGGCTTGTATGTTCGTCGTGTACACGTCGAGCGGCAAATCGTTCGGCATCACGTCGAACGGATCTTCGATCTGGTCGCCCAGGGCATCCAGCCCGAAGAAGGTGTAGGCCAGGATCGCCACCACGACGGGGGTAAACCAACCCATGACGCCGACGAGGCAGAACGGCAGGAAGAAGCAGTACACATGCACCGATCGGTGCAGCAAGAGGATGTACGAGAATGGGATGGGCGTATTGCTGATGCGTTCGCAGCCTGCCAGTACGTGAGACAGCTGGCTTACCTTGCTGTCGATACTGGCAAGCAGTATCGGATCCGAGCCTTCCGCACGCGACGCATCAGCGAGCGCGACGCCTAGCCGATGCACCAGGAATGCGGGTCGGTTGGGGGCGGCAAGCGCCTCATCAGCAAGGCGTGGCGCGAGCCATGTGGAGAGTTCAGGCGCGGGGTCCGTGTCGCGCAGGTGGTGGCGCAGCGCGTGGGCGAACGCGATAACCATCCCGATGAGGGTGGCGCGCTCGGCCGCGGAAGCTCGCGGCAGGAAGGCCGTTACCTGTCGCGCGAGGTCGCGCCCCACGGTGACGAGTTCGCCCCAGAGATTGCGCGCCTCCCACCAGCGCTGGTAGGCCACCTGGTTGCGAAAGCCAAGAAAGATCGCCAGGGTCAGGCCCATTAGCGTGAGTGGCGTGGCATTCAGGCCGCCGCTGAACCAGCCGTACTTCAGGTCAAGCACGGCCACGACCAGCGATAGCGCGACGGCATAGAGCACGCGGCGCAGGATCACCGGCATGATCGTGCCGCGGTAGGCAAACAGCAGGGAGCGGATGCCGGGGGTGCGGGTACGGGTACGGGGTGTCATCCCGTTATCGTACGCCCTCAGGTTCCGGCGTCTTCGCTCTTCTTGCGGCGGCGTTTTGGCGCAGGCTGGGCCAGCAGGGCCTGCAGGTAGGCGATGCCTTCCTCCTCCGGGAACCAGGAGATCACATCGGCCACGCTCAGCTTGTAACTGACACGCAGGGCGTCAAAAGCCACCCGCGCATCAGCGAGGGGGTCGACACGAACAGTCTTCGGCCTGCCGGGCTTGCGCTTCTCGGGTCCCGATGCGGCAGGCGCAGCGACGGGTGCCGGGGAAACGGCTTTCTGGCGGTCGAGCGCGGCGAGTTCGTCCTGGAACTGTCTGAAATCGTATTTGCCGGACGAATTCATCACTTCAATCTGTGGCGGCGAGGGATCCCATTGTGGCATGGGTAGATGTCGGCAATTTGAGAATCGGGGACATCTCCTCCGCGGATCGTCTCACCCCGGGGGCCTTCAGCCGCCGCGAAAGGTCACGACGAGCACATCGCGGTGCGAGGCTTGCGCCGGATCGAGCGGGGTGACGGGGGTGACGCCGTGGAACACGCGCGGGTCATGGATCAGCGCGGCATCGAACGGCCGGGCCAGGGTGAACTCGCCTAGCGCGGTGCCATCGGGCGCATGGATCGTGGTCGTGCCGCTGGCAATGTTCTCGCGATCCACCAGCAGGACCAGGACGTAATCAACCCCGTCACGGTGGCTGCCCTCCGGCGTCGGTTCGCCCGCGGCACCGGCGGTCGCCTCGATGCGGAACTGGTGCACCTCGATATGCCAGTGCGGCACATCGGGCGAGAGGCCGCCGAAGAAGTCACGGCAGAAGCCCAGGATGGCCTGCATGGTAGGGCCGGCGGCGATCTCCGGGAGCACGGGTTCGAACCAGCGCTGGATATCGCCCTGCAGCGAGTTGTAGCTGCGCGCCTGGAAGTGGGCCTGGTGCGGGCGCTGGTCGATATGGCCGAAGCGCTCCGCCGAATACGTGGCATGCCGGCGCCGGCGGAAGCGGCCCGTGGCCGCAAGGTAGGTATCCGGCTCGAGCGCGTTCCAGCTGGCGGCGAACGCTTCCCAGTCGGCCAGCGAAGCCACGTGGCTCACCAGATCGCGCATGGTATCGCCCTGTACGAAGGCGAAACCCTCGCCGTGCACCTGGTCGTGGAGGGTCAGTTCGGTCGCTTCGAGGGGGGCGTTCATTCGCGCAGTATACGCCCGCCCCATGGGGCGGGGCTGCGGCAAAACGCATCAAGGCGGTGCGCTACAGGGTCTTCAGCAACTGCGGCTTGTTGAGCGCCGCCAATAGGGGCGCGTCCCTGCCGTAGATGTCGTTCTTGTAAGCCAGCTTGCCCGTGTCGTCGATGTCGACGGTCCAGTAGGCGAGCAGGATGGGGACCTTGGTGGGCAAGGTCACGTTCTGCGTCTTGCCGGTGGCAATGCGCTCATCGATCGCATGGCGGTTCCATTTCTCATCATCGTTGAAGAGGAGCTGCACGAGGTCCAGGGGGTGTTCCACGCGGATGCATCCGGAACTGGTATCCCGCTTGGCTTTGGAAAAGAGTTCCTGGTGCGGGGTGTCGTGCAGGTACACCGCAAACGAGTTCGGGAAACGGATGACCACCTGGCCCAGCGAGTTGCCGGGGCCGGCATCTTGCCGCAAGGTGACGCCGCCGGGCCTGGACCAGTTCACGCTGGCGGGGGAAATGGCATTGCCGGCGCTATCGAGCACCCGGATCCGGTTGTTCGCAAGATACGAGGGGTTCGCGCGGATCTTGGGGATCACATCGTTCTTGAGGATCGTGGGCGGAATGGTCCAGGTCGGGTTGAATGTGATGTAGGTGATGTCCGATCGGAAGATAGGCGTGCTGCGGTAAGGCTTGCCCACTTGCACGCGCGATTTCCAGATGGGGTTGCCGTCGCGGTAATAGGTGACCCGGAAACCCGCGACATCCACGACCACGAAGGTGCCGGGCAGGGCATGCAACAGCCAGCGTGCACGCTCCATGTTTGCGCGCACCTGGCCTATCCGCTGGGTGATGGAGACGTTGAGGGCGGCTAGCGTATCCGCGCCGACGGCCCCATCCACGTCAAGGAACTGATCCCCCTGGAAGCGCTTCACGGCATCGGTCACGGCGGTGTCGTAGTGCTGCCCGTGTTCCAGCGACGCATCGAGGTAGCCCCCCGCGACGAGCCTGGCGCGCAACGCGCTAACGCGTGGATCGTTCATGCCGGGCTTCAGTGACGGGCCATCGGGCACGGTCGGCCAGTCACCGTTCGCGGCGGTGGCGCGGAGCTGGGCCAGGCCGTCGCGAAGCTGCGCATACAGCGGGTTCTGGGGGCGCGCCATGGCAAACGCCTGTGCCACGGTGTGCTCGTTGATCGAGCCTTCGATCATGGCGAGACCCTGCTGGGGATCGATGGCCACCGGGTCAATATTCCAGACCGGATCCAGCCGGGTGGGATCCACCTTTCCCCGGGCCAGCTGGACCAGGGCGGTCATGTACGCGCGGGTTGCCGTGAGGTCAAAATCGGCATGTTGGGCGGGGCTGGCGTCCTTGAAGCCGGGTGCTTGCCAGATATTCCGTAGCGCATCGAGCCCGTAGTCCTGCGGCAGCAGGCCGTCTCCCTCCATGCCCGCCAGGCCAGCGAACAATTGATCGACGTTATCGCCATCGGCCCACGCGGGCGCGTAATGGCGCTGCGTGTAGAAATCGGCCAACGCCTGGCCAATGGCGGCATCCTGGCGGCTCAGGGGGCCGCCTTGTAGAGGGGCCATGGCCAGGATGCGGGCATAGATCGCCTGCGCGACGGCGTCGTCCGGGGCCGGGGGCTGCGGCACGGTGACACTGGCGGATGATCCAGGGGCCGGGGCCACGATAGGGGGTGGATTGGCCGCCGAGGTCGGCGCAGGAGGGGTCTGTGCGTTGCCGCACAAGGGCAGGGCCGCTCCCATGAGGAGCACGGCCAGCATGCCGGGATGCCGCTTTTCCATAGTCATTATCTATTGCTTCCAGTTTTTTCTGCGGTGATTCCTTCACCCTTTCACATATATGAAGGGCACAGATGTGACGATGTTGTGGTCAGTAAATGATCACCACGTTAGGATCGGTCCATCTGTAGTTCCCCCGGCTGGCCTGATGATTCGATCGATTCGTACGCTTATGGCGTCCGCACCGCTCCTCGGTGTGCTCGCTTTCCTCCCGCTCCAGGCTCATGCCGCCGATTCGCTCGGTGCCGCGCTGGCCAAACTGGCTCCCTCCGCTGATCCGAAAGTCATTGGGCTTGCTGTCCAGGCGGCGGAGTGCGCGCAGAGCCAGGGTGGTACGCCCTCGAGCCGCCTTGCCGTCATCGATTACTCGAAGCCGTCGTCGCAGCCGCGCCTGTGGGTGTTCGATACAGTGAACCGCAAGCTGCTGTTCCAGGAGTTGGTGGCGCATGGCAAGAACAGTGGCGATGGCAGCAGCACGAAGTTTTCGAATGCACCGAACAGCCTGGCCTCGAGCATCGGCCTGTTCCGCACCGAAGACACCTACATGGGCAAGAATGGTTATTCGCTGCGCATGGAAGGGCTCGAGCCGGGTGTGAACAGCAACGCGTTGGCGCGTGCGATCGTGATCCATGGCGCCGCGTACGTGAGTGAAACCATGGCGCGCGCGGCTGGCCGTATCGGCCGTAGCTGGGGCTGCCCGGCGGTGAGCACCGCCGTGGCGCACAAGCTGATCGATGCTTTGAAGGGCGGGCAGATGGTGTTCTCGTACTACCCCGACCAGAAGTGGCTGGCCTCGTCGAGCTACCTGAAATGCAGCGCCAACCAGCTTGCCAGGGCGGACGCCACGGCCGCCGTGCACGCCGGGACCTGATCCCGGTGCGCGCTCTCGGCTAGAATCCCGGGAACCTCACCGTGGAATCCAGCATGAAACACGTTCTTGCGATCGCCGGCTGCATCCTCCTGGCCGGCTGCGCCACCAGCGGCATGAAAGACACCCTGCCCAAGCTCAGCAGCAAGACGGGCAAGAGTGTGCCGGCCTACGTGCAGTGCGTCGTGCCCAAGTGGCAGGCCCTCACGAAGGATGCGAAGGGTGACGCGAAAGACGACAAGGGCGTGGTCACGGCCAGCGATGATGGCAAGCACGAGCGCCTTGAAGTCACCGCCAATGGTTCTGGCGCGCAGGTGGTGATGTACGAGCTGCAGAAGATGAAGAAGGGCTCGGAATACGACAGCCGTTTCCGCGACGAAGCGATCAGCTGCCTGTAAGCGAAGCATTTTGGGCGCACTTGCGCGTCATGGGGTGTGGCAAGTACCCATCACGCGCAAGCGCGCTCCTACAGGGGTTCGACCAGGTCGGGGGTGTCGTTCTTTGGCGAGCCCACCGCCTTGGTGACCGGGTAATACACCAGATCGGGTTCGTTCGCGGCCTCCAGTAGCGTCATCGCGACATCTGCCGGCGCGAACAGCCAGTCTTCCCACGCATCCGGCGCAAGGATCACCGGTTGGCGATCGTGGATATCGCCGCCGACCTTGCCGGGCTCGCCCGTGATGATGGTGTAAGTGCGCATGGGTTCACCGTCCGCGCCGCGCCAGATTTCCCACAGTCCCGCGAACAACAACAGGCTCCCGTCCGGCGGACGGATGAAGTACGGCTGCTTGCTGCCTTTCTCGCCTTGCCACTCGAAATAACCGGAGGCCGGTACCAGGCAGCGGCGTTTCCTGACCGCGGCGCGGAATGCCGGCTTTTCGGCGAGGCCTTCGCGGCGCGCGTTGATCATGCGGGCACCGATCGATGGGTCTTTCGCCCAGGACGGGATGAGCCCCCAGCGCAGCAGTCCCGTTTCGGCGTGGCCTTCCTCGTGGCCAGTGACCACCAGTGCCCGCTGGGTGGGGGCGATATTGAAGTGATCCTCGCGCTGGTTGATCTCACTGGAGAGGTCCAGTTCAAGGCGCTCGAGCACGTCGCGGGCTTCCCGAGACATGCTGGCCGGCCCGTAGGTGGCGTAGCGTCCGCACATGGGACCGAGCATAGCGCCTGCGCCCATTTACGGGGATGCCGGGGCGTCCGGGCGAGCGCCGGGGCAGGCGGGGCTGGGCCCTTGCCAGCCCGCGTGGGCGGGGCCACACTCGCCCGGACCTTGGGGGAGGCATGCATGGCCCGTTTGCTGATGATCGGCCTACGTCTGGTCGCGGGGAGCGACGATGCCGCGCTGGTTGACCTGGTGCGCTCGGCCCTCGTCATCGCGCGGTCGAAGGGTTACCTCAGTGAGTTTCCCGCGAGGCTCGCCCGCACCGAAGCCGGCACGCTGCTGCTCCTTGCCGAGCTGGTGTCCGTGCGCACCGTCGATGCCATGGACGAAGACCCTGAGCTGCAGGATGTGATCATGCAAATATCGGCGCTTGCCGAATCGTTCCCACTCCATTCGCTGGTCGAGTTCAACGCGAACCGGGTCACGTTCGAGACCCTCGGCGCCTAGCCGGACACTTTTTTTCCCTGGCGTTCGCGCGCTTTTTATATGCACCTTGCTGCACTCATCCTCCCGACAGCTGGCGGAGCGTGCCATGGGCCATGACCTGGACGAAGAAACCCGCATCGACGTGGAGTGCCTGCGCGACAGCAGTGTCCACGATGTGCCGCGGTACACCTGGGATTACCGGGTGTTTGCACGCGACGGAACCACGATCATCGATACCAGCGACAGCGGTGGGGTGTCTTACGAGTCGCAGAAGATGGCTCTCTCGGAGGGCTGGCGCATGGCCCGGGAATCGCTGCACCGGCTGGAGCGCTAGGCGCGCACGGGGCGGGCGCCGCGGGCCTGGGCGATCGCTTCGAGCAACTGGGCGCGATCGAATGGCTTTTCGAGGAAGACGGCGCTGGGCGGAAACGGCGCCAGGTCCTCGGGCACGCGGCTGGACACTACGACGATCGCGGTTTTCGGCCGCTCGCGCAGCACGGCCTGGAGCAGGGCGGTCCCGCGTCGTTCGCCCGGCGTATCCGCGTGGATAACCAGCAGGGAGAGGTCCGGCATGTTCTGGAACGCGCGTTTTGCGTCGCGGTACGTCACGGTCGCGCGCGCGGCATAGCCCTCGAATTCCAGGGCCACGGCCACGGTTTCCGCCACGAGGCTGGCTCGGTCGAACACAAGGGCGTCGGGGCGGGGGCTCATGGAGGCAGTCTAGATCTGATTGGCGTGCAAGGGGTGACTTATTTGCCGCCCGCCTCGGGTGGCCATCCGGCGTTGACCGCCTTGATCCGGGAGATCATCTCGCGCACCTCCTCATCGCGGTCGGCGATGCGTTTTTCCTCGGCCGCCCGTTGCGCGGCATAGTCGTGGTTCGTGCCCTGGACGGCATCGTTGACCAGCCGGCAGGTGTCCTCGATATGCGCCGCCCGGGTGTGAAAGCCGAGCCGGTCGGCGATGATTTCCATGCGCAGGCCGGGTTGGGTCTGTTCAAGCGCACGCGCCCGGACCTGGAAAAACTGCTGCCACTCGCGTTCCGGGGCGCCACTCAGAATCGCCTCAACCCGCGGGATATCCGGGCGGTCGAACTGGCCGATGTCGTCGGTGGCTTCGAACGATTCGATGTCGATCCAGTCGCGGCTGGCCATGGTGGGCTTTTCCTGAGGGGCGTGGGGGCGGCATTGTTCGGTGCGCCGCGTGGAGGCCACGTCACGGCACTTCACTCGGGTTGCACACTTGCGAAAGAATGCTGGCCAGGTCCCCCAAGGAGTTGCACGCCATGCGTTACCTCGCCATTGCCGGCCTTGTCCTGCTCACCGGCTGCGCCACCCAGAACGAACGCCACGTCGGGATCCACGATGTCCTGTCCAGCACCACGTTCGCCTACCAGAACCCGTCCGATGGTGATGCCACGCTGACGATCGTTCGCGACCAGGGTCTGTGGGGCGCGGGCTGCTCCAGCGCCATCTACCTGGATGACAAGGTGGTGGCGGATATGGAGATCGGCCAGCAGCTGGTGCTCCACGTCCCCTCGGGTAGCCGCAAGCTGACCGTCATGCCCCATGGGGCATGCAGCAGCGACCGGGTCGATGCGGATGCCACGGTGGGCCAGGGCGAAACGAAGACCTTCTCCATCCCCGCCAGCGGTGAGGGCCTCGCGGCTGCGGCAGCGGCCCAGCCCAAGGCCTGATTCATCACATAACGCTTGTCATTGGCGACGCGAAGGCGCAAGAATCCGGCTATTCGCATCGCGTCGCCAGACGGGAGTTCCGTGACATGCACCGGCGCATCGTAGGCCAGTATTGCGTGGAGGTACGCACCCTTCGCAACCCCGTGGGGCTCTGGAAGGCGGCCTATATCGTGGAGCTGGCCCACGCCGGTCCGCGTGATTTCGTGATGATTACGCTGCTCGAGGAATTCCTGGACGAGCGCGCCGCCGTGGACGCGGCCATGGAGAAGGGCTGCCAGCACGCCAACTGGCTTGCCGCCGCCCGCAATGCCTATTCCGGCTGACGCGCCGGCCACGGTCGCCTGGCCATAGCTCCTCTGCCAGGTCACCTTGCCGCCCCAGCCAGGGCGGTCGCAGGATTTGAGACTTAGTGGGGCCATAAACGGGGCCCTCTCTCCGTACGCCAATCCGCCATGGCCGCTTACCTGCAAGCAAAGCGCAACGACGAGGCCGATGCGGCACTCGCGACCCACCACGATGGCCGTACGCTGGCGCATCGGTTAACCGACAAATACGGCGACCGGGTCTCGTCCGCCTTTACCGTGTTCGGGCGGGAAGGCCGTTTCGTACCGTTGCCGGCCGACCTTCCGCCGGCGCTGGCTGCCGCGCTCACTGCCCGTGGCATCGAGCGGCTGTATTCGCACCAGCAGGAGGCGTGGGAAGGTGCCCGTGCTGGCAGGCATGTGCTGGTCGCGACGCCCACCGCCTCCGGCAAGACGCTCTGCTACACGCTGCCGGTGGTGTCTTCGGTGCTCGAGGCGGGCGCGAAGGCGCTCTACCTGTTCCCCACCAAGGCCCTGGCGCAGGACCAGGTCGCCGAGCTGCTGGATCTGAACCGGGCGGGGGACCTGGGCGTGAAGGCGTTCACCTTCGACGGCGATACCCCCGGCGATGCGCGCCAGGCCATTCGCCTGCATGGCGATGTGGTGGTGAGCAACCCCGACATGCTGCACCAGGCCATCCTGCCGCACCACACCAAGTGGGCGCAGTTCTTCGAGAACCTCAGGTACGTGGTGATCGATGAAATCCATACCTACCGTGGGGTGTTCGGCTCGCACCTTGCCAACGTGCTGCGCAGGCTCAAGCGCATCTGCGCCTTCTATGGCGTGCGGCCTCAATTTGTCTTGTGCTCGGCCACGATCGGCAATGCGACGGCGCATGCCGAGGCATTGATCGAGGATGAGGTGCTGACCGTGGCGACCAGTGGGGCACCCAGCGGCGACAAGCACGTGTTGCTATGGAACCCGCCCGTGGTGAATCCCGACCTGGGCCTGCGCGCCTCGGCCCGTTCGCAGACAAACCTGATCGCCCGCGTGGCGATCAAGGCGAAGATGAAAACGCTGGTATTCGCCCAGTCACGCTTGATGGTCGAGGTGCTGACGAAGTACCTGAAAGACGTGTTCGATCATGACGGCCGCAAGGCGCCGCGGATCCGCGCTTACCGTGGCGGCTACCTGCCCACGGAGCGCCGTGAGGTAGAGCGTGAGATGCGCGCTGGCAACGTGGATGGCATCGTGTCCACGTCAGCGCTGGAACTGGGTGTCGATATCGGCAGTCTCGATGCGGTCGTGCTTAATGGTTACCCCGGCTCGATCGCCGCCACATGGCAGCGCTTTGGCCGAGCGGGGCGCCGGCAGCAGCCATCGCTTGGGGTGCTCGTGGCCACCAGCGCGCCGCTGGATCAGTACCTGATGCGGCATCCGTCCTTCCTTACCGAAGCCAGCCCGGAACACGCGCGCATCCAACCCGACCAGCCGCTGATCCTGCTGGATCACATCCGCTGCGCGGCGTTCGAGCTGCCGTTCGTGGGCGCTGAGCCCTTCGGCCCGAACGATGCCGAACCGTATCTGCAGGTGCTGCAGGAATCGGAAGTTCTCCACCGCGAAGGTGATCGCTGGGAATGGATTGCGGACAGCTATCCGGCCAATGCGGTGAGCTTGCGCGCCGTGGCCGATGGCAACTTCGTGGTCGTCGACCGCACCGAAGGGCGGCAGTCGATCATCGCTGAAGTGGATTATTCGGCGGCGGCGCTGACCTTGTACGAGGGTGCGATCCACATGATCCAGAGCGTGCCGTACCAGGTCGAACGGCTGGACTGGGAAGGCCGCAAGGCCTACTGCACGCGCACGCGGGTCGATTACTACACCGACGCCATCGACTACACGAAGCTCAAGGAGCTCGAGTGTTTCGACGGGGCGACAGCGGGCGAGGGTACGGCGCGGCACGGCGAGGTACACGTCGTTCGTCGCGTTTCGGGCTACAAGAAGATCCGCTATTACACGCACGAGAACATCGGGTACGGGCCGGTGAACCTTCCCGACCAGGAGTTGCACAGCACGGCCGTGTGGTGGCAGCTGCCGCAGGGGCTGCTTGATAGCGTATTCGGTTCGAGGCAGCAGGCGCTGGATGGGTTCCTGGGCGCGGCGTACGCCTTGCACACGGCCGCCGTCGTCGCGGTCATGGCGGAGCCGCGTGACCTGCAGAAAGCCGTGGGTTCGGGAGATGGCGGCTGGTCGGCGCAGGTTGATTCGGGCGGCCGTGGACAGATTCGTGCGCCGGATGGGTCGCTGGCCCTGGCCGATGCGTTCGAACGATTCCTCCCCACGGTCTACCTCTACGACAACTTCCCCGGCGGCGTGGGATTGAGCGAGCCGTTGTTCCGCCGCGCGCCGGAACTCGTGCGTCATGCGTTGATCACTGTGATGGGCTGCGAGTGCAAGGCGGGCTGTCCGGCGTGTGTTGGCCCTGTACTGGCCGCGGATGAGCATCGTGATGAAACGCCGCGGGCGCTGGTCGCCAGGGTGCTCCAGCTGCTCGGGGGCAGCGCGTGAGCGACCTTGCGGCCAGGCTCGCGGCGCTGCGTAAACAAGCGGGTGCCCAAGGGGTGGGCGGATCGTCGGCCACGGCCGGCGCCACGGGGTCCATGAAGTCTCAGGGCACCGGCCCTTCCGGCGTGGCCGCGAGGAACCCAGGTGGACCCGTGGATCTGGCCGCCTTGCGCCGCATGGCAGGCGTGCGTGAACGCCTGGGCATGGTCAGGCCGGTGGCGCCACGGCCCATGACGCGCGACGTTCCGGGTGAAGAGATTTCACCCGGGTTGCGTTACCTCGAATACACCACGGCCTGGCCTGAGCCGCCGGTTGAGTTCGACCTTTCCTTCGCCCGCCTGGCGACGGCCCGCCGCGAGCATTTGCTGCACTTCGATACGGAAACAACGGGGCTGGCCGGCGGCACGGGCACGCGTGCCTTCATGATCGGTGCCGCGGATTGGCATGGGGGCCAGCTGCGGGTGCGCCAGCTGTACATGACCAGCATGGCGGCGGAATCGGCCATGTTGACCGCGTTTGCCAGCTGGGTCGGAACCCATACGGTGCTCGTCAGCTACAACGGCAAATCCTATGACGCACCGTTGTTGGCGACCCGCTACCGTCTGGCCCGTATGCCGAACCCACTCAGCGGATTAACCCACGTCGACCTGCTGCACCCGATGCGCCGCCGGTTTCGGCATGTGTGGGAAAACTGCAAGATGCAGACGGCCGAGCGCAAGCTTCTGCGCATCGTTCGCGAAGATGACTTGCCGGGCTCCGAAGCTCCGCGCGCCTGGCTGACCTACCTGCGGGGCGGCTCGTCTGCCGACCTGGCGCGGGTGGCTGCGCACAATCTGCAGGATGTGCGCAGCCTGAGCGGACTGTTGGTCGAAGCGCAGGGCTGGGCGGCACAGGATGCGCACGCAGCTTCGCCGGCTGGTAACGAAAAATAGACGCCGGGCCGCGCAGGCTTCGGGACGGACTGAACGCCCGGAGACGTGGCAATGAGCGAACCGACCAAGCCTTGCGACCACACCGGTTGTGGCTGCCAGGTGCCCGTATCGCGTGAGTATTGCAGCGAGGCCTGCCGCATGGCGGCAGAGACGCAAAACGTCGGTGGCACGTGCGAGTGCGGCCATGCCGCCTGCCAGCAACGACACTGACGCGGAGGAGGCGGATGTGATGACGAATGACGGTAAACAGGAAACCCCGGGCTACAAGGAAGATAACCCGAAGCCGCGAACCGGCAAGGAACACATCCCGGGGGAAGGCCACCCGAAGGAGCACCAGAACATGCCCGAGAAGAAGCCGGGCAAGCAGGGTAGTTGAGCTGCGGCGCCCGTGAGAGGGTGATCGCACGCAAGCGCGCTCCTACAGTTGCCGCTCCGCCGCAACGGTGGCTCTTGTAGGAGCGCGCTTGCGCGCGATTCAGTCCGCGATCAAGCCGCCTTGCGCAGCAACCCACCAATCCCGGCGACCGCGGTCTCAACCGCTTGCGCCTTGTGGTCATCGCTCATGGCCACGCCTTCGGCGCGGACGAACTCGATATCCGTGACGCCCAGGAAGCCCAGTACCGCACGCAGGTACGGCTCCTGGAAATCCATGCCAGCGGCCGGGCCAGCGCTGTAGATACCGCCGCGGCTGGAGGCAATGATGACGCGCTTGCCGCCGGCCAGGCCCTCGGGGCCGTTCGCGGTGTAGCGGAAGGTCTTGCCGGCCACGGCGATGCGGTCGATCCAGGCCTTCAGGGAGCTGGTGATGCTGAAGTTGTACATCGGGGCGCCGATCACGACGACATCCGCCGCCAGGAATTCTTCCATGACCTTGGCCGCTTCGGCGGCGTTCGGGTCGTCTTCACCGGCCGGCAGGCCCCAGTGGGCGAGCGGGGTGGCATGCAGGTCGCGGTACGTAACCTCGGTGCCCGGGTGATTGTTCACGAACTCCGAGACGATGGCCTGGGTCAGGCCGCGCGAGACGGAATGGGCGCCCAGGGCGCTGGCGTCGATGTGCAGGAGTTTCATGGCAGGTCCTCGTTTCGTCGGTCCCGCGGTGAGCGGGAATGGGAAAAAGGTACGCCTCGGACAATCACTTGATTAGTCGGCATGGAGTAGACTGATTGTTCCGGATAGGAAACGACCGAGGCATGCCCCGATGGAAGGCGCCCTGCAAGACCTGAACGACCTGTATTTCTTTGCCTCCGTGGTCGAGCACGGCGGCTTTTCCGCTGCTGGACGCGCGCTAGGGATTCCCAAATCGAGGCTGTCCAAGCGGATTGCCCAGCTGGAGGACCGTTTGGGCGTACGCCTGCTCCAGCGCACCACGCGCCGTTTCGTGGTCACTGAGATTGGCGAGCGCTTCTACCAACACTGCCGGGCGGTGCTTGAGGAGGCCAAGGCAGCGCAGGACGCTGTCGACGAGCTGCGCACCGAACCGCGCGGCATCGTCCGGATCAGCTGCCCCATCTCGATCGCCCAGAACATCGTGGGGCCCATGCTGCCGGCCTTCATGCTGGAACATCCGAAGGTGCAGGTTCGCCTGACCGCCACCAATCGAAGGGTGGATTTGATCGGCGAGGGTTATGACGTAGCGGTACGTGTGCGCGAGAAGCTGGATACCGACGCGACCCTGGTCTTGCGCAGCATTGGTTATGCGCGCAGTTTGCTTGTGGCCAGCCCGAAGTTCCTGGATAGCCACGGCCGCCCGAAATCGCTCGAAGAACTCGCCCAACTGCCCGCGCTCAGCATGTACGAGCACGAGGGTGCCCAGGTATGGGAGCTGGTCGATTCCAACGGCAAGAAGGCAGCGGTGGAGGTGAAGCCGCGGCTGGTCAGTGGCGATTTCACGGTGCTGATCGCCGCCGCGGTGCAGTGCTGCGGCGTGGCACTGCTACCGGAAGATTACTGCGCGCCCATGCTGAGCACGGGCCAGCTGGAGTGGGTGCTACCCGAATACACCACGGCCCAGGGCACGCTGCATTTCGTCTACCCGAGCCGCCGCGGCCTGCTGCCGGCCGTGCGCAGCTTCGTGGATTTCCTGGCCGAGCGGCTGCCCAAGGCGCAGGCCGAGTTCCACAAGGATTGCGAGAAGGTGGCGGCCGACCCGGCCAGCCGGGGCGCGGTTGCCATGCGCCGCATGTTAGGATCGGAAAATGCGGCCGCGTTTGGCCGTCCAAACGAATAAGGGCGTTCGATGCAGATCGAAACCAAGCTTCCCAAGGTCGGTACGACCATTTTCAGCGTCATGAGCCAGCTTGCGCTGGAGCACAAGGCCGTGAACCTGGGCCAGGGCTTTCCGGACTTCGAGCCGCCGGAACCGCTGCGTGAAGCCATCACGCGCGCCATGGCCGAAGGCAAGAACCAGTACGCGCCGGGCGTCGGCATTCCGAAGCTGCGCGAGCAGATCGCCCTGAAGACCGAGCGGCTGTATGGCCACCGGGTGAGCCCGGATACCGAAGTGACCGTTACCTCCGGCGCGACCGAGGCCTTGTTCTCGGCGATCGCCGCCGTCGTGCGCGCGGGCGACGAAGTCATCGTGTTCGACCCGTGCTACGACAGCTACGAGCCGGCCATTGAGCTGCAGGGCGCCGTCGCGGTACACATCCCGCTGGAACTGCCGTCGTTCGGCATCAACTGGCAGCGTGTTCGCGAGGCAATCACGCCGAAGACGCGCATGATCCTGATCAATTCACCGCACAACCCGTCGGGTGCCGTGCTGTCGCGCGCCGATCTGGATGAGCTGGCGGCCATCATCCGCAACACGGCCATCGTCGTCCTTTCGGACGAGGTGTACGAGCACATCGTGTTCGATGGTGCGGATCACCAGAGTGTGCTGCGCCACGAGGAGCTTGCCGCGCGCAGCATCGTGGTGTCGTCGTTCGGCAAGACCTACCACTGCACCGGCTGGAAGGTCGGTTACGCCGTGGCCCCGAAGGCGCTCACCGCCGAGTTCCGCAAGGTGCACCAGTACCTTACGTTCTGCACCTTCAACCCGGCGCAGTGGGCCTTCGCAGAGTTCCTCGAGTCCACGCCGGCGCATTACCTGGAGTTGCCTGCGTTCTACCAGGCCAAGCGCGATCGCTTCCGTGAGCTCCTGGCGCCGTCGCGGCTGAAGCTGCTCGACGTGCCGGGTGGCTACTTCCAGCTCGTCGATTACAGCGCCATCCGCGATGTGGATGACATCAACTTCAGTGAGTGGCTGGTTCGCGAAGGTGGCGTCGCCGCCATTCCGCTCAGCCCGTTCTACGAGACGGCGCCGGATACCCGCCTGGTCCGCCTGTGCTTCGCCAAGAACGACGCCACCATGGAAGCCGCCGCGGAGCTCCTGTGCAAACTCTGACCGTCTCGCTTGTCCAGGGCGCCACCCGCTGGCATGACGCGCCGGCCAATCGCGCGTATTACGGCGGCCTGGTGCGTAGCGCGCCGCAAAGCGATCTGTTCGTTCTGCCGGAGACGTTTCTTTCGGGGTTCACGAATGACACCCTCGGCAATGCCGAGACGATGGATGGCGAGAGCGTCGCCTGGCTGCGCGCACTGGCTGCTGAAGTGAACGCGACCATCACCGGTAGCCTGGTAATCCGTGAAGGCGAGACGGTCTACAACCGCCTGATGTGGGCCTCGCCGAACGGGGATCTGGCGTACTACGACAAGCGCCATCTGTTCCGCATGGCTGGCGAACATACCCGTTACGGCGGGGGCCGCGAGCGCCTGATCGTAGAGCTGAGGGGCTGGCGGATCCTGCCGCAGGTTTGCTACGACCTGCGTTTCCCGGTGTGGCTGCGCAATGGCCGCAATGAAACGGCCGCCGGTGGCATGGATTACGACCTCGCGCTGTTCGTAGCGAACTGGCCTTCGCCGCGGCGCGGGCCGTGGCGCACGCTGCTGCGCGCCCGGGCTATTGAAAACCTGGCATACACCATTGGCGTGAACCGGGTGGGCGTGGATGGCAATGACCACCCGTACGCCGGCGATAGCGCGATCATCGATCCGGTCGGCGAGCCGCTGGTGGAGCTTGGCCCTGTCGAGCAGGTCGTGACGGTAAACATCGATCCGGCGCCGCTACTTGCACACCGCGAGCGCTTCCCGGCGTGGATGGATGCCGACCCGTTTTCGCTGAAAGCCGATTGATCGTGTAGGAGCGCGCTAGCGCGCTCCTACAAGAGCTATTTTGCCGGAGCGAACGGAACGGCTGGGCCGATCTTCGCGACCTTGCGCCATGCGGCCAGCTTGTCTTCGATGCCCGTGCCGATGTCGATTTGCGGCTCCGACGGTGTGACCGCATCGCGCTTTTCCCAATCGGCGATATCGACCTTCGCCTTGTTGAAGGCATCGACGAAATCCGGCGTCGCGTTCAGGCCATTCTCGAGCCAGGCGTGGCCGAAGTAGGTGATATCCGAATCCGTGCCGCAGCCGAACGAGGTGCGATCGGTACGCGCGGAGGCCAGCACCAGTGTGCCGTTACCACGTAGCTTGGGCAGGTAACCACCCGAATAGCAGGCATTGACCACCACCACCTTCCAGCGGAAATCGTGTTTGGCCAGGATCTGTGCCAGGCCATCCGGGTCGAGCTGGTCGAGTGGAATTGGGTCCATGTCCACCAGCAAGCTGTGGTCACTGCCGCCGTGCGTGGCGATGTAGACGAGAAGGATGTCTTCCTTCGGATTCATGACCTTGGCCAGGCCATCCACGGCGCCTTCCAGGTTGGTCCAGCTCGCCAGGGGATGCGACGAGAGCGTGGCCGGGTTGTTCTCCAGCACCAGGGTGTGCGCCGGGCTGCCGAAACGCGTGGTCATCAGCTTGTCGACGTACTCGGCTTCATTGCGGAAGACATCCTCGGACCCATCCGCGCCAAATGCCACGGCATAGACGTTGGGCTTGCCTGGCGTCCGCTTTGCCAGCCGACCAAGCGCTGCCTGCAACGCGCCTGGCTGAGCAGCGAACACCTGCTCCGGCGAGGGAGCGTCCTGCGGCCAGCTATCCACATCGAGTTGGGCGCCCTGATCGTCCCCGGCATCGCTCTCGGCGTCGGCATCGGGGGCGGTGGAGGACGGCGCGGGCGCAGACGCCGCCACGGCGACAGTGGCGCGCGCCGACGTTGCCGACGCGGAGGGTAGTGCCGCCGTGGAGGCCGGCGATGGGGCGACCGGCGCCACGCCCGTCACGACGGGCCGGGGCCCGAAGTTGAGTATCGCTGCCGTCAGCAAGGCCCCGGCGATAAAGCCCGCCAGCGTGTAGATAGCCGTGCGGCGGCGGGGATCAAGGCTGGATGGCATTGAAATCCGCCACGGCCGGGTGGCCTGCATCGATCATGGCTAGCGGCGGGCGCAGGAGGTGCGTGGTGCGCATGCCGGCTTCGCGCGCGGCGTCCAGCTCCTCGCGGATATCGGACAGGAACAACACCTGGGCGGCCGGGAGGCCAATGGCCTCCGCGATGCGGCGGTAGGAGTCCGGGTCGCGCTTATGACCTGTCTGGGTGTCGAAATAGCCTGAGAACAGGGGCGTGAGATCGCCGCTTTCGCTGAAGCCGAACATGAGCTTCTGCGCGGGCACGGATCCCGAGGAGTACACGTACAGCTTCAGTCCCTGGTCGTGCCACGTCTTGAGGCGGGTCGCGACCTCAGGATACATATGCGAGACGTACGCCTTCGCCTCGTAGCCTTCGCGCCAGATCATGCCCTGCAGCGCCTTGAGCGGCGTGGCCTTGCGGTCTTCATCGATCCAGCGGATCAGCAGGTCGATGACCTCCGTGCGCGAGGCCTCGACGATGCCCGCTTCCTTTGCCGCCTCGTGCAGCCAGTGCTGCACTTCCGGCTCGTCTGCGTGGGTTTCCACGAAGGCGGGCAGGTGTTGCCGGGCGTAGGGGAAGAGCACGTCCTTTACGAAATCAATCGAGCTGGTCGTGCCCTCGATGTCGGTGAGGACGGCGCGGATATCGGACATGGGGTAAAGCCTGCGGATCGGGGAGAGCCGCAGGATAGCCGAGCCGGGCGCCCTTTACGACGCGCTGACGGCCGAGGGGTGGGGATCCATGCGCGGGAAACGCTCGGCGATGTCCTCGCCGGTGAAGCTCGCGACCCAGCCCTCGATATTCGTGAAAAGGCGAATGGCCACGAAGTAGGGCGAGGCGCTCATGTCGAACCAGTGGCGTGTGCCGTCCGGCACGCCGATGAGGTCGCCCTTCTCACAGAGCACCTCGAATACCTTGCCATTCTTGTGCAGGGTGAACTGGCCGGCACCGGCGACGAAGAAGCGCACTTCATCCTCGCTGTGGGTGTGCTCGTTCAGGAACTTCGAGCGAAACGCAGCGCGGTCCGGGTGGTCGGGCTTGAGGCTGATGACGTCCACGGCCTGGTAGCCGTTCTCTTTCATCAGGCGGTCGATATCGCTGCGGTACGCCGCGATGACGTCCTCCTGGCTGGCGCCGGGCTGGATCGGCTGGCTGGCCTCCCACTGTTCAAAACGCACGCCAATGGCATTCAGCTCACGGGCGATGTCCGCATGGTCGGTGAGCGTGATGAGCGGGGTGTGGTTGGTTTCGTCGTAAACGCGCAGACGGCTCACGGGGAAAGCCTCCGAAGGTCAAGTTCGCAGCCCAGCAGGAATTCGAGGGCCTCGAGGTGGCGGCGCGTCTCGGCCATGTCACGGCCCCAGGTATAGATACCGTGGCCGTTGATCAGGTAGGCGTAGAGCGGCTTGCCGCTGTCGATCCAGGCGTCGACCTGGGCCTCGAGCTCGGGCATGTGCTGGGTGTTGGGGAAAACAGGGATATCGAGCACGCTTTCGTGCGTGGTGTAACCGGAGATGGCCTTTTGCAGCTCCCAGCCCTCCAGGTGCACACGGCCTTCGCTGGCAAACAGGCGCGAAGCCACGCTCTGCGTGCGCGAGTGGGTGTGCAGGACCACGTTGGCGTCGGGGTAGCGCTTGTAGATCTGGGTGTGCAGCCCGGTTTCCGCGGAGGGGCGCGCGTCGCTGCCCACGGCCTTCCCATCCATGTCGACGACCATGATGTCGTCGCGTCCCAGCTTGCCCTTATCGCGCCCCGAGATCGTAATCGCGGCAAGGTCGTGGTCCAGGCGCATCGAGAAGTTGCTGCTCGTGGCGGGTGTCCAGCCGAACGCGGCCAGTTCACGGGCGGCATCCGCAATGGCATCCGCGCGCGAGGCGAGCAGGGCGGGATCGATGTGGTCGAGGGTTTTAGTCATGGGTTTGGACGTCTAAATCAAGGGGCGACTATACCATGGGGGTATTTCAGCGCCGGTGCCGCGCGATTTCGCGAAAATGCGAACCATTCCGATTTTACGATTTGCGTAGGATGCAGGCATCCATCGCAGAAGGCTGATCCATGTCGAACAACGACCATGACAACATCGAGGGCCGCCGCCGTTTCCTCAAGGCCGCCGCTGGCACGGTAGCCGCCGCCACGGTCCTCGGCGGGCTTCCTCGCCGGGCCGGGGCCCAGGACCTGCCACACCTTTCCCCCTCGGACCCCACCGCCTCGGCGCTGAAGTACGTTGAAGATGGCAGCAAGGCGCAGGGCAAGAAGGCGCCCGGCGATGCTTGTTTCAATTGCAACTTTTACCAGGGCAAGGCCGGGGCGGCCTGGGGGCCGTGCCAGCTGTTCCCGGGCAAGGCGGTTGCGGCGAAGGGTTGGTGCGTGTCTCACGCTGTCATGATCTGACGCGGGCCCACGGCTCCACAAACAGAAAGGCCAGCCCCGGGGCTGGCCTTTTCATTGGGTGGAACAAAATGCTGCCCAAGCGCGTCAGGCTGAGGAGCTGACCCGCCTGACGCGCCGGGCGGCAATCCGGGGCCCACTGCCAAGTGATTTACCCACGGAACCGGGATCATACTCCCCTCGGGGCGCGACCGGCCAATGGCAGTTAAATGACGATGATGTTTTTGCGCCTTCTGTCGCAAAAACAATAACATGGGTGAAATTGTTAAACCGATGTTGTAGGAGCGCGCTTGCGCGCGCTGGCCGCGTCAGGAAGACCGTCGAAGCCGGCTGTGACGGAAGCTGTAGGCGAAATACACGATCACGCCGAGCACCGTCCACACACCCATCAACACCCAGTTGCGAATACCCATCGACCACAGCAGGAAGATGCAGCTGAGCACGCCGAGTGCGCACGTTAGTGGCGCGAACGGAACACGGAACGAGCGCGGAATATCCGGCGCGGTGCGGCGCAGAATCAGCACACCGATGCACACCGCGCTGAAGGCGACGAGCGTGCCCATCGAGGTGAGATCGCCGAGCAGGTTGAGCGGGAACACCGCAGCGAGCGCAGCGATGCCCACGCCCGTGATCACGGTGTTGAGGTGCGGCGTGCGGTACTTCGGGTGGATGGTGGTGAACACTTTCGGCAGCAGGCCGTCGCGTCCCATGATCATGAAGATGCGCGGCTGCGCGATGATCATCACCAACACCACCGACGAGAGGCCGATCAGTGCGCCAACTTCCACGATGCCGCGCAGCCAGCTGAGTTCGGGATGGTTGCGGATGGCGGTGACGACCGGCTCTGCCGTATCCAGCTGCGAGAACGGCACGAGGCCCGTCAGCACGGCAGCCATGGCGATATACAGCACGGTGCAGATGCCCAGCGAAGCGAGCGTTCCGATCGGCATGTCGCGCTGCGGGTTTTTCGATTCCTGGGCCGCGGTGGATGTGGCTTCGAAGCCGATATAGGCGAAGAACACCATGGACGCGCCACGCAGGATGCCCGGCCAGCCGTACTTGTCGCCGCCCTGGTTTTCGGGAATGAACGGGTGCCAGTTGCTGGTATCGATGTGGCTTGCGCCCACGATGATCACCACGATGATCAGCGCGACCTTGAGCAGCACCATGGCCATGTTCAGGCCGGTGGATTCCTTGATGCCGACGTAGCAGAGCCAGGTCAGCGCAAGGGTGATGCCGACCGCAGGCAGGTTGAACAGCGCGCCGGTGGTCACCAGGTGCCCATCGACGAAATCCAGCGGCGCATTGGTGAGCGCGGGCGGGATGTGGATGCCGATATGGTCGAGCAGGCTGACGAAATAGCCTGTCCAGCTCACCGCCACGGCGGAGGCGGAAACGCCGTATTCGAGAATGAGGTTCCAGCCGATGAACCAGGCGGCACCTTCGCCCAGCGTGGCGTAAGCGTACGAATAGGCGCTGCCCGAGACCGGGATCAGCGAAGCGAACTCGGCGTAGCACAGTGCGGTGAACACACTGCAGATCGCCGCAAGGATGAACGACAGGATGATGGCCGGGCCGGCGTGTTCCGCCGCGGCTACACCCGTGATCACGAAGATGCCACCGCCGATCACCGCGCCAATGCCGAGCGCCGTCAGCCCCCAGGGCCCCAGTGTCCGGCGCAGGGCAGGGCCATGGGCATCATCGGGTTCGGCTTGCGGGCTTTTCTTGGCGAGTAGCTGTTTGAGCATGGAGGGCTCGGATCGAAGTGACGAATGGGAGGATAGCTGCAAAACAGGGAAGGCCGGCGAGTGATCGCCGGCCTTCCCGGGTCGTTGCGCTGGATCAGCCGAGCGACTTGCGCAACTTGCTGTGCGCGTAGCCGTAGCCGAAGTAGATGAGCTGACCGATGATGATCCAGCCCACCATCAGGCGCCAATGCTCTTCAAACGCCTGCCAGAATAGGTAGATGCAGGCGAGCGCGCCCAGGATCGAGATCGGCCATACCATCGGCACGCGGAAGCTGCGCTTCAGGTCCGGGCGGGTGTAACGCAGGATCAGGATGCCGATGCACACGGTGGCAAACGCGAGCAGGGTGCCCATCGATACCAGTTCGCCAAGCACGCTGACCGGGAACAGGCCGGCCATGGCGGCCGCGGCAACGCCGACGATGATGGTGCCGAGATACGGCGTACGGAACTTCGGGTGCACCTTGGCCATGCCCTGCGGCAGCAGGCCATCGCGCGCCATCGAGAAGAAGATGCGCGGCAGGCCCATCAGCATCACCAGGATCACCGACGAGAGGCCCGTGATGGCGCCCACCACCACGATGAACTTCAGCCAGGACAGGTGCGGGTACAGGCCCAGGGCGGTAGCGACCGGCTCCGGCGTGTTCAGGATGCGGAACGGCGCGATGCCGGTAAGCACCAGGGCCACGGCGATGTACAGCACGGTGCAGATGGCGAGCGAGCCGAGGATGCCGATCGGCATGTCGCGCTGCGGGTTCTTGGCTTCACCGGCGGCGGTGGAGACCGCATCGAAGCCCACGTAGGAGAAGAACACGATGGTGGCGGCACGGAAGATACCGCTCCAGCCGAACACGCCTTCGCCTTCGTTCGGCGGAATGAACGGGTGCCAGTTCGCCGGGTTCACGACCTTGATGGCGAACGCGAGGAACAGCAGGATGACCGTGACCTTGATGGTGACGATGATCGAGTTCACGAACGCGGACTGCGTGATGCCCACGTAGCACAGGCCCGACAGCGCGGCGATGATGATGACCGCCGGCAGGTTGATGAGCGCGCCGGTTGCCTGGATGTGGCCTTCGACGAACTGGAACGGCGCCGAGGACAACGTGCTGGGCAGCGTGATGTCGCTACCGATCAGGCCGCCGATCAGCCCGAGCAGTTCGTTGAAGTAGCCGGACCAGCCCGCCGCCACCGTGGCGGCCGCGAACAGGTATTCCAGGACGAGGTTCCAGCCGACGAACCAGGCGACGTATTCGCCGAGGGTGGCATAAGAATAGGAGTAGGCGCTGCCCGAGACCGGCAGCATGGCTGCGAACTCGGCGTAGCAAAGGCCGGCCAGTGCACAGGCGAAGCCGGCGATGATGAAGCTGATGACGAGGGCGGGGCCGGCGTGCATCGCGGCCGCCTGGCCGGTGATGACGAAAATACCCGCACCGATCACGGCGCCGATGCCCAGCAGGATCAGGTGCTTTGCGGTGAGGACGCGCTTGAGGCCCGCATCGCCATGGGCGCCGGTTTCAATATGCTCGCCTGCATCGACGTGCGGCGCGGCCTCGATGGGATGCGTCGCGAAAAGGTGTTTCAACATGTGTCTCCCCTACTGCCGGAAGTGCTCTTTATTATTGGGACCGCCGTGGCAGCCATGGAACGCCGCCCCCGGTGAGTCGGCACGGCACCATAGCCCAGCGGGGCACGGCCGTACAAGCTGCATTGCGAGGCCTTCCAAGGCCTTGCACGGAGGGCGGCGGAAGTCACCATGACTTACGGCGGTTGTGATGGAACGGGTGCGGTGTGTCAGAACACCATATTGAGTGCAGCCTGCGGTGCGACGTACGCGGGCGCATTGCGGCCTGCGACCGTGAACTGCACGCCGGCGATGAGGCCGAGGGTGGGGCTGACGTGGTATTCCACCGCCGGCGCGAGACTCAGGTCCTCGCTGGGTTTGTGGTCGCGGTGCCCGTAGTGCTGATTGCCGTCGCGGCCGGCCACATGCACGGTGCCGGTGCGGTTGAAGATCGCTTCGCCCACCAGTACCCACTGGCCGTTGAGCGCGTATTCGGCGGCCACGGATGCGTTCCATGCCTGCCCCTGGCGGACCGTTCCATGGAAGCCTCGGCTGGTGCCGTAGACGCTGGGGCCGTGCACATGGATGCGGCCGGGCGATGGGCTCCACGCGACCTGGCCGCGCCAGCGCAGGGCCTGGCCATGACCAAGCGGCTGCAGCTTCTGCACGCCGTAGGCCAGCGTGGTACGGGCCACGCCACTGCCGAGTCCGTTCATCGGATTGGTATTGAGGTGGTGGTACTGCCCCGTAGGCAAACGCTGCGCGATCGAAACGGCAGAGACCCAGCCCGTGCCGTCCGCGCCGGGCCCCGTCAGGCGCTGCTGGACCCTCACGGCCGTATCGCCCATGCGCAAACCATCGGTGTGGCCGCTGTGCGTGGAGGTGCGGGCTGCGCTGAGCGTGAGTTGCACGGCGGTCGAATCGCCCAGGCCGTAAATCATGGGCAGCGCCACGTGCCACTGGCGGGCATGCTCGGGCAGCGTGTGGCGCGTGCCCGCATTGCCGTAAGCGGCGCGTGCATTGGTATAGATGAGGTATGGCTCGATGTTGAGCATCCCGGCGGGGAGCGTGTTGACCGCCGGCGTGGCGAGGGGCCCGGTGAAATTCAGGGCCGGTTGATCGGTGCTGGCGAAGGTGGTGGCTGGGACAAGGGCCAACAGGCCGAAAAGGCGGGCGGTGTGGCGAGGTGAACGCGGTGACATGCGCGGCTCCATGCATGGGGCAGCCGTATGGCTGCGGGAAGGTCGGTGCGCTCCTTGCGCACCCAGCCATGCTAGGGAGGGCCGGATAGCCGGCGACATCGGATTTGTCTGAAAATTGCGTGCGAAAATACGCTCACGTTCAATCGGAATTCCCTGATGGATCCTTCGTTCGCTCCCCTTGCCTCCGCCCTGGCGGCTTACGCACACCACCATCCAGACGAGGCTGACGTCGCGCATTTCAGCCAATGGCTCGCCACCCAGGCGCAACCGTTCCACCGCGAAACGCTCGCAGGGCATTTCACGGGCTCGGCATGGCTGGTGAGTGCGGATGGGCAGCGCGTGCTGCTGATGCACCACCGCAAACTGCAACGCTGGTTGCAGCCGGGCGGCCACGCCGATGGCGAGGCGAATCTCGCAGGTGTCGCGCTACGGGAGGCGGAGGAAGAAACAGGGCTGACCGACCTGGAAGTGCTGCCGCATCTGTTCGATATCGACCGGCACGTCATCCCCGCTCGCGGGGCTGAGCCGGCGCACTGGCATTTCGACGCGCGCTACGTGGTGGTGGCACGTGGTTCGGAGGATTTCGCAGCGAACGAGGAATCGCTGGGCCTGGCCTGGCGCCAGGTCGCCGACATAGCCACGGATGAGGCGAGCGACGAGTCGCTGCGACGCATGGCCCGCAAGTGGCTGGCCCGCTAGTGCGGTGGTAGGCGGGCCTTACGCCTCGGCGTAGCGGGCGGGTGCCGGGTGTACGGTGCCGCAGTTGGGGCAGGTGCGGGCTTGTTCGTCGCGGTAGAAGGTATCGAATACCGGCGGGAAGTCCGATTCGATGCTCTTCAGTTCGAAGTAGCGATCGAAAAGCTTCGTATTGCACTTCTCGCAGAACCACATGAGCCCGTCACGCTCGCCGTTGACCCGGCGCCGTTCGATCACGAGGCCCACCGAGTTGGGCATGCGCTGGGGGGAGTGTGGTACGCGCGCCGGTAGATAAAACACCTGGCCGGCCCGAATCGGGATATCTTTCGCCACCCCATCGTCCTGCACCTTGAGCACCATCTCGCCTTCGAGCTGGTAGAAGAACTCGGGCCCTTCATCGTAGTGGTAATCGGTGCGCGCGTTCGGGCCGCCGACGATCATGATGATGAAATCGCCATCCACGATGCACTTGTTGCCGACGGGGGGCTTGAGCAGGGCGCGGTGCTCGTCGATCCAGCGCTGCAAATCGATGGGAGGCGTGAGGCTCATGCGGAAGGCTTCGTGGAGGTGTCGAGGGATGATACTCCCGCACAGGGTCTTCCCGGCGGCCGCGCCGTGTCGTACAACGACCCTCCGTTTCGTCAGGATTCCCTTACATGGCGTCGTGGTACCACGCCCGCCAAGCCGCTCCCACGCCCCGTCCTGCGCCGCAAGGCAAGCGGGAAGCGGCGGTCGTCGTCGTGGGTGGGGGCTTTGCCGGCCTGAACACCGCGCTGGGCCTGGTGGCCCGTGGCGTCCGCGATGTGGTCTTGCTTGAGGCGCAGACGATCGGCTTTGGGGCATCAGGCCGTAACGGGGGATTCGTCTTTGCGGGGTATTCGTTGGGCGAACGCGCCCTGCTGAACACCCTGGGCGAGCCGCACGCCCGGGATCTGTACGGCCGGACCGTATCCGCGGTGAACCTGATCCGCCAGCGCATCGCCACGCTGGGCATTGAATGCGACATGGTGGATGCCGGAGTCGTGTGGGCCAACTGGTTCCGCGATGCAAACCTGCTCCGCGCGCGGCAGGAACTCCTTGCCGAGTGCTATGGCTCGGAGTGGCAGTGGATTCCTGCCGATGCCATGCATGCGTTCGTGCACAGCCCGCGGTACCACGATGGCCTGTACGAGCGAAACGCGTTCCACATCGATCCGCTGGCGTACGCACGTGGCCTGGCCCAGGCGGCGGAGGCCGCCGGCGTATCCATCCATGAGGGCTCGCGCGTGCGTATGCTGGAGCGCCGCGGTCCACGCTGGCTGCTGCGGATCGGCGATGCGGAGATCGAAACCCCGAACGTCGTGCTGGCGTGCGGCGGTTACCTGGCGGGCCTCGATCGGGAGATCGATCGTGCGGTATTGCCGATCGCCACCTACGTCATGGTCACGGAGCCGCTCGGTCCTCGGCTCGCCGAGTGCCTGCGGACGCAAGCAGCCATTTATGACACGCGCTTTGCGTTCGACTATTACCGGCCCCTGCCGGACACGCGGCTGCTCTGGGGTGGGCGCATTTCGGTACGTGACCGCAGCCCGCGCGCCGTGCAGAAGCTGCTTACCCGCGACCTGGCGAAGGTGTTCCCTTCATTGAAAGGCGTGAAGGTGGAGCACGCGTGGTCGGGCCTCATGAGCTACGCCCGGCATGAGATGCCGCAAGTCGGAACGCACGGTAATGGCCTCTGGTATGCACAGGCGTTCGGTGGCCATGGCCTGGCACCCACCTGCGCGGCCGGCGAGACGCTGGCCGATGCCATCGCTTCGGGCGAGAAATCCGTACCGGCGTATGCGGCGTTCGGCCTGGAGCCGGTGCACCGGCCCTTCGGTTACCTGGCGGCGCAGGGAACGTACTGGAAGATGGAGCTGGCCGACTGGTTCAAGTCGCGTCTGGAAGGTTAGCCAAGCCATCGTCGGGGCGCGCTTGCGCGCGATCCCGGTTTCCGCGAGCGCCCATCGCGCACAAGCGCGCTCCTACCGTTTCGCGATGCGATCGAGCCACACGATCATGCCCTGTGCATTGAGTTTGATGTCGATCTTGAGCAGCCTGGTGATGTCGTCGGGGCTCATGTCCACGCCGTGCTTTTTCGCCCGGCCCACGTACAGGTCGGCGAACTCGGTGGCGATGCGTGCCTCGCGGTCCGGATCGGCCGCATGCCGCTTCGCGATGGCCACCATGGCATCGATTTGCTCGTGCAGGTCGCGCGCCAGGCGTTTGACGTCCTCCACCCGGTCGTAATGGGTGAGGTACATCGCCTGGGGCTCGTAGCGCATCAGGCGCTCAATCGAGGCATGGGCTTCGTCCGGGTCGAACTGCACCGGGGAGGTGGTGGGGATGATGAATGGCCCGTTCGCCGTATCGAACTCGCGGTAGGACAACCCGAAGATATCGCCGGTGAAGAAGGCGCTGGCACGATCGTCATGGATCGCGATGTGGTGTTTCGCATGGCCCGGCGTATCCAGGCAGAGCAGGGCGCGGCCTGCCAGGTCGACGACGAAGCCGTCGGTGGCCTCGATGACGCGATCCCCGGGTACCGGCACGATGGTGCCGTAGTCGCGACGCACAGCCTCTTCACCGTAGACGCCCGCTGCGCCGGCGATCAGTACGGAAGGATCGATCATGTGCCGCGCACCGCGCGGGTGTACTGCGAGCATGGCGTTCGGCAGATGTCGCATCAACTCGCCAGCGCCGCCGGCGTGGTCCAGGTGGACGTGGGTGAGGATTACCCAATCGATATCCGCAGGCTTCAGGTCGGCCGCCTGGATCGCATCCAGGAAGCGCGGCACGGAGTGCGTTGTTCCGCTATCGATGATGGCGCCGCGCCCGTGTTCCACCACCAGGTAGGCGGCGTCGAACGCGGGGCGGCCGAAGCCGGTGTCGATGGTGTGGATACCGTGCATGGGCCGGAGCCTACCGCCGATGGGTTCACCATGCATCTGTAGGAGCGCGCTTGCACGCGATGGCGGGCTGGCCGCCTGCCGGCGGATGGCGCGCAAGCGCGCTCCTACAGATTTTGGGCAGTCACCGCGGCTGCGGTGACGTGGGATTGCCGTTTACAGCGCTTCGAAGATACCGGCGGCGCCCATGCCGGTGCCGATGCACATGGTCACCATGCCGTACTTCTGCTTGCGGCGGCGCAGGCCGTGGATCAGCGTGGCCGCGCGGACGGCGCCGGTGGCGCCCAGCGGGTGGCCGAGGGCGATGGCACCGCCCAGCGGGTTCACCTTCGACGGATCCAGGCCGAGGTCACGGATGACCGCCAGCGCCTGGGCCGCGAAGGCCTCGTTGAGCTCGATCCAGTCCAACTGGTCCTGGGTGATGCCGGTCTGCTTGAGCGCCTTGGGAATCGCTTCCTTCGGGCCGATGCCCATGATGTCCGGTGCCACGCCGGCCACCGAAAAACCGACAAAGCGGGCGAGCGGCGTCAGGCCGTAGTCCTTGATCGCCTTCTCCGAGGCGAGCAGCAGGGCGCCGGCACCGTCGGACATCTGCGAGGAGTTGCCCGCGGTGACCGAGCCGCCGAACTGGCCGTTACGGAACACCGGGCGCAGCTTGCCGAGCACCTCGAGCGACGTGTCGGCGCGCGGGCCTTCGTCGATCGAGATGATGCGGCGGTCTTCCTTCACCGTGCGGTTCTTCAGGTCCGGGTAGCGGTCATCGAGCTGGAACGGGGTGATCTCGTCCTTGAATTCGCCGTTCTGGATGGCAGCCAGTGCCTTCTGGTGCGACTGCAGGGCGAACGCATCCTGGTCCTCGCGGCTGACCTTCCAGCGCTCGGCCACCTTCTCGGCGGTGATGCCCATGCCGAAGGCGATGGCGCGGTTTTCGTCGTTCTCGAAGATCGCGGGGTTCATCGCGATCTTGTGGCCCATCATCGGCACCATGCTCATCGATTCGGTGCCGCCGGCCAGCATCAGGTTGGCTTCGCCCAGGCGGATGCGGTCGGCGGCCATGGCAATAGCCTGCACGCCGGAGGAGCAGAAGCGGTTGATGGTGACGCCCGGCACCTGCTCGGGCAGGCCGGCCAGCAGCACGCCGATGCGTGCCACGTTCATGCCTTGCTCGGCCTCGGGCATGGCGCAGCCGATGATCGCGTCCGCGATCAGGGCCGGGTCGATTCCGGGCGCCTGCTCCATGACGCCACGGATCACGTGGGCGAGCAGGTCATCGGGGCGGGTGTTGCGGAATACGCCGCGCGGCGCCTTGCCAACCGGTGTGCGGGTGGCGGCGACGATGTAGGCGTCTTGCACTTGCTTGCTCATGGGGTGGTTCCTGATAAGTGGGCAGGTCGTTGGCTAGAGCGCGGGTCGCGTCAGTTACGCAGCGGCTTGCCGGTCGTCATCGTGTGGGCGATACGGGCCTGGGTCTTTTCGGTCTGGGCCAGCTCGACGAAGTGCTTGCGCTCCAGGGCGAGCAGCCACTCTTCATCCACGGCGGAGCCGCGCTCGATCCGGCCGCCCGAAAGCGTGTCGGCGATGCGGCTGGCGATGTTGATGTCGTGCGGCGAGGCGAAGTAACCCTCGGCCATGTTCGCCAGGTTGGCCTTGAACGTGGCCGTGCTGGTATCGCCCGCAGCCGGGATGGCGCGCGCCGGCATCGGTGGGCGGTAGCCGGATTCGGCCATCGCCCGTGCCTGGGCCTTCGCTACGTGCAGCAGTTCGTAGGCGTTGAAGACCACGATGTCTTCCTTGCGCAGCAGGCCGAGGGTCTTGGCCTCGAGTGCGCTGGTCGATACCTTGGCCATGGCGACGGTCTCGAACACCTTCTTCAGGTATTCGAACGGATCTTCCGGGTTGGCCTGCGCAGCGCGCACCGCCAGCTCCTTCAGTCCACCACCCGCCGGGAGCAGGCCGACGCCCGCCTCGACGAGGCCGATGTAGCTCTCCAGCGCCGCGACCGTGCGGGCCGAATGCATCTGGAACTCGCAGCCGCCACCCAGGGCAAGGCCACGCACGGCCGCCACGACCGGTACCAGCGAGTACTTGATGCGCATGCTGGTGGCCTGGAAGTTCGCCACCATCGCTTCGAACTCAGCCAGCTTGCCCGCCTGCAGCAGGCCCAGCGCGCCCTTGAGATCGGCACCTGCCGAGAACGGCTCCGAGGGCTGCCAAAGCACCACGCCGCGGAACTGCTGCTCCGCCAGGCCGATGGCGTGCTGGATACCGTCGAGCACGTGGTCGTTCACCGTGTGCATCTTGGTCTTGAACGAGATCACGCCGATGTCGTCGCCGCTGGTCCACAGGCGCACGCCATCGTTCTCCCACACCGTGGTGCCCTGGTCGAACTTTTCACCGAGGATCGGATCCGGGAACGCCTGGCGGGCGTAGACCGGGTGGGTGGAGCGCGGCTTGTCGGCGTTGGCGCTGGCCGAGTACGAGCCGGCCTTGCCGTGCACGCCGGTGCGGCCGTCGGTCACCCATGCCGGCAGCGGGGCGCTGCTCATGGTCTTGCCGGCGGCGATATCTTCCGCGATCCAGCCTGCGATCTGTTGCCAGCCAGCCGACTGCCAGATCTCGAAGGGACCCAGCTTCCAGCCGTAACCCCAGCGGATGGCGAAGTCGACATCACGCGCGGTCTCGGCGATATCGGCCAGGTGGAAGGCGGTGTAATGGAACAGGTCGCGGAACACGGCCCACAGGAACTGCGCCTGCGGATCGGCGGAGGCACGCAGCTTCGCGAACTTCTCGGCCGGATCCTTGATCGCGAGGATGGCGGCGACTTCATCGGAGGCCTTGCCTTCGGATGGGCGGTAATCCTGCTTCTGCAGGTCGAGCACCACGATGTCCTTGCCGGCCTTGCGGTAGAAGCCCGCGCCGGTCTTCTGGCCGAGGGCGCCCTTGTCGATCAGGCCCTTCAGCCACACCGGCGGCTGGAAGTACTTGTGCCACGGGTCATCGGGCAGGGTATCGCCCATGGTCTTGACCACGTGGGCGAGCGTATCCAGGCCCACCACATCGGCGGTGCGGAACGTAGCGCTCTTCGGGCGGCCGATGGCCGGGCCGGTCAGGGCATCGACGGTGTCGAAGCCCAGGCCGAACTGCTCGGTGTGGAACATGGTCGACAGCATCGAAAAGACGCCGATGCGGTTGCCGATGAAGTTCGGGGTGTCCTTGGCGTACACCACGCCCTTGCCCAGGGTGGTGGTGAGGAATGCCTCAAGCCCTTCGAGGACGGCACCATCGGTCAGCCGGGTCGGGATCAGCTCCACCAGGTGCATGTAGCGCGGCGGGTTGAAGAAATGCACGCCGGTGAAGCGGTGGCGCATCTCTTCCGGCAGTGCCTCGGCCAGGCCATTGATCGACAGGCCGGACGTGTTGCTGGCCAGCACGGCGGTCTTCGACACGTGCGGCGCGATCTTCTGGTACAGGTCCAGCTTCCAGTCCATGCGCTCGGCGATCGCCTCGATCACCAGGTCCACATCGGCCAGCTGGGCCAGGTCGTCTTCGTAGTTGGCAGGGATGATCGCGGCGCCCAGCGACTTCTCAGCCAGCGGGGCCGGCGAGAGCTTGGCCAGGTTGGCAATGGCCTTGAGGGCGATACCGCTCTTCGGACCTTCCTTGGCGGGCAGGTCGAACAGGACGGTTTCCACGTTGGCGTTCGTCAGGTGCGCGGCAATCTGCGCGCCCATGACGCCGGCGCCGAGTACCGCGGCCTTGCGAATGCGTAGCGGTGTTGCGGTCATGGTGATCTCCAGGGTGCAAATAGTCGTCCCGGCCAGCTCAGCGGCTGGCCGGGGCGTTCGAAACGGATGGGTTGCGCATGCCGGCGGCGGCGAACTGGATAAGGTGTTCGGCGGCGGCTTCGCGGTGGTCGCGCTCGGCGACATCGCTCTTGCGCTGGATGATGCCGAAGTCGGCCATGGCGTAGGTCAGCGCGCCGGTCACGATATCCAGGCGCCAGTAGATGTCTTCCTTGGCCAGCCCAGGCAGCAGGCGGGCGAATTCGCTGGCGAACTGGCGCAGGATGTGGCCGTAGTTCTCGGAGAGGAACCGGCGCAGGGTCTCGTTGTGCTCGGCGTAGGCCCGGGCCAGCACGCGGACGAACGCGGCGCCGCCGCCGTCGGTGCGCGACAGGTCCAGCGCAGGCCGTATGTAGGCGTCCAGGACATCCTCCAGCGAGGTGTCTTCCTTGCCGGCGAGACGGTGCAGCGCGGCCAGGCGGCGGCTGTTCAGCTCGTCCAGGCGGCGGCGGAACACCTCTTCGATGAGCTTGTCCTTGGAGCCGAAATGGTAGTTCACCGCGGCCAGGTTCACCCGGGCGGCGGCGGTGACCTGGCGGAGCGAGGCCCCGGCAAACCCGTGGGTGGCAAACAGGGCCTCGGCGGCGCCCAGGATCCGTTCCTTCGTACTGCGCTCACGTGAGGCATAAGGGGCAGGGGTCATGGCGGGCCACTCCGGCGGGGTCAGTTTGAATCAAACGATCGTTTGAGAATACGCCTGCCCTGATTTGGTGGTCAATGTGCGCTGCACAAGCCTGCAATCAGCTTGCGAATGAGCTAGAATCCGTCAAGAATTCGTGAGCTAAGTCAGTCATTCCTGACGGCTTTGCCATCAAACTTTCACCGGGCGTCCTGACGGGCCTCGGCATTATCTGTTTCTTCAATCCTTTCCCGGAGTACCCGTATGGCGCTGGAGCGCACCCTTTCGATCATCAAGCCGGACGCCGTCAAGAAGAACGTCATTGGCGAAATCCTGGCCCGTTTTGAAAAGGCCGGCCTCAAGATCGTGGCCGCCAAGATGAAGCAGCTGACCCGCGAAGAGGCCGAAGGCTTCTACGCCGTCCACAAGGAGCGTCCGTTCTTCGGCGCGCTGGTCGAGTTCATGATCTCCGGCCCGGTGATGATCCAGGCGCTGGAAGGCGAAGGCGCGGTGCTCAAGAACCGTGACCTCATGGGCGCCACCAACCCGAAGGAAGCGGCTGCCGGCACCATCCGCGCCGACTTCGCCGAGTCGATCGATGCCAACGCCGTCCATGGCTCGGATTCGCTCGAGAACGCCGCCAACGAAATTAAGTACTTCTTCAACGACTCGGACGTCGTTTCGCACTGAGAACTGCCGTGAATACGCCTGCCGACAAGGTCAACCTGCTCGACTTCGATCGCCAGGGCCTGCGCGATTTCTTCGCCAGCCTGGGTGAGAAGCCGTACCGCGCGGACCAGGTCATGAAGTGGATCTACCACCGTCTCGAAGACAAGTTCGAGAACATGACCGATGTCGGCAAGGCCCTTCGCGAAAAGCTCAATGCCAGCTGCTATGTCGGGCCGCCGTCCACCGTGTTCGAAAAGGGCGCGGTCGACGGTACCCACAAGTGGCTGCTCGGCATGGATGGCGGCAACGCCATCGAGACCGTGTATATCCCGGAGCCCACCCGCGGCACGCTGTGCGTGTCCTCCCAGGTGGGCTGCGCCCTGAACTGCCAGTTCTGCTCCACGGCAACGCAGGGTTTTTCCCGCAACCTGTCGACGGCCGAGATCATTGGCCAGATGTGGGTGGCGGCCAAATTCCTGGGCAACGTCACGCACCAGCAGCGCCGCATCACCAACGTGGTGATGATGGGCATGGGCGAGCCGCTGCTCAATTTCGATAACGTGGTGAAGGCCATGAGCCTGATGCGCGATGACCTGGGCTTCGGCCTGGCCAGCAAGCGCGTCACGCTTTCCACGGCGGGCCTGGTGCCCATGATCGACAAGCTCTCGGCCGAGAGCGATGTCTCGCTGGCCGTGTCGCTGCACGCGGCCAACGATGAACTGCGGACCGAACTCGTGCCGCTGAACAAGCGCTACAACCTGGCCGAGCTGGCCGGGGCGTGCGAGCGCTACATCCGCCGCGCGCCGCGCACGACCATCACGTTCGAGTACACCCTTATGAAGGGTGTGAACGACCGCCCCGAGCATGCGCGCCAGCTGATCAAGTTCATGCGCCGCCTGCCGGGTGCCAACAAGGTCAACCTCATTCCGTTCAATCCGTTCCCGGGCACGCGCTTCGAGCGCTCCGAGCCGGAAGAAATCCGCGCGTTCCAGACCCAGTTGTTGAACGCCGGTGTGCTTACCATGCTGCGCCGCACCCGCGGCGACGATATCGATGCCGCCTGTGGCCAGCTGAAGGGGCAGGTGGTGGACCGTACCCGCCGGCAGGCGGAGTTCCGCAAGAAACTCGAGGAAGGGGTAGTGAATGCGGCTTGAGCGGTGGGGGATGCTGGCGGCGCTCGCGATGGCGTGCGCTGGCTGCGTGACGACCGGTGGTGATGGCCCCGGCGCGCGGCTGAAGCAGGACACCAAGGCGGATGAGCGCCGGCACGGCGCTGAAGTCCATACCGATCTGGGCACGAAGTACATGGAGCAGGGCAACCTTGAGGGTGCCATGGACAAGCTCAACAAGGCCGTGCAGTTCGACCCCACCTACGCCCCGGCGCATACCGTGCTCGGCGTGCTTTACGAGCGCATCAACGATCCGGCGAATGCCGAAGTCCAGTACCGCAAGGCGGTAGAGCTCGACCCGAAGAAGGGCGATGCGAACAACAACCTGGCCGTTTTCCTGTGCAAGCAGGGTCGTGCCGCCGACGCCAAGCCTTATTTTGATCGCGCGCTTGCCGATCCCTTCTACGCCACGCCCGATGTCGCGCTATCGAATGCCGGCACGTGCGAAATGAAGGCCCAGGATTACGGCGCCGCCGAGGTTTATCTGCGCAAGGCGCTCGATCGCAATCCGAAGAACCCGGACGCCCTGTTTCAAATGGCGAACGTGTTGTACCTTAAGAACGATGCATTTCGGGCAAGGGCATTTCTCCAGCGTTTCGACGCGCTGGGCGTGGCCAGCCCCGATGCGTTGAAGCTCGGTCACGATATCGAGCTCCGTCTGGGCAACGGGGAGGTTGCCCAGGACTATGCCAAACGCCTGCGTGAAAAGTTCCCGGATTCGGAACCCGCGCACGCTCTCGAAGCCACTGCACGTCAATGACCACTGCATCGTCGAATTCCAACGGTCGCGACGGACGCGAACAGGATCTGTTCGCCGGCATCGAGCCCTTTAAACACAGGGAGGACGCCATGGACCCGCAGACTGATTCCCAGGCCGCCGATGGTGGCCGCGTCCTGATCGATCACGCGCACGAGGACCATTTCGGGTCCCGCCTGCGTGCCGCGCGCGAGGCGCGTGGCTACACCATCGAGGCATGTGGCCAGGCCCTGCGCCTGCCTGTGCGCCTGCTGCGCCAGCTTGAGGCCGGCGAGTACGGTGGTATCGATTACCAGGTTTACCTCAGTGGCTACCTGACCAAGTACGGTCGCCACGTCGGCGTGGATGACGAGGCCATCAAGGCCGAGCTGTCGCGCCTGGCGCCGGCCCAGCGCCAGCCCGACCTGGTGGTCACGGGTGGTGTGTCGCACTCGCGCTACCTGCTCGAGCGCTATGTCACGGCCGCGACCTATGTCGTGCTCACCGCGATCATCGTGGTGCCCATGGTGTGGCTGGGCGTGCGTGGCACGCTCGATCGCGACATGCCGCGCCTTGCGCCGCTGGATGCCACGCCGGTGGCCCAGCAGGATGCCCCGGCGGCTTCCTCGAGCAGCGCCACGGTGATCGCATCGGCGGCGCAGCCGCAGGCCGCTACGCCGGCTGAAGCGCATCCGGAAGACCAGCAGCCCGTGCTGGCGAGCATGGCCATGTTCCCGCCGCTGGACCACAGTGCGTCGAAGACCCCGCTGGCTACCAGCGCGGCCGCCCCGGCGGCAGCGGTTGCTGGCCAGGGGGGCCACGACCTGACGCTCAACCTCCCGGCGGCCAGCTGGGTGGAAGTGACCGATGCCGCGGGCCAGCGCCTTGAGTACGGCATCCTTCCTGCCGGTACGCAGAAGTCGTACCACAGCGATAGCGCCCTCGATGTGCGTATCGGTAATGCCAACGGGGCCCAGGCCTCGGTGGATGGTCAGCCGGTGCCCATCGAAACCTTCCGCCGCGCCAACGTCGCCCGTTTCCGGGTGGATGTGCGTGATGGCAAGGCCGCGCCGGTCGCCTACTGATTGACCCGGCGCCGCCTTGCGGCGCTTTTCGGGTATCCTTGCCTATTGATCCGCGCGGCCGTCCCCGGACGGCCGGCTCGGTCCCGTTTCCTCCAAGGTTTGCTGCGTTTTGGGCGCAGTGGGTGATTGCATGGCATTCGACGTTTACGACGATTACGAACAGGGCGAACGCGTCCAGCAGTGGCTCCGCAAGAACGGCGTTTCCATCGCCGTTGGCATCGCCCTCGGCCTGGTGCTCATCTTTGGCTGGCAGCAGTGGAAGTCGCACCGCGCCAACCATGAGCAGGCTGCCGCTGGCGAGTACAGCGCGCTCCAGGCCGCCGCTGCGATCAACAAGACCACCGAATCCGATGTCCGCACCGAGACCCTGATGAAGGAGTACTCGGATACGGCGTGGGCCGTGTTCGCCGCCAGTGAGCGCGCGCAGCGCAACGTGCTGGCAGGCCAGTTCGACAAGGCCGCGGGCGATCTCGACTGGGCCCAGGCCCACGCCAAGGATGAGACGCTCAAGGCTCTCGTGAGCCTGCGCGTGGCGCAGTTGAAGTACGCCCAGGGCAAGGCGCAGGAAGCGCTTACGGCGCTCGATGCGCTGCCGGGCAAGAACTTTGCGGCCTCCGCACAGGAACTCCGCGGCGATGTGCTGGTCAAGCTGGGACGCCAGGACGACGCTCGCAAGGCCTACGAGGCGGCGATCGCCGCCATGGGCGACAGCGCACCGCAACGCGGTGTGGTTCAAACCAAACTCGATGATCTGGCTGTGGCCGGGAAGCAGGGTGCATGAAACGTTTCTGGGCAATCGCGTTGACTTCGTCGCTGGCCGCTGTGGCCGGCTGCCATTCGTTCAAGAAGGAAAACGTCGAACCGCCGACCCCGCTCGACAAGAAGTTCGAGCCGTCCATCAAGGTAGAACGCCTGTGGAAGAACAGCGTCGGTGACGGCGCCGCCGAATCCGGCATCCGCATGCGTCCGGCCGTGGTCGATGGCGTGGTCTATGCCGCCAGCACCGATGGCAAGATCGCCGCGTTCGATGCCACCAGCGGCAAGACGCTGTGGTCCAAGAGCATCCGCCAGCACGGCTGGTTCGGCTGGGGCGACGACAAGCGCGAGGATTCGCGTTTCGCCGGCGGCCCGGGTGTGAGCGGCGACCTGCTTGCCGTCGGTACGCTCGATGGCCACGTGTATGCCATGGGTGCGAAGGATGGCGAGCGCCGCTGGGCAGCTGAAGTCTCCTCCGAGGTCGTTACCGCCCCGGTCGTCGTGAACGACCTGGTCGTGGTCCGTTGCAACGATGGCCGCGTGTATGGTCTCGATGCGAAGACCGGTGAGCGTCGTTGGGTCTACGATCAGTCCCAGGTGCCGCTGCTCAGCCTGCGCGGCAATGGCCGCCTGCTCGTCGCCAATGGTGTCGTGTTCATGGGCAGCGATGCCGGCAAGCTGGTCGCCATCCGCCTGGATAACGGCGAAAAGCTCTGGGAACAGACCCTCGCCAGCGGCGAAGGCCGTACCGAAATCGATCGCCTGAACGACGCCGATGGCGCCATCACGCTTGACGGCAGCACGCTGTATGGCGCGGCCTACCATGGTGACCTGGCTGCGTTCGACGGCCCCAGCGGTCGCCCGCTGTGGAACCACAAGTTCTCGACGTTCACCTCGATCGACGTGCACGACAACTCGGTGTTCGGCGCGGACGATACCTCCCAGGTGTTCGCGTTCGACAAGAGCAGCGGCGCCAACATCTGGAAGAACGATGCCCTGAAGTGGCGCTGGGTGACCGCGCCGGCCGCACAGGGTAACTATGTGGTCGTCGGTGACCTGGATGGCCACATTCACTGGCTGAACGATAGCGACGGCAAGATCGTCGGCCGCGAGCGCCTGTCGAAGAAGGCCATTCGTGCGCAGCCGGTGGTTTCCGGCGACACCGTGTACGTGGAAGACGTGGAAGGCCACGTCGGCGCGTACCGCGTCGCTCATTGATTTACTGAAGGACCTTAGCTACTCCCATGTTGCCCGTCATCGCCCTGGTCGGCCGCCCCAACGTCGGTAAGTCGACCCTATTCAATGCGCTGACGCGTAGCAGGGATGCTCTTGTCGCTGATATGCCCGGTGTCACCCGTGACCGCCACTACGGCGTTTGCCATGTCGGCGAGCGTCCGTTCGTGGTGGTCGATACCGGTGGCCTTTCCGGCAGTGAGGAAGGCATTGAAGGCCTGACCGCGCAGCAGGTTCGCCTGGCGATTGCCGAAGCGAACCTGCTCGTGTTCGTCGTCGATGCCCGTGACGGCATCCTGCCCCTGGATGCCAGCATCCTCAGCGAGCTGCGTCGCAGCGGCAAGCCGATCATTGTCGCGGTCAACAAGACCGATGGCGTCGATGAGCCTTCCGCCATGGGCGAGTTCGCCCGTTTCGGCGTGGCGGAAACCATGCCGATGTCGGCCGCGAACAATCGTGGCGTCGACAAGCTCATCCTGCAGATCATGCCGCACCTGCCGCCCGACGAGGATGAAGAGGCCGAAGGCCGCATCCCGCTGGAAGAGCAGGGCATCCGCGTGGCCATCGTTGGCCGCCCGAACGCCGGCAAGTCCACGCTGATCAACCGCCTGCTGGGCGAAGACCGCCTGATCGTGTCCGATCTGGCCGGCACCACGCGCGATCCCATTCGCGTGCCGCTCGAGCGTGACGGCAAGCGCTACACCCTGATCGATACCGCTGGCGTGCGCCGCAAGGCCCGCGTCGAGGAGGCCGTCGAGAAGTTCAGCGTCATCAAGACCCTGCAGTCGATCTCGGCCGCGCAAGTCACGGTCATCATGATCGATGCGCGCGAGAACCTGGCAGACCAGGACCTCACCCTGATCGGCCACGTGATCGAGGAAGGTCGCGCGCTGGTCGTGGCGGTGAACAAGTGGGATGGCCTTGACGCGTACCAGCGCGACCAGACGGTACAGGCGCTCGAGCGCCGCCTGCAGTTCGCGGACTGGGCCAAGATCGTCTTTATTTCGGCGCTGCACGGTTCGGGCATGCGCGAGCTGATGCGTGCCGTGGTACGCGCCCATGCCTCCGCGACCAAGGAGCTGACCGCCAGCGACCTGACTCGTGCGGTGGAGAAGGCTTACGAGGCTTACCAGCCGCCGCTGGTTCGCGGCCATGCGCCGAAGCTGCGTTACGCGCACCCGGGTGGAAACAACCCGCCCACCATCGTCATCCACGGCAGCCGCACGAAGCACATCGCGCCGGCATACCGCCGTTATCTGGAAAACTTTTTCCGCAAGCGCTACAAGATGGAAGGCACGCCGATCCGTATCGACTTCCGCGATGGTGAAAACCCGTTTGCCGGCAAGAAGAACGTGTTGACTGCCAGCCAGGCGCGCAAGCGCCAGCGCCTGATCCGCAACGCGAAGCGGCGCGACAAGTAAGCGCGCCGCACCTTGATAAAGGTGCCCGCCATGACCGAAGGCCTCGATCGCGAACGCTGGTTGGAAGACCTGCGCGGTCGCGTCCCTGAAATCACCTCGACCGAGGCGCTGGCCCGCCAGTTGGGTGGGGCCTTGCTGGTCGATGTGCGTGAGGATAATGAGCGGGCTACGGGATCGCCTGCCGGCGCCGTAGGCCTCTCGCGTGGGTTCCTGGAGCTGCGTATCGAGCAGATCGAGCCGGATCGTGATCGCGATGTGCTGTTGCTGTGCGGCAGTGGCCAGCGCTCGCTGCTGGCTGGCGAGGCCTTGCAGCGCATGGGCTACCGCCGGGTGCACTCCGTGGCGGGCGGCATGGCCGCCTGGAAGGCGGCAGGCCTTCCCGTTAGCGCGGGAGCCCTTGATAGCGACGCCACCGAGCGTTACAGCCGCCAGATCCTGTTACCGCAGGTCGGTGAAGCGGGTCAGGCAACACTCTCCTCGGCTCGCATCGTCGTGATCGGCGCAGGCGGCCTGGGTGCCCCGGCGTTGCTTTACCTCGCCGCCGCCGGCATCGGCCACATCACGGTGATCGATGATGACCGCGTGGAGCGTTCGAACCTGCACCGCCAGGTTGTGCATGCCGATGCGCGGGTAGGGATGGGCAAGGCCGAATCCGCCCGCATGACGCTGTTGGCGTTGAATCCACGGGTGCAGGTTGAGGTGGTGGCGGACCGCCTTCGCGCGGAAAACGTCGAGACGCTCATCCGCGGCCACGACGTGGTCGTGGATGGCGCGGACAACTTCGCCACGCGTTACCTGCTGGCGGCGGCGACGCGGCGCCTGGGCATTCCGATGGTCTATGCAGCCATCGAGCGGTTCACCGGCCAGGCCAGCGTGTTCGACCCGCGCCGCGAGGATTCGCCGTGCTACCGCTGCCTGTTCCCCGAGCCGCCTTCCGCGGCGGATGCGCCCAATTGTGCGGAGGCAGGGGTGCTTGGGGTGCTGCCGGGCACGTTGGGCCTGGTGCAGGCGACCGAAGCCATCAAGCTGGTGCTCGGGCTTGGCCAGCCGCTGGTTGGCCGCCTGCTGACGTACGATGCCCTTGCCATGCGCTTCCGCGAGCTCACCCTGCGCCGCGATCCGGCGTGCCCCGGTTGCGGGCCCGATGCGCGCTTCGAGGGGTACACCGACCTCGAGCGCATGTGCGCCGCGAACCTGTAGGAGCCCACCCTGTGGGCGACATCTTTTCGAGATGGCGCTTCAGGTCTTGGGGCGCTTTCGCGAGAGCGGTCGCCCACAGGGTGGGCTCCTACAGGTCTGCGGGAATGACGGAATACATCGCGGCATCTACTTCGTTATCGTTGATAACCAATCGGTTGCGTAACATTCCTTCGAAACGACCTCCGATGCGTTCGGCGGCCCGACGGCTCGGCAGGTTGTCGTGCGCCGCGACAATCTCCATGCGGCTCACACCTGCCACCTCAAACGCCCAGCGCAAGGCCAGCTTGCCGGCGCGGGTGACAATGCCCCGGCCCTGCGCACTCTCGCGCACCCAATAACCCAGGTTCGCGAAGCGGTGCTCGCGGTTGCGCTGGTTCACGCCCATGCCGCCCAGGAAGTGATCGGTGTGGGCATCGACGATGATCATTTCGAACCCGTCGCCCAAGAGCCATGCCTGTTTGCACAACCGGATCCAATCCTGCGCCGTCGCCGTGTCGTAGTCTGCGCGCGCCCAGCTGAGCCATGCGCCGGCGGTGGCGACCGATTCGCGTACGGCCTCGGCCAGGGCTTCGGCATCGTCGTCGCGGTAGGCGCGAAGGCGCACCACGCCATCGGTCAGGTCATGTGGGTAGGGCACGGTATCAATGGTCATTCCCCATTAAATCACGGATAATGCAACGCTTTTCGCAGGGCGAACTTTCCATGACGGCACGTATCCTCGACGGCAAGCGCATCGCCCACGAATTGCTTGATCACATCGGCCTGCGCGTGGCCAAGCGCGTCGCGGAAGGTCGCCGCAAGCCGGGCCTTGCCGTCGTGCTGGTCGGCACCGATCCGGCTTCCGCGGTGTACGTGAAGAACAAGCGCCGCGCTTGCCAGCACGTCGGCTTCGAGTCGTTCGGTTATGACCTTCCTGCGGAAACATCGCAGGAAGAGCTCTTCGCGCTCATCGATAACCTCAACGCCGATCCGGCCGTGCACGGCATCCTCGTGCAGTCGCCGCTGCCGGATCACATCGATGAGGACGCGCTGGTCGACCGCATCGATGCCCGCAAGGATGTCGATGGCTTCCAGGCCGTGAACGTCGGCCGCCTGGCCCTGCGTCGCTTTGGTCTGCGCCCGTGCACGCCCAAGGGCGTGATGACGCTGCTGGGCCACACGGATCGTCCTGTCCGTGGCCGCCATGCTGTCATCGTCGGTGTGTCCAACCACGTGGGTCGTCCGCTTGCGCTTGAACTACTAATTGCAGGTTGTACAGTAACTTGCTGCCACAAGTTCACGCAGGATCTGGAAAGCTTTGTTCGCCAGGCCGACATCCTGGTCGTGGCCGCCGGTAAGCCGGGCCTGGTCAAGGGCGAATGGGTCAAGCCGGGCGCCGTGGTTGTCGATGTGGGCATCAATCGCCTGGAAGATGGGCGCCTGGTGGGCGATGTCGAATTCGCGCCAGCCGCCGAACGCGCCTCGTGGATCACCCCGGTACCCGGCGGTGTGGGCCCCATGACCGTGGCCACCCTGATGGAAAACACCCTCGAAGCTGCCGACGCCCTGGACGCCCAGTTGTAGGAGCGCGCTTGCGTGCGATAAGCGGTGCAGCCATGCGTACGGCCAAACACCCTCATCCACAACATATGGGGGTTTTGCGGTCAGCTTGACGCACCCCCTGTCGCATTTGTGCAATGCGGGGTATAATGGCGTGATTTACTCGCGGGACTAATGCTATGCGCATCCTTGCCGAGGCACTCACTTACGATGACGTGTTCCTGGTTCCCGGCCACTCCACGGTACTTCCCCGTGATGTGGATACCTCAACGCGGTTCACGCGCGGCCTGCGCCTGAATATACCCATCGTGTCCGCCGCCATGGACACCGTGACCGAAGCCCGCCTGGCCATCACCATGGCCCAGAACGGCGGCATCGGCATCATCCACAAGAACCTTACGCCCGCCCAGCAGGCCGCCGAAGTGGCCCTGGTGAAGAAGTTCGAAGCCGGCGTCATCCGGAGCCCGATCACCGTGGGCCCGGATACCTCCATTGGCGATGTCATCGCGCTGACCCGCGCACACAACATCTCCGGCGTGCCCGTCGTCGACGGTGGCCGCCTCGTCGGCATCGTCACCGGCCGCGATACGCGCTTCGAGCGCAAGCACGATGATCCGGTCCGCAACATCATGACGCGCGAAGAGCGCCTCATCACGGTGCGCGAAGGCGCCTCGCAGGACGAAGTGCTCCAGCTCCTGCACAAGAACCGCATCGAGAAGGTCCTGGTCGTCAACGACGCGTTCGAACTCCGTGGCCTCATCACGGTGAAGGACATCCAGAAGGCCCGCGATAACCCCAATGCCGCCAAGGATTCGCACGAGCGCCTGGTGGTTGGCGCCGCGGTCGGCGTGGGTGGCGATACCGAGCAGCGCGTCGAGGCCCTCGTGGCCGCCGGCGTGGATGTCATCGTGGTCGATACCGCGCACGGCCATTCGCAGGGCGTGATCGATCGCGCCGGCTGGGTGAAGAAGCGCTACCCCCAGGTGCAGGTCATCGCCGGCAACATCGTCACGGGCGAAGCGGCGCGCGCGCTGCTCGATGCCGGCGTCGATGCAGTGAAGGTCGGCGTGGGCCCGGGCTCCATCTGCACCACCCGCATCGTCACCGGTATCGGCGTGCCGCAGATCACCTCCATCGACCTGGTCGCCACCGCGCTGAAGGGCGAAATCCCGCTCATCGCCGATGGCGGCATCCGCTACTCGGGCGATATCCCCAAGGCGCTGGCCGCCGGTGCATCCTCGGTGATGCTCGGCTCCATGTTCGCCGGTACCGAGGAATCCCCGGGCGAAGTCGAGCTGTTCCAGGGCCGTTCCTACAAGAGCTACCGCGGCATGGGTTCCATCGGTGCCATGCAGCTGGGCTCGAAGGATCGCTACTTCCAGGATGAAGCGGACGCCGACAAGCTGGTGCCCGAAGGCATCGAAGGTCGCGTGCCGTACCGTGGCCAGATGCGCAACATCATCCATCAGCTGATGGGTGGCCTGCGCGCTTCCATGGGTTACATGGGCACGGCCAATATCGACGAGATCCACCAGAAGGCCCAGTTCGTGAAGGTCACGGGTGCCGGCGTGCGCGAAGCGCACCCGCACGATGTGCAGATCACGAAGGAAGCGCCTAACTACCGCCTGGACTGACGCCGCCAGGCGCTCTTCCAGGTGGACCCAGGACGCCCGCTCGCAGTGGGCGTTCTGCTTTTTGCCCTACCGAATTCCACTGCAGGCCGTACCGATGACCGATATCCATAGCGACAAGATCCTCATCCTCGACTTTGGCTCGCAGTACACGCAGCTGATCGCCCGCCGCATCCGCGAGATCGGTGTCTATTGCGAAGTGTGGGCCTGGGACCACGCGCCGGACGAGATCCGCGGCTTCAATCCGCGCGGCGTCATCCTCTCGGGCGGCCCGGAATCGGTGACCGAAGATAACTCGCCGCGCGCACCGCAGGTCGTGTTCGAGCTGGGCGTGCCCGTCCTCGGTATCTGCTACGGCATGCAGACGATGTCCGAGCAGCTCGGCGGCAAGGTCGAAGCCGGCCACCATCGCGAGTTCGGCCCGGCGACCGTCACGTTTGCCTCGTGTGGCCTGTTCGATAACGTGATGGCCGATGGCGAAGCGCTCGGCGTGTGGATGTCGCACGGCGATCGCGTCACCAAGCTGCCGGACGGTTTCCGCGCCACCGCTGCGACGCCGAGCCTGCCGCTGGCCGCCATGGCCGATGACGAGCGCCGCTTCTACGGCCTGCAGTTCCACCCGGAAGTGACCCACACCAAGAAGGGTATGGAGCTGCTGCGCCGCTTCGTGATCGACCTGTGCGGCTCGGCCACCCTGTGGGACGCCGCGCACATCATCGAAGATGCCGTCGCCCGCGTCCGCGAGCAGGTCGGCTCCGACAAGGTGCTGCTGGGCCTGAGCGGTGGCGTCGATTCCTCCGTGGTCGCCGCGCTGCTGGAGAAGGCGATCGGCCACCAGCTCACTTGCGTGTTCGTCGATACCGGCCTGCTGCGCTACCAGGAAGGCGACCAGGTCATGTCGACCATGGCCGAGCACATGGGCGTGCACGTCATCCGCGTGGATGCCAAGCAGCGCTACTTCGATGCGCTGGCCGGCGTGGAAGACCCGGAAGCCAAGCGCAAGATCATCGGCCGCCTGTTCATCGAGATCTTCGATGAGGAATCAGCCAAGCTCGAAGGCGTGAAGTGGCTGGCCCAGGGCACGATCTACCCGGATGTCATCGAATCCGCCGGCAGCAAGACGGGCAAGGCCCACGTCATCAAGAGCCACCACAACGTGGGCGGCCTGCCGGAGCACATGAAGCTCAAGCTGGTTGAACCGTTGCGCGAGCTGTTCAAGGACGAAGTCCGCCGCATCGGCGTCGAGCTCGGCCTGCCGCGCGAGATGGTCTACCGCCACCCGTTCCCGGGCCCTGGCCTGGGTGTGCGCGTGCTGGGTGAAGTGAAGGCCGAGTACGTCGACCTGCTGCAGCGTGCCGATGCCATCTTTATCGAAGAGCTGCGTTCGCATGGCCTGTATGACCGGGTGAGCCAGGCGTTCGCGGTGTTCCTGCCCGTGCGCTCGGTGGGCGTCGTGGGCGACGGCCGCGCCTACGAGTGGGTGATTGCGCTGCGTGCCGTGGAGACGATCGACTTCATGACGGCGCACTGGGCGCACCTGCCGTACGACTTCCTTGATAAGTGCTCTACGCGTATTATCAATGAGTTGCGTGGTATTTCTCGTGTTGTTTATGACATTAGTGGAAAGCCGCCCGCTACGATTGAGTGGGAGTGATGGCCTGCGCGGCAGCGGTTTGTAGACACGCAGCGGACCTGGCGTTGAACTGCTAAGGAACCCTTAGTAGTTCAACGTGAGCAATGTGCTGGAGCCTGCGTTGACCGGAGTCACGTGGCGCTGATGTGCTCAGCCGGCGGCTCGTGAAGACGTCCTGGTCCTCGAAGCCCTGATTTCCCGCACTGGCGGTGCACCAAACATTCGCCCGTACTCGCGAGTGAATTGCGGCACGCTCTCATAGCCCACCGCGTAGGCCGCCATGCTCGCGGAGCTGCCCTCCGACAACATCATCCGCCGGGCTTCGATCAGCCGCAGTTGTTTCTGGAATTGCAGGGGCGACAGGGTGGTGACGGCACGGAAGTGCTGGTGGAACGTCGATGGGCTCATGCCCGCTGCTTCCGCCAGGCGCTCCACGCGCAATGGCTGAGCGTACCCGGAACGGATGATGGCCACTGCACGGGCCACGCGCTGGGCGTTGCCTTCGGCGATACCCAGGTTGCGGATGGCTGGGCCGTGCTTGCCGGCCAGCAGCCAGTAGTGCATCTCACGGATCATCTGGGTTTTTAGGATGGGAATCGCAGCGGGACGCGTGAGTAGCTGCATCAGGCGTAGCGCCGCGTCGGCCACTTCGGCTTCGGTGGGCTCAACCCGGACCGGCGCGCTCATCTCCTCGCGTGCCACCTCCATCTCGAGGGCAAGCGCCTCGATCACGACCGGATCGAGGTCGAATACCAGCGAGTAGTACGGTTCACCGGCACTGGCTCGCATGATCTGGCTGATCGTGGGCACGTCCGCGGTGATAAGCAGCGAATCCCCGGCTCCGAAATCAAATGTACGGCTACCCATCATGACGCGCTTGTTGCCCTGGACGACCAATGCGACCAGCGGCCGCGATATGGCGTAATCCATTTCGCTCGGGGTGGTGGCGCGGATCGTTGTCAGCCCCGTGATCGGCGTGGCTGCGGTGCCTTGCGCGTTGGCATGGAAGTCCGCATAGCGGCGCACTTCGGTAAGCAGGGTCTCGGCCATGGCCCGAGCGTAAGCCCGGTGGAATGGGCGGCGCAATCGCCATTCGGAGGAATAGGCAAGAACGACCGAGGATCCCGCAACTTACGGATTCGGCCCGCCCGAATACTGCTCCTGTCATCCCGACACCTTCCACAGGAGCCCAGCATGTCTACGATTTCGCTAGTGACCGGTGCCAGCCGCGGTCTCGGCCGTAACACCGCCTTGAGTATCGCCCGCCATGGCGGCGATGTGATCCTGACCTACCGTAGCGGCGAAGCCTCGGCTCGTGAGGTGGTCAGTCAGATCGAAGCCATGGGCCGCAAGGCGGTCGCCCTGCCGCTGGATACCAGTGACGTCACGACCTTCGCGCAATTCACCGCGACAGTTGGAGCGGCACTGAGCAATACCTGGGGACGCGATACCTTCGATCATTTGGTCAATAACGCCGGCCACGGCGAAATGGCTTCGTTCGCCGAGACGACCGTCGCGCAGTTCGATGCCCTGATCAACGTGCACGTCAAAGGTGTGTTCTTCCTCAGCCAGGCCTTGTTGCCGCTGCTCGCCGACGGTGGCCGCGTCATCAACCTCTCCACGGGACTGACCCGTGTTACGTATCCCGGCTTTTCGGCGTACGCGACTGCCAAGGGCGCCGTCGAGATCCTCAGCGTCTGCATGGCAAAGGAGCTCGGCAGCCGCGGCATCACCGTGAACACCGTGGCCCCGGGGGCGATCGAAACGGATTTCCTTGGTGGTGCGGTGCGCGATATGCCTGACCTCAACCAGCAGTTCGCTGGCATGATTGCCCTCGGAAGGGTAGGCGTGCCTGACGATATCGGCCCGATGATCGCCAGCCTGCTGGGCCCGGACAATCGCTGGATCACCGGGCAGCGGATCGAGGTTTCGGGCGGGCAGGTGATCTGACCAGAGACCGCCCACTGGTAACCTAGCCCGCATGGATTCATTTGATCTGTTCGAAGTGGCCGGTGCGCAGCTGCGCCTGAGCAGCCATGCCGTGCTTCTGCACGGGTTCGCGCTCCCTGATGTCGGGGAGCTCGTTCCCGCCATTGCCGATATTGAGGCTGCCTCGCCACTGCGCCACATGGTGACGCCAGGCGGTCTGCCCATGTCCGTGATGTCGACGAGCTGCGGCATGCTTGGCTGGGTGACCGACCAGCGTGGCTATCGCTACACCTCCGTGGATCCGGAAACGCGCAAGCCGTGGCCCGTGATGCCCGAGGCGTTCGCATCGCTTGCGATCCGGGCCGCGGCGGAAGCCGGGTTCCCTGGCTTTGAGCCGGATGCCTGCCTGATCAACCACTATGCGCCCGGTGCGCGCATGTCGCTGCATCAGGACAAGGACGAGCAGGATTTCGCAGCGCCGATCGTCTCCGTGTCGCTCGGTATGTCAGCGACGTTTCTCTTCGGCGGGCTCGAGCGATCGGATCGGGTGGCCAGGGTGCCGCTTCACCATGGTGACGTGGTGGTGTGGGGCGGGGCCGATCGCTTGCGCTACCACGGCATCATGTCGTTGAAGGATGCACCGCACCCGCTCTTGGGGAGTGAGCGTATCAACCTGACCTTCCGCAAGGCGGGATGAATCAGTCCACGGCGTCAGCCAGTACCTCTTCATGGGCACGCGCGCCAAGGCGATAGCTCCGGGGTGATTCACCAACAGCGCGCTTGAACGCCGTACTGAAGGCACTCTCCGACGAATAGCCCAGTTCCTGGGCCAGCACGGCCACCGGCTTCTTGCCTTCGCGCAACGCGCGCGTGGCCAGGTGCATGCGCCATCCGCTCAGGTAGGCCAGCGGCGTGCTGCCGGCGACGTCGCGGAACCGGTTCGCGAACGTCGTGCGCGACATCGCGCAGGCCTCGGCGAGCTCATCCAGGCTCCATGAGCGGGATGGATCGGCATGCATCAGGCGCATGGCGGGAGCGATGCGTGGGTCGCCGATCGCGCGCAGCCAGCCGGCAGGCATGGGGCCGGAGGTTTGCAGGTGGGCGCGGAGGATCTGGATAAACAACAGTTGCGAGAGCTGCGCGGCGGCGAGCTGGTTACCGGGCAGGTCGGTGCGCCGCTCGGCGACCAGTTCGGCGAGCAGCCAGCGGAACGAGGTCGCCTGCGGGGATTCGGCGGAGACGTGGATCCACGCCGGGAGCACATCGGCAAGGAGTCGGCCACTGGCGGGATCAAGCAAGACGTGGCCGCCAATATGGGTGAAGTCCTGGCCATCGCCGAGGGCGGCCACGCTTTTTCCCGAACCTGAGAAGACCGCCATGGCATCGAGCGGCGGCACGCCCAGGTCGCTAGCCAGCACCAGGCCGCGCTTCGCCGTGATCAACCCGACATCGCCCGTACCGAACCAGATGGGTTCAGGCTCGCCTTCGATCGTGACCCAACAGCCGCCTTTGACCACCGCGAAGAACTTGATGCTGGACGGCGGCGGAAAGCGAAGCGCCCACGGGTTGCTGGCTGAGAACCCCCCGGTGACCAGCGATTCGGCCTGGGTGAACTTCAGGATGTCGGAAAACGGGTCGGCGCTCATGGTTGTACTCGCACGCAAGTAATGCGCACTCTATCGCATTCAAAGTACGCATTGCGCTCCCTAAGCTTGTCGGCATTCCTCAACTGACAGGCACGCGACATGGCCAACGAACTCGTTCTGGTGACCGGTGGTACCGGCTTCATCGCCCAACACTGCATGGTGGCGCTCTTCCAGCAGGGCTTTTCCGTTCGCACGACGGTGCGCACGCTTTCCCGTGAGGCCGAAGTGCGGGAGCACCTCCGCGTTGCCGGCGTCGAGGCGGCCGATCGTCTTTCGTTTGTCCGCGCCGACCTTGGCGACGATGCAGGCTGGGCCGATGCGGTGTCGGGGTGCACCTACGTAATCCATGGCGCCTCACCGACGCCTTCCGGCGATCATGTGACCGAAGAGGATTGGGTGCGCCCGGCCGTCGACGGCAATCTCCGCGTGCTGCGCGCATCGCGCGATGCCGGCGTAAAGCGCGTGGTGCTGACCTCCGCGTTCGGGGCGATCGGGGCGGGGCATAAACCCAGCCATCGGCGTCCGTTCGACGAAACCGACTGGAGCGACATCAACGGTGACGTGTGGCTGTACCAGAAGTCGAAGACGCTCTCCGAGCGCGCCGCATGGGATTTCATCGCGCGCGAAGGTAACGGCCTCGAGCTGTCATCGGTGAATCCCACGGCGGTGATGGGACCCGTGTTGGGCGCCGACTACTCGCACTCCATTCGCCTCATCAAGAACCTGCTCGAAGGCCAGCAGGGCGTACCGAAGATCAACTCGGGCTTTGTCGATGTGCGTGACGTGGCCGACCTGCACGTTCGCGCCATGCTGGACCCGGCCGCTGCGGGCGAGCGTTTCGTCGCGACCTCGGGCGAAAGCCTGTGGCTTGCCGAGGTGGCCAGGGTGCTGCGCGAACGCCTGGGTCCCGCGGCGGCGAAAGTTTCGGATCGCGTCCTGCCGAACTGGGTCGTACGCATGGCCGCAGCGACCAACCCAGCGATGCGGTCGACACTCCCGTTGCTCGGCATGGACCTCAACGTGACGAGTGCCAAGGCGCAGCGTGTGCTCGGCTGGCAACCGCGTTCACGGGAAGACGCCATCGTGGCGACGGCCGAGAGCCTGATTCGTCTCGGCCTCGTCGCGCTGTGAGGGCTTATTTGGTGGTGTAGCCACCGTTCACCAGAATCGTCTGCCCGGTCATCCACCAACCATCCGAGACGAGGAAGCGGATAAACGGAACGATGTCCTCGATGTCGGTCAGGCCGGTTTTCGAGAACGCCGAAAGCGCCGCGGCTGTCTTGTGGTACGCCACGGCGTCCGCGCCTTCGGCTGGGTAGAAGAACGGCGTATCCATGGGGCCCGGGCCGATGGCTGTCACGGAAATGCCGCGCTCACCGAACTCCTTGGATGCCGCGCGGGTGAAGTGCTCCACCGGAGCCTTGGTCCCAGCGTACGCGGCGTAGAAGGGCGTATAGGCGCCCAGCAACGAGGTGACCAACGTGCAGATCTTGCCGTTATCGTTGAGGTGCTTGCCGGCTTCCTTCAGGAAGAAGAACGCGGTTTTCGAGTTCACCGCGGTCATCTCGTCGTACTCGGCTTCGGAGATATCGGCCATCGGCTTCTTCAGCACCTTGCCCACGGTGTTGATCGCGATATCGGGACGCCCCGCGGCGGCGATTGCCTCGGCGAAGAGCTTTTCGGTCGCACCGGCGGTGGTCAGGTCAGCCTGGATGGCGAACCCCTTCGCCCCTGCGGCGTTGATGGCGGCGACTGTTTCATCGGCGGCCGTTTTCGTGGCCGCGCTGTTGTAGTGGATGACGACGGCTTTCGCCCCATGGGCGGCAAGGTCGCGGGCGAGCAGTCCTCCCAGGTTCTTGGCACCGCCGGCGATGAGAACGGCTTTTCCCTTGATGCTGTGATCGGTCATGGCTGTGGCCTCGTGGGGTTAGCTGGCGGCCACCCATGCGACCGCTACCTGTCGCTCACCATATCGTCTATAAATCCCTCATAAAGCAGCCATTCCTGACAGCACCCGTCAGGAATGGCGAACAATAGGGGGCATCGTGGATCGCATTGACCTGTTCCGAACCTTTGCCCGGGTGGTGGAGTGCGCGAGCTTCACCCGGGCAGCCGATTCGCTGGCCCTGCCGCGCTCAACGGTGTCGGCGGCGGTCAGCGAACTGGAGGACAGGGTAGGCGCCCGATTGCTCCATCGCACCACGCGCAAGGTATCGCCTACCCAGGATGGCATGGCGTTTTATGAGCGCTGCCTGCGCCTGATCGCCGATGTCGAGGAGACCGAAGGCCTGTTTCGCGACGCATCGGCGGGCACCAGCGGGAAGCTGCGGGTCGATGTGCCGGGACGGATCGGCCGCCTGGTCATCGCGCCGGCGCTTCCTGCTTTTCTTGATGCGCACCCGCAGCTCGATATGGAGTTACGCCTGACAGATCGTGCGGTCGACCTCGTCGAAGAGAGCGTGGATTGTGTCTTGCGCGTGGGGCCGTTGAGTGATTCCGGTCTGATCGCCCGCAGGATCGGCGACTTGCGTTTGATCAACGTGGCGAGCCCCGCGTACCTGGAAAAGCATGGCGCGCCCACCCATCCGGCAGAGCTTGGCGCTCATACCGCCGTGAACTACAGCTCCCCCTCAACGGGGCGGGTTGAAGCATGGGAATGGCAGGAAGACGGCGAGGTGCGCACGACAGCGGTGCGCGGACGCGTCACCGTCAATAGCGCCGAGGCTTACATCGCTTGTTGCCTGGCGGGGCTGGGCCTGATCCAGATCCCCGCCTACGATGTGAAGGCGCACGTGGATGAGGGCGAGCTGATCGAAGTAATGCCTGGCCACCGCGCCGCGCCCATGCCGATGAGCTTGCTATATCCTCACCGCAAACATCTCTCCCGAAGGCTGCAGGCCTTCGCGGACTGGCTGGAAGAGCGACTGAAAAAGGACATTCTGTAGCGTGAAGATCCTGATCCTCGGTGGCTATTACGATTCACTGATTCGCGGGTGCTCCATTTACACGGGCTTTCGCCCGGATGAATCAGGCGAGCCGTTGTACCGCCGGATCCTGGGCTCGGCATTCGACGCTTTGCCGCCGCGGCTTCGGGAATTGCATGGTACGAGCCAGGCACGGCGCTGGTCCGGCCGCGCGGAGGTGCGCCACGGGGGTGGGCTGCTCGCCCGCATTGTTCGTGGTGTTGTCGGCTTTCCGACGGCGGGCTCGAATGTGCCGCTTACCGTGACCTTTACGCCCGAGGGCGAAGGCGAACGGTGGACGCGTACTTTCGACGGCAAGGATTTTTCTTCGCACCAATCCGCGGGCAAAGGTCGTGACGAACATCTTTTGACTGAGCGATTCGGAGCGGCCACCTTTGCGCTCGCGCTGGTCGTGGAAGGCGAGCGCCTTGTTCTGGTCCCGCGCCGCTGGTCGCTGCTCGGCGTGCCGATGCCTGCGTTCCTGTTGCCCAAGGGCATCAGCTTCGAGCATGAGGAGGATGGGCGGTTCTCCTTCGACGTAGAGATATCGATGCCTGGCATGGGCCTGATCGTCGGTTATCGCGGCTCTTTGATGCCTGTGTAGGAGCGCCCTGTCCGTGACTTACGAGCATCTCACTGTGTCAGTGAGCGTGTGACGTCGAAGATGGTGTCGCGCAGCCAGCGATGCGCAGGATCCACCTGATGCCGCGGGTGCCAGATCAGTGAGACCTTGATGCCCGGGGTCTGCACGGGCAGATCGAAGTGGTGAAGGCCGGCCGCATGCCAGCCGTGACGGTCCGCCTCGCCGCCAAGGCACGAGAACGGAACCAGGCCGAGCAGATCGGATTCGCAAGCGATGCGCATCGCGTTCGCGTGGTTAGGCACCACGAGGGCCACCGAGCGAACCAGGCCCAGCTTCTTGAGCGCGGTGTCCACCGGCCCCGTCCACTGGCGCTTACGCGATACGACCACATGCCGGCAGGCGGCGTAGCGGGCCGTCGTCATGCCGCCATTGGCAAGAGCAGGGTGGCCGCGGCGGCAAACGCCCACGAAGCGATCGGTGAACAGCAAGCGAGTACGCAGCTCCGGTGCGGTCGCACCGAGTACACCCACTTCAAGATCGATCATGCCTTCGCGAAGGGGCTCGGCGTCCTTGTCGGGCTTCGGCACGAACTGGAGGCGCACGCGAGGCGCCGCTTGGCCAGCCGCGATCGTGAGAGGGCCGGCGGCCAGGTCGATAAAGCCGTCATTGGCGCGAATCACAAACGTGCGTTCCAGCGTGGCGACATCGAGCGTTTCCGTCGCGGGTTGCAACACCGCCTGCGCCTCGCGTGCGATCTCGTGAACCCGCTCGGCCATGGCTTCGGCATAGGGTGTGGGGACGAGCATACGGCCCGCTGGCACCAGCAGGGGATCGCCCGTGGCGGCGCGTAGCCGGGACAGCGTACGGCTCATTGCCGAGGTGCTCAGTCCCAGCTTCTTCGCAGCAGCGGTCACGCTCCGCTCGGTAAGCAGCGCATCCAGCGGGGTGAGTAGGTTCAGGTCGATGCTGGTCATGGGCAGGTGCTCCAGGGGCAGCCAGCCGGGGCGCCACGTGCAATCGAGTATTGCATTACGCGCGTCTGGTGCAACCCATGGCCCACCACCAGACTGAGGCATACCCCATACCGACAAAGGGTTATAGCCATGACCATTTCGCGAAACGCTCCCTCCCAACCCGCCATCCTGCTCGTGGGCGCATCCCGTGGCCTCGGCCACGCCATGGCCGAAGAACTGCTCAAACGCGGCTGGCTGGTGACCGGCACGGTCCGTGGTGGCGCGAGCACGCCACTGCATGCGCTGCTGGCTAGCTACCCGGATCAACTCACCATCGAACACCTCGACATTACGCTACCTGAGGAGATTGGCGCTGTGCGCCAGCGCCTGGCGGCAAACCGCTTCGACATCCTGTTCGTCAACGCCGGCACTACCAACGAGAACCCCTCGGAGACCATCGCCGAAGTGACGACGGAAGCATTCGTCCATGTCATGGTCACCAATGCACTGGGCCCCATGCGCGTTCTCGAGGGCCTGCAGGATCTGGTCACCGCCGACGGCCTCATTGGCGTGATGTCCTCGGGGCAGGGGAGCATCGCCAACAACGAGCGTGGCGGGCGCGAGGTCTATCGCGGCAGCAAGGCGGCCCTGAACCAGTACATGCGCAGCTACGCCGCCCGCCAGGCAGGTACGCCGCGGGCCCTGCTGCTGATGGCACCGGGCTGGATCCGCACTGGCCTCGGCGGTGACGACGCGCCGTTCACCATGGAAGAGACCATCCCGGACATCATCGATACCCTGCTGGCCAAGCAAGGCCGCCCGGGCCTCGAATATCTGGAGCGGAACGGCCAGACAGTTCCCTGGTAACGCCCTTGGAGTACCCTCCAGTCATCTTTGGGACAACTGGAGGTGCGCGGTGGCCAACCTGATCCTCAGCACATTCGACTGGGTGCCCGAACCGCCGCGTGGCTACGTACGCGACCTGCGCGTGCGCTGGGCGCTCGAAGAGGCCGGGTTGCCATACGAAGTTCGTGGCGTGCCCTTCAAGGAACGCGGTCCCGATCACTTCGCCCACCAGCCTTTCGGCCAGGTGCCATGGATTACCGATGGCGATATTTCATTGTTCGAGAGCGGGGCCATCCTGATGCACATCGCCAGCCGCAGCGATGTGCTCATGCCGAACAACGAACGTGGGCGCGCTGAAGTCCTGGAGTGGGTCTTCGCTGCACTCAACTCGGTGGAGATGGCCAGTGTGCCGTGGTCCATCCTGGCGTTCTCCGACGAAAACCGCGAATCAACCGCGTGGCAGAAGCTCGATGGCTTCCTGCAATTGCGCCTCGGCCACATGGAGAAGGTGCTGGCTGACCGCGAATGGCTGGCCGGTGAGTTCTCCGTCGCCGATATCCTGATGGCCGATGTGCTCCGCCTGGTCGATCGCTTCGATGGACTCGAGGAATACCCCGCTTGCCAGGACTACGTGCTGCGTGCGACGGCGCGACCTTCGTTCCTCAAGGCGCGCGCCGACCAGATCGCGCATTTCGCCGCGGCGGATTGACTTCACGCGGCGTCCCGACGGGTGGTACTACTCGGTGAGCTGATGGCCGGCTGACGCGCGTTGTCGGTCTGAGCTGACTTGATCGCCTCTCTAGCACGATGAAATCATACTCAGCCGCGTTGCGCGGCCTGGCGCCGCTCGCGTTGATCGTGCGAAGCCATGGAGAGCCGCCGAATGGATGGCATACGAAAAAACTGGATCCGTATCACGTACGGTGCTGTCAGCTGCGTTGTTATCGTCGCGTCGGTCATCTATCGCGCCCCGGTTTTGGCAAGCCAGAACAGCCTGAATAATTTTAGCTACGTCGGCTGTGTAGCAACCCTTGTCGGCTTGATCGTCGCCATTCTTGAGATCGTGCATGGAGCGAGTGTCTCGCGCTCGATCCGCGACGAGGTGCGAAGAATCGTAGATGGCGGCCGAAGCGTTGATCGAGCCACCATGGCGATAGAGTGCCTTTCGTACCTTGACGAAGCGAGTGAGCACGTGACGGGAGAACGATATCAGCTGTCGCTCAAATGCGTGCAGTATGCTCGGAAGAACTACATGCGAATTGCCAGCGTCGCACAGACGGAGGAAGAAATGACGGACACCATGGGGAAGATCGAGCTTGGTCTGGTGAAGGGAACTCACACGACAGCCGGGACGCCTTTGCGAAAGTGGGAGCGGGTTGCCATCCAGCAGGACATCCTGGCCATGAAGTTGCACCTCGAGCGACTGGTTGCCTTGTTCGGAGCGACGCATGTTCCCTGAACGGATACGCGTGTTCGTGACGAACGTTGCGACTCGCACAGAAATGAGCGAGTTCGTGTGGACCTATGACGACATGAATGCGACCGTCCACTTGCGGGAAACTTTGTTCACGCTAACCCTACGATATTCCTTCAGCGATACCGAGCGATGTGGGGAGTTCGTGCTCATCTACACCGATCAGGCCGACAAGGAGTACCGCTTCTACACGAACCAGGAGCAGGGCGACTACGCCCTTGCCCAGCGTCTGTACGAAGTGGCGCAATCATCCGGCATGACGCTGCCGTTTTGATCCTCAGCGCTCCATTACCAGCAGGGTCGACGTCGCCGAGGCGTAGAGTTTCCCGGCGGCATCCTTCAGTGTCGCCTCGGTAAACGCGACCCTTCGGCCGATGCTCAACACGCGGCCTTCTGCACGCATGAGGCCGGTGTCTCCCGTGATGGCCTTGTGGTAGGCCGTCTTGAGCTCCAGCGTCGTGTAGGCCTGTGTGGGCGAGAGCTTCGAGTGCACGGCGCAGCCGCACGCGGAGTCGAGCAGCGTCGCCGCGAAACCGCCGTGGACCATGCCGATCGGGTTGTACACGCGAAGGGATGGCATGCCCTCGAACACCGCGTACCCGTCGCCGGCGTCGACCAGGGTGATATCCATGGTCTCGCCGATGGGTGGGCGACCGCCCATCTCAATAAGCTTCTGTAGTTGCTCCAGGCCGGTAAGGCCGGGAGGGAGTTGGCCGACGATGTTCATGCGATGCCCGCTTCGATAAACGTACGGTCATAATAAGAATGTCGGCCACGCCCATCAAGCGAGTCGCATCGACAGCTCGACATCCTCCGAAAACGGCACCGACAGGTACCCGCTGCCAGCGGATCGCACTCGCGCCATGTACTCCGGGCTGTAATCGGCGTTATCCGCGATGATCAACGCACCGGGACGAAGTCGCGATTCGAGCAGCGCGAGCACGTCGGGATACAGCGCCTTGGCGCCATCCAGCAAGACCAGGTCAATGCGCTCAGGCAGGTTCGACGCGAGGGTCTTCAGCGCATCGCCTTCGCGGATCTCGACCAGGTCGATGACACCGCCGGCGATCAGGTTTTCCCGGGCACGGATCACCTTCGACGGTTCAAACTCGCTGGTAATCAGCGTACCGCCGCCGTTATCGCGCAACGCCGCGGCAAGGTGCAGCGTGGAAATGCCGAAGGAGGTGCCAAACTCGACGATCACGCGGGCCTTCGTGCTACGGGCAAGCATGTAGAGCAATGCGCCTGTTTCGCGGGAGACGGGCAGCGGCATGTCCTTGAGGGCGCCATAGAAGCCGAGGTACTCGGTCTTGCTCTGCATGAGGCGGGCGTGGTCTTCCTGGGACAGGTTGGCGATGGCGGGGTTATCCGCCCAGGTGACCTTGTCGGCTTCATCGAAAAGGCGACCGATCAGGCCGGCCAGGGGTGCGGTGGTAAGAGTGGACATGGGACTCTCCGGTTGCAGTAAGTGAGCACCGGATTAGAATGTGACGAATTCGTCAGGTTTTCTATTCGCATTGCCGGGGCACCCATGAGCAATCCGCAAAACCCTCCCATTTCCTCGCGGAAACAGCCCAAACAGGCACGCTCCACGGAACTGGTGTCGGCCATTCTGGAGGCGGCAGCTCAGGTTTTGGCGAAGGAGGGCGCCGCCCGGTTCACCACGGCGCGCGTGGCGGACCGTGCCGGGGTGAGCGTGGGCTCGGTCTATCAGTACTTCCCGAACAAGGCCGCTATCCTGTTCCGCCTGCAAAGCGACGAATGGCGCCAGACCAGCGACATGCTGGCCGCTACGCTGGCGGATGACGGGCGGCCGCCCTTCGAGCGGCTGCGCCGGTTAGTGCATGCCTTCATCGTATCGGAGTGCGATGAAGCGGCCATGCGTGTCGCGCTGGATGATGCGGCGCCGCTCTACCGTGACGCGCCGGAAGCGCGGGCGGCGAAGGCATCGGGGGAGCGCGCCTTTCACACCTTCATGGTCGAGGCGCTACCGGGCGCGACCGACGAGACCCGCAGCATGGCGGTACGCATGGTCGTCGCAACGCTCAGCGGGGTGGGCAAGGATTTTTCCTCGAGCCCACGTGAACCCGCCGAGATCGCCAGTTTCAGTGACGCCATGGCGGACATGTTCTGCGCGTGGCTCGGGGACCTTCAGGCCGGGCGTTAGGGTGCGCCTGCGGTTCGCGCCGCATCCGCCGCCGGCGGTGCGCCGAACATGCGCTTGTAGTCCCGGGTGAATTGCGACTGGCTGTCGTAGCCCACGTGCGCAGCGACCGCTCCGGCAGAGCGCGGCTCCGCCAGCAGCATCTTCCGCGCCTCCTGCAGCCGTAGCCGCGTGCGGTACTGCACGGGTGTCATCAGCGTGATCGCCTTGAAGTGGCGATGGAACGACGTAGTGCTCATGCCGGCGACATCGGCCAGCGCCTCGATGGACATCGGCGCGGTGTAGTTGGCCTTGATCCACTGGGTGGCGCGGCCGATCTGGGCCACGTGCGAACCGCTCAGGGCCAGCTGTCGTAACGGCTCGCCCAGACCGCTTCGAAACAGCCGGTAGTAGATTTCCTGGATAACCAGTGGCGCGAGGAACGAGATGTCCGCGGGGTGATCGAGCAGATCGAGCAACCGAGCGAACGGCTCGAGCAGCTCGGGCGTCATGCGTGCTGTCGCCACGCCCGCGGGTGCCGATGCCACGCTTTCGTCCACGGGCAGGCGCGCCATGGCTTCCGCCAGTGCATCGCGATCGATATCGAGCGAGAACGCCAGGTGCGAACGACCTTCCGCGTCGAGGAATACCTGGGCACACACGGGCAGATCGACGGTGACCAGCAAGAACGTCGAGGTATCGGCGAGGAAGGGCGCATCGCCCGCGGCGATGGTTTTGCTGCCGCGCAGGATGACGACCATGCGTGGGCGGTAAAACACGTGCGATGGATGCGCGGCCTGATTCACCCGGTACAGGGTGAGGCCGGGCAGGGCTGTTTCCTGGCGGGCGTGCGCCGCGTGGCGCTCGACAGCCTCGCACATGCGCTCGAGGATGGTTTCCATGGAGGCATTATGGACCTCGCGGTCGATAAAGCTGAATAGCGATGCGGTCGATTTGGCAGGATCGTGCAAAACATCGGCAGCATCGACGTAGAGCCTTCACGGCGCCGGGGCCATCCTTTCCGGGTAACGGCGACTGATCGCCCCACCCAGGAATCCCCATGTCCGACTCAAAGATCTGGTTCATCACCGGCTGCTCCACCGGCTTCGGCCGTGAGCTTGCCGAGCAGGTGCTCGCACGCGGCGAGCGTGTGGTCCTTACCGCCCGCAAGCCCGAGCAGGTGGCGGACGTGGCTGCCAGGTACCCGGAACACGCCCTCGCGCTGGCACTGGATGTCACCAGCGAGCAGGCCATTCGCAAGGCCGTTGCCGACGCGGAAGGCCGCTTCGGCAGGATCGATGTGCTGGTGAATAACGCCGGCTACGGTTATTTCTCGGCCATCGAGGAAGGCGAGGATGAGGAGATCCGCCGCCAGTTCGAGACGAACGTCTTTGGCTTGTTCTCGCTTACCCGCCACGTACTCCCTGGCATGCGCCAACGCCGCACTGGCCACATCGTCAACGTATCCTCGATCGGCGGACTCGTTGCGTTCCCGGCGACGGGGTACTACCACGCCAGCAAGTGGGCGGTGGAAGGCTTCTCCGAATCCCTTTCGAAGGAAGTGAGGCCGCTGGGTATCAAGGTCCTGATCGTTGAGCCGGGTCGCTTCCGCACCGACTGGGCCGGGCGTTCGGTGATCGAATCGAAGACCGTCATCGATGATTACGATGCGACGGCGGGTGAGCGCCGCCGCCAGGCCAAGGCTTATACCGGCACGCAGCCGGGTGACCCGGCCCGTGGCGCCGCCGCGATCATCCAGGCCGCCGATGCGGAGAACCCGCCGCTGCGCCTGCCGCTGGGCTCGGATGCGTACACGTTCCTGACCGATCGCCTCGACGAGCTGCGGGCAAACTTCGAGGCGGTGAAGGACATTTCGATTAGCACGGATTTTCCGGGCTAGCCTCGGACCTGCAGGAGCGCGCTTGCGCGCGATGGGTGCTTGCCGCAAACCCGATCGCGCGCAAGCGCGCTCTTACAGGAGCATTAGCGCTTGCCGATGCTGGAGGACACTTCCCACAGATCCACGCCACCGTCGCGTGCATGCTGGTCGATTTCGGCGAGTTCCGCGGCGCTGAAGGCCAGGTTCTTCACGGCGTCCAGGGAATCATCCAGTTGCTCCACCGTGCGCGCGCCGATCAGCGACGAGGTGACGCGCGGATCGCGCAGGGTCCAGGCAATGGCCATCTGGGCCAGGGTTTGTCCGCGCTTTTCAGCCATGCCGTTCAGTGCACGGATGTGCTTCAGATTCTCTTCGCTCAGCATGTCGCGGCTCATCGAGTCTTCGCGGGTCACGCGGGCATCTGCCGGAATGCCGTTGAGGTACTTGCTGGTCAGCATGCCTTGGGCGAGCGGGGAAAACGCAATGCATCCCGTGCCCAGCTCACCCAGCGTATCGAGCAGTCCGTGCTCGATCGAGCGGTTCAGCATTGAGTAGTTCGGCTGGTGGATGAAGAGCGGCACGTTCTCGGCGGCGAGGATGGCGGCGGCTTCGCGGGTCAGTTCCGGCGAATACGAGGAGATGCCGACATACAGCGCCTTGCCCTGCCGGTGCAGGTGCACGAGGGCGTTCATCGTTTCGTCCAGGGGCGTGTCGGGATCGACGCGGTGCGAATAGAAGATATCGACGTAGTCCAGGCCCATGCGGCGCAGGCTTTGCTCGCAGCTCGCGATCAGGTGCTTGCGCGTACCGGTCGGGCCGCCATACGGGCCCGGCCACATATCCCAGCCGGCCTTCGATGAAATGACCAGTTCATCGCGGTGCGGTGCAAAGTCCGCCGCGAACCAGCGGCCGAAATTCTCTTCCGCCGAGCCGTACGGCGGCCCGTAGTTGTTCGCAAGATCAAAATGGGTCACGCCGCGATCGAACGCGCGGCGCAGGATGGCGCGCCCGGTCTCAAACCGGTCCACGCCACCGAAGTTCTGCCAGAGGCCCAGCGACACTGCCGGCAGCACCATGCCACTGCGGCCGACGCGACGGTATGGCATGCGGCCGTCATAGCGGGCGGGATCAGCAACGTACGTCATGAAGATTCCTTGCGTGGGGACGTGAGGGGTAGGTGACCTGAGGATGGTAGCGGGTTGCAACGGGTCGTGGCTCATCGGGACTACACATGTTCGTCATCCGCTGACTTGATTTGGCGATCTCCGCCGATTGGCTCCTCTTCGGGCTTGAACGAATACTGGAAAACCTCCGTGGTTGTCAGTTGACAACTTATCGTTCAGGCCCGACAGTGGAGTTCCTCGTGGCGAGGCGCAAGCATCCCAAACCAGATATCGAGGCAGCCATCCGGCACGCGGAGGCCCACGGATGGCGTGTGGTCCAGGGTGCCAGCCATGCATGGGGCCGCATGTTCTGTCCGTATAACGAGCGTGATTGCCGATGCGGAAGGCATTGCATATCCAGTATCTGGAGCACACCGGCGAATCCCGCCGATCACGCGCGCAACCTTCGACACGTCGTTGACGGTTGCGCCTTCTATCGACAACAGCCGCATGACCTGGAATCCGAATTGTGAAGGAATATACGTTTAACCTCGCCTACCACCTCGATCCTTCCGACTCTGATCATGATGTTATTGAAGGGCGATTCGATGCCGCGGGCCTGCATGATTTCCTGCTGGGTATCGGAAGGCCCGGGCAGGTCGGCCTGATCGTTTCGCGAAAGGCGTTGTCTGCCGATGCGGCCCTTTCGTCGATCATGGCCGATGCCCAGCGTATGCTTGGAAACGCCCGATTGATTGAGGTGGGGCCCGACTTCTCCGGGCTGACCGACATCGCCGACCATGTCGGCGTCTCCCGGCAGAACATGCGGAAGCTGATGTTGACGAATGTGCGCACGTTTCCGTTACCTGTTCATGGTGGCAATGCGTCGGTCTGGCACACGGCGGAGATCCTTACCTGGTTGCGCGAGCACGCGGGTTACGAGATAGGCGATGAAGAGATCGCTGCAGCGTTCGCGGCGTGGCGGGTAAACGCCGGCACGGAAGCGGCGCGAAGGAAGCGGGCTGGCCATGCCGGTGCCTGAATCTTACCGGCGAGAAGGGGCAGACTTGCCCGCGAAATGCAGGCCGTGGTGACCCGCCAGCGGGATTAGGTTGTGCATACGTTGGTTTGCCAGGGCTTGACCCGTACGGCCCGTGCCCCCAATCCTGCCGGAATACACTTCAAGCAGGGATTTCCGATGGCTAACCCCGTCCTTTTCTCACCGTTCCGGGTCCGTGGCCACGAGCTGGCGAACCGCATCGTCATCGCGCCGATGTGTCAGTACTCGGCGGTCGATGGCCAGATGAACGACTGGCACCTGATCCATCTGGGACAGCTCGCGATCTCGGGTGCTGCCCTGCTCACCATCGAGGCCTCGGCCGTTCTCCCCGAAGGCCGGATCACCTGGGCGGATGTGGGCTTGTACGACGACGCCACCGAAGAGGCGATGCGCCGTATCCTGGAAAGTGTCCGCCGCTGGTCGGATATTCCGGTGGTTGTGCAGCTAAATCACGCAGGCCGGAAAGCGTCCACGGAAACGCCGTGGGCGGGTGGTGCACAGATCGCGCCGGGGACGGCGCGTGGCTGGCAGACCGTCGCTCCTTCAGCCATCCCGTTCCAGGAAGGCCAGGTGGCGCCGCTGGCCCTTGACCGCGAAGGGATGCAGCGCATCAAGGCGGCATTTGTCGAGGCGGCCGCGCGGGCGGTACGTGCCGGTGTCGATGGCATCCAGTTGCACAGCGCCCATGGTTACCTCCTGCACCAGTTTCTTTCGCCGCTTTCGAACCAGCGCACCGATGAATACGGCGGTTCCCTGGAAAACCGCATGCGTTTCCCGCTCGAGGTCTTCGATGCCGTTCGTAGCGCACTACCGGCGGGCAAATTGCTGACGATGCGCGTGTCCGCCACGGACTGGGTCGAAGGTGGTTGGGACCTTGAACAGACGATCGCTTACGCGAAGGCGCTTGAAGCCCGTGGTTGCGACGCGATCCACGTATCAACGGGCGGCCTGCATCCGGCACAGAAGATCCCAGTCGGCCCCGGATATCAGGTGCCGTTCGCGCGCGGCGTCAAGGAGGCGGTCGCGATGCCCGTCGTGGCGGTTGGCCTGATCACGGAACCGGAGCACGCCGAGGCGATCATCGCCAATGGTGATGCCGATATGGTGGCGCTGGCCCGCACCATCCTCTACGACCCGCGCTGGCCATGGCATGCGGCGGCACAGTTGGGTGGGCAGGTGAGGGCGCCCAAGCAATACCTGCGCTCTCAACCGTCGCGGCACAGGCACCTGTTCCATACCGAGGCGGAAATGAAGCCCGAGGCGCAGTGGGTGCGCGGGCCGGACTGGCGTTACGTGTGACCGCACGTGTAGGAGCGGGCCTGGGACCATACCTTCGTATGCTTGTGCTGGAGTGTACCGATTGGTACAGTGCAATCCCCCCGGTACAGGAGATTGCGTCATGGCCGCACCCGTTCCTCCCTTTACCCACGAAACGGCTGTCCAGAAGGTTCGCCTTGCGGAAGACGGCTGGAACAGCCGGGACCCGTCGCGGGTGTCCCTGGTCTATACGCCCGATAGCGAATGGCGCAACCGCGCCGAGTTCGTGCACGGCCGCGAGCAGATCGTGCAGTTCCTGACCCGCAAGTGGGCCAGGGAGCTCGATTACCGCCTGATCAAGGAACTGTGGGCGTTCACCGGTGACCGCATCGCCGTGCGCTTCGCGTACGAATGGCACGATGACAGCAACAACTGGTATCGCTCGTACGGTAATGAGAACTGGGAATTCGGCGAGGACGGCCTGATGCACCACCGCTATGCATGCATCAATGACGTGCCCATGAAGGAAGCCGATCGCAAGTTCCACTGGCCACTCGGCCGCCGCCCGGATGATCACCCTGGCCTTTCCGACCTGGGCCTCTGATGCCCCGGCTGGTTTACGAAAGGACCGATGTCGTGCCGATGCTCGCGGAAGCGTTCCGCGAGCTGGGTTACGACGGCGCCTCGATGGCGCGCATCACCGAGAAAACGGGGCTGGGCAAGGGCAGCCTCTATCACTTTTTCCCCGGTGGTAAGGAAGAGATGGCTGCGGCAGTGCTCGCCGACGTGGATACGTGGTTCGAGACGCGTGTGTTCAGTCCCTTGGCCACGCTGCCCACTGGCCAGGCGATCCGCGGGATGTGGACCGCCGTCGATGAATACTTCCACGCAGGAGGCCGCGTTTGCCTCGTGGGTGCCTTTGCGCTGGATGAAACCCGTGATCGCTTTGGCAGCGCCATTGGCGCTTACTTCGGTCGCTGGATCGATGTGCTCACCGCGGCGCTCGAACGCGGCGGCGAACGCGCACCGCGCCAGGCCGCCCTCGAGATCGTCGGCGGCATCCAGGGCGCGCTCACCCTGGCCAGGGCACTCAACAATCCTGGCGTGTTCGTGGAAACTACGGCCCGACTCCGCCAATTGGGCACCGGCACACCGTGACGAAGACCAGGATCCGTTGTAGCTGGGCGGGCAACGACCCGCTCTACACCGATTACCACGACACCGAATGGGGCGTGCCGCTGCACGATAGCCGCATGCTCTGGGAGCAACTCATGCTGGAAGGGTTCCAGGCTGGGTTGTCGTGGATCACCATCCTGCGCAAGCGGGAAAACTTCCGCAGAGCGTTCAAGAACTTCGACCCCGTGAAGGTAGCGCGCTTCACCGAGAAGGACATCGAGAGGCTGTTGGCCGATGAAGGCATCATCCGTTCGCGCGCCAAGATCGAGGCCACGATCCAGGGCGCACGCATCTATCTCGATATGAAAGCCCGTGGCGAAGACTTCGCGGCGTATTGCTGGTCATTTACCCAGGGCAAGGTGCTGCGTGGCGACGGCAAGACGGTACATGCGCAGACACCGCTTTCGGCCACGATCTCCAAAGACATGAAGAAGCGTGGCTTCAAGTTCGTCGGGCCTACGATCGTTTATGCGTGGATGCAGGCCGTGGGCATCGTCGATGACCATGCCCACACCTGTTTTCGCTACCGGGCTCAATAAGAGCCCGGGGGTGCCTTTTCGCCCCACCAGCCTTCGTCGGGACGGTGGTGGGCTTTGAGCCCGCCGTAGAATGTCAGGGCGCGCAGGGCCCACTGGCGCGTGACGCCCAGTACATATCCCAGCGGCGCCTTGGCACGGTCGCGCCAGAAATGGTGGCCGGGGTAGGCGGGGTGCAGACCCAGGTACTTGCGGCAAACGCGGTTGAACTGGTGCACGCGCGCGTTGCGTACCGTATGGCTGGTATAGAACGTGACGCCGATTGAGATCGAAACACCGTCGTCGCCGTGTACCCAGTCGGTATCGGATCGGGTCATGTGGGGTGCGGTGGTCGGAAAATAGACGCCATCCCCGGGGCCGCTATCGAAGTCATGGCTCGTCGCGCGTGCGGAATCCTTCAGCCGCACGTCGCGCAGCGTATGACTCACGATGAAATCCTCGACGTGCGCCGCGCTGACGGCATCGCGGTCGTCGGGCTCCCATACGCTCAACGTCTTCCGGCCATGAAGCTGCATCCAGAAGTTGTTCTCGCGATCGATGTGGAACGGCGTGACCGACGGCGGTGCCGAAATGAAGATGAATCCCGTCACGTTGAAAATGCCCGGCTGCTCTCGCTCGATCAGCGGGCGCAGGCCATCGATGATCTCTTCGAGTAGTGCCTGGTAGCGTGGGACGGCCTCCACGTTGTACAGCGCGATCCACGAACCGCTCTCGTGGATATGGTCGAACACCTGATCGATGTCGCGTCCATCGACAGGCTTTGGCTCGTGACGGAACGCCGAATCCTGCTGCATGCCCGGCCGAACGAACCGGCATTGCTCTTTCGGCATGAGTTCACGCGCCAGGTTGGCGAGTTCCGGTAACTGGAATAGCGGATGGCGGTGGAAGTTATGCCGCAACCGGGTGATCCGGTGGGTCGAGAACCCCGCAGGGTCCAGGGGCCACACGATATGCAGCTCGCCGTTGTTTTGCTGATCCATGGTGACGCTCCCCTCGAAACAGGACCCCTGCCAGCGAGGAAAGCGTCGTACGAACCTGCGCGCCGTGCCACCCGACGGACGGCCTAAGCGCAAGGTAAGGCGCGGCCGTCGGGCGAATGCGCGGCCTTACACTGCCCTGGCAAGACGGGAGGCGGCGACGGGCTGGTTTCGGAAGGCCACGCCAAGCCGGTTGAACGCACTCATCAAGGCAATGGCCACGGAGAGGTCGGCAAGCTCCTTTTCGTTGAATTCAGCGGCGGCTGCGGCATAGTCCTCGTCGGGTACGCCGGTCTCGGCGACGTTCGCGACGGACTCGGCCCAGGCCAGCGCCGCCTGCTCGCGCGCCGTAAACACATCACCGGCTTCACGCCACGCAGAGGTCAGGATGAGTTTCTCGAACGGTACGCCGTGCTTGTTGAGGTCCTGCGAGTGCATGTCGATGCAGTAAGCGCAGTGGTTGATCTGCGAAACACGCAGGTAAACGAGATCGACCAGATTCTTGTCGAGCCCGCTCTGCGCGAGGTAACCGTGCACGGTGAGGAAGCCCTTGGCGGCCTCGGGGGCGGCTTTCATGTAGCTGATGCGCTTGCTCATGGCGTGTTCTCCGGTGGTTCGTGATGGGATGGGATGGGCATAGCGTGCGCCGCACTTGGGCTATCCGGTAGAGCCAAGAACGCCCCTGCTCGATGTACCATCGGTGGTATGGAACATGGCTTTGGTATCCGGATTGATCGAGGCGCCCGGCAATCCCTGTCGGCGCAGATCGCCGATGGCATACGGGCGGCGATCCGTGATGGAAGCTTGCTGCCAGGTACGCGGCTGCCGTCCTGGAACGACCTTGCCGCCCAGCTGGGTGTCGCGAGAGGCACCGTCCGAATGGCCTACGAGGAACTCGCCGACGGCCAGTTCGTCGTCCCTTCCGGGGCAGCCGGCACGCGGGTGGCCCGGGGCATCCCTGCCAGGCGTCCCGAGCCGGACCCGATCCGTGGGCGGGCATCGTTCGGCAGCTTCCCGGTGGGCGCCACGTCCGCCCTGCCATTTCAGGTGGGCGTGCCTGCTGCGGATCTGTTTCCGCAGGCGCTCTGGTCGCGCCTGCTGGGCCAGGCGGCCAGGGAGGTTGCCAGCCACGCCGTCGATTACCCCGATCCACGTGGCGAGCCCGGGTTGCGCGCGGAGATCGCCGGCTACCTGGCCGTTGCACGCAGTTTGCCGTGCCGTCCTTCGCAAGTCTTCATCACCCATGGCTACGCCGGTGCGCTTAGCGCCATCCTTCGCGTTCTCCGTGCCCAAGGTGCCGATGCCTGGTTCGAGGAGCCGGGCTATCCGTTTGCGCGTACCGCGCTCGGGTGGGCGGGCCTGCGGCCCGTGGCCGTTCCGGTGGATGCAGCCGGGATCGACGTGGCGGCGGGCAGGGCGCTTGCCCCGCATGCCGCACTCGCGCTGGTGACGCCCGGGCAACAGGCGCCGACAGGCGCGGCCATGTCGCTCGAACGCCGGCTGGCCCTGCTGGATTGGGCCCACGCCGGCGAGCGCTGGATCATCGAGGACGATTACCTGGGGGAGCTCCAGCTTGCGCGGCGCGCGGCCCCGGCGCTCGCCTCGATGGATCCGCACCGGGTCATCCATGTCGGTACGTTCAGCAAGACGATCGCACCGGGCATCCGGATGGGCTACCTCGTCGTACCGGAGGCGCTGGTCACGCCGCTACAGGAGGTGGTGGGCACGCTGGAGCCTGCGCCACCGCCCCTCATGCAGCACGCCGTGGCGGGCTTCCTGCACGGTGGTCACTACCTGCGCCACCTGCGCCGCATGAAGCGTGCCTATGCGAGCCGGCGCGATGCGATCGGCGCGGCGTTATCCGCCGCAGGGCTGGCGTGGCACACCGGTGGCCTTTCGCTGAACGTATCGCTGCCCGACGGCACGAACGATGCGGCACTCGCCCGCGCTGCGCATGCGGCGGAGCTGGCACCGGTACCACTTTCTCCGTGGTTCGCGGGGCAGGAGAAACGCTCGGGCCTGTTGCTGGGTGTCACCAACGTACCCGAAGCGTTGGCCCCGGCGCTGGTGGCACGCCTCTCGGCGGTCATCCATGGCGCGACCGGCTAGAATGGACGGCTTGCCCAGGAGCCATCGTCCTTGAACAGCCCGCTCACGCCCGATGCCACGCCCCCATTCAGCGACGAGGATCGCGCATGGATGGCGCGTGCCCTGGAGCTGGCGGCGCACGCACGCGATGCGGAGGGCGAGGTGCCCGTCGGGGCCGTCCTGGTCATGGATGGAAAGCCCGTGGGCCTGGGCTGGAATCGCAACATCACCATGCACGATCCCACGGCACACGCGGAAATCCAGGCCTTGCGTGCCGCAGGCGCCGCTCTCGCGAATTACCGGTTCCCCGGTGCCACGCTTTACGTGACCCTTGAGCCCTGTGCCATGTGTGCCATGGCCATGGTGCACGCACGCATCGGCCGTGTCGTTTATGGCGCCACGGACCCGAAGACCGGGGCGGCGGGCAGTGTGTTCGATACGCTTGTATCGGATAAGCACAACCACAAGGTCGAGGTCGTGGGCGGCCTCGAGGCCGATGCGGCGGGCGATATGCTTCGCCAGTTCTTTCGCGCACGGCGTTAGCCGAACGGCTGCAGCGCCTCCGTTACGTTGAGCGGCACTTTCAGCGTAATGAGCGCATCGGCACGCGTCACACCCAGGTTCACCGAGGCGATGGGCAAGCCCTGGCGCGAGGCCTCCAGCACAAAGCGGTAGCCCGAATACACCATGAGCGACGAGCCGACGACGAGCATGGCATCGGCGCGGCCCAGGTGCGCCCACGCGGTGTCCACGCGTGCGCGCGGCACGTTCTCACCGAAGAACACCACATCCGGCTTCAGGATACCCCCGCATACGAGGCAGGGCGGCACGTTGAAGTGGCGGAAATCAACGCCATCCAGGTCGGCGTCACCATCGGGCGCCACGGTCGCGTTCAAGCCCTGCCATTCCGGGTTCGCCTGCTCGAGACGCTGCTGCATGACGTCACGCCGGGTGATATCGCCACACTGCATGCAGCGCACCCGATCCATGCGGCCGTGCAGGTCCACGACGTTCACACTACCCGCCGCCTCATGCAGGCCATCCACATTCTGGGTGAGCAGCAGTTCGATGCGTCCACGTGATTCGAGGTTGGCAAGTGCATGATGTGCGAAGTTCGGCTTCACTGAACCGAAGTGCCGCCAGCCGACCATGCCGCGGGCCCAGTAGCGGGCGCGTGCCGGCTCGCCACTCATGAACAGCTGCAGAGTCATGGGCGGGCTGCGCTTCCATTCTCCCTGGCCGTCGCGGTAGTCGGGTATGCCAGAGTCCGTACTGATACCCGCGCCCGTGAGTACGAACAGGCGGGGATGTGACTCTACGAAGTTTCGCAAGTCATCGAGGTGGGCGGGGGATTCGTGCGGGGCGTTCACCGTGCTGACTATATCAGCGGATCGGGCAGGTGGCCCTCGCGCAACCAGGCCTGCGCGCGCGTCGCATCCAGGGCGAAACGGCGTACGGCCAGTTCCATGCCGGCCAGGCCACCCGCGGCCACTTCCTGCTCCAGCCGTATTCCCATGGCAGCCAGGCCCGTGGCTTCCGCCATCCCCAGCGCGCCTGATACACGATGCAGCCATTGGCGCAGCGCCTTGGCATCACCGCGGGCGAGTGCGTGCTCGAGGTGGCCCACGTCAGCCGCCAGTGCATCGCCCAGCGCGGTCACCACTTCGTACAAGGCTGCGTCGCTTCCCAGCGTGTTGCGCAACGCCGCCACGTCGACGTGCGGCGGTGCGGGCGGTGCGATCAGGCCGACTTCGACGATGGCGCGACATGTGAGGTCCTGCTCCACGAGCAGCCGCCCGCGGATGCTTCCGAGCGTCTCGCGCAATGCCTGCCAGGCGTCGGCCGGGGCGGCCCGCGACTCGGTGGTGAAATGCAATACCTGCCGCCCGGGCCCGTCGCCAACCACGTCGATGCGCAGGGTCACCTCACCACACGGTGCATGATCGATGGCATGTGCGAGAAGGGAGGAAAGCACGTCGCCAAGGATGTCGAACGGGCCCACGAGATCTGCCTCCACGGCGGGATCAACATCGAGTGACAGCACGATGCCGCGCCGGCGCGCACGCCACGCGTGTCGTGTGCCTACGCGTTCCAGGAGGTCAGGCAGGCTGGTGCTTTCGATGATGCAGGCAGCCCGTGCGGCGCGGGTATCGAGCATGCGTTCGATCCATGCGTGCAGTTTTTCGACTGGCGCCCATCGGCGTGATGTGCTCAACTCGGCGCCCCGTGACGCGCCGCTACCGCAGCGCGGATGAATGGATCACGCCGCCTGGAAGGATCGCCATGACTTATCGCGTCATCGTCGCCGATGATCATCCCGTCGTATTGAAAGGCATCAGCCTGGCGCTTGCCCACGATGGCACGTGCCGCGTGGTGGGTGAGGCGGCTTCGCCCGAAGCGCTGCTGGCCCTGCTGGATACCGAACCCTGCGATGTGCTGATCACGGATTTCAGCATGCCGGGTGCCGAGCACGACGGGCTTGCGATGCTCGATGCGGTTCGCAGGCGTTATCCCCGCCTCCCGATCCTGGTCATCACCACGATCGCCAATCCCGCGTTGTATCGCGAAATCCTGGCCGCCGGGGTGCTTGGCCTGATCGGGAAGTCGGGCGATGCGCGCGATATTCCCGAGGCATTGCGAACGATACTGGGCAACCATGTCTACCTCGGTGCCTCCGTGCTGGCGGTCATGGGGGCGGAGCAGGCGGCCGCGGTGGACAGGTCGGGCACGTTGGCCGATCTGTCACCACGCGAACTTGAGATCCTGCGCCTGTTCGCCACGGGCAACAGCGTGACCGATATCGCCCGGGCCACGGGGCGGGGCTTGTCCACGATCAGCCAGCAAAAATCCAACGCCATGCGCAAGCTGCGCCTGGCTAACGACGCCGAGATTTTCGAGTACATCGAGCGGCTGCGCCTATAGGTGCTGAACGGACGCTGCCACGATAGCCAGCGACGGCCGCCGGGGACATAGAAGAATTCTCAAAACTACGCGATCCTTGGGGGCTGGCGCGCACGGCGACGTGCACGCACGCTTGACAACCACGGTAGCTTACCGTGCCTACAATGCCCGACCAGGGCGCCTGGGGCGCCCATAGCAAGGAGACCCATCGGTGAGTGCCAAGATCAGCCCCCTCGCTGGCAAGCCCGCCACGGACAGCACGCTTGTCGATCTATCGAAGCTGCTGGCCGCCTATGTGGACCTGAAGCCCGATCCCTCGGTACCCGAGCAGCGGGTCGTCTTCGGCACCTCGGGGCACCGCGGCTCCTCGTTTGAGCGCTCGTTCAACGAAACGCACGTGCTGGCGGTGGTGCAGGCGATTTGTGAGTATCGTGCGAAGGCGGGCGTCGATGGGCCTATTTATGTGGGCATCGACACCCACGCGCTATCGCAGCCCGCACTGGAAAGTACGCTGGAAGTACTTGCCGCCAACGGCGTCGAAACACTGATTTCGGCAGGCGGTGAGTACACCCCGACCCCGGGTGTATCGCACGCCATCCTCGTGCACAACCGCGGGCGTGAGCGAGGCAAGGCCGATGGCATTGTCATTACGCCATCGCACAATCCGCCGGACAACGGCGGTATCAAGTACAACCCGCCGCACGGCGGCCCGGCCGACACCGACGCCACCAAATGGATCGCCGATCGCGCCAATGTGCTGATCGAGGGCGGCCTGCGCGAGGTGAAGCGCATGCCTTACGCGCAGGCCCTGAAGGCCTCCACCACCCACGAGTTCGATTTCCTGCAGCGCTACGTCGGTGACCTCGGCGATGCGCTGGATCTCGACATCATCCGTGCCCATGGCGTGCGGATGGGCGTGGATCCCCTCGGTGGAGCGGGCGTGCATTACTGGGGGGCCATTGGCGAGCGATACGGGCTCGACCTCACCGTGGTCAGCGAAGAGGTCGACAAGACCTTCGCGTTCATGTCGCTGGATTGGGATGGGAAGGTCCGCATGGACCCATCATCGTCCTATGCCATGCAGCGCCTGATTCACCTCAAGGACAAGTTCGATGTCGCCTTCGCCTGCGACACCGATCACGACCGGCATGGCGTGGTCGCACCCAGCACAGGCCTGATGCCCGCCAACCATTACCTCGCTGCCGCTGCCTGGTACCTGTTCCAGAACCGCCCCGGCTGGAGCGCGAAAGCCGCTGTAGGCAAGACGGCCGTAAGCACCGGCCTGCTTGACCGCGTCGCAGCGCATCTGGGCCGGCCCTTGCTCGAGGTGCCGGTCGGTTTCAAGTATTTCGTCCCCGGTTTGTTCGATGGGAGCGTGGGTTTTGGCTGCGAAGAGAGTGCCGGTGCCTCGTTCCTCGCCAAGGATGCCTCGGCGTGGTCCACCGACAAGGACGGCATCCTCGCCGCGCTCCTGTCCGGTGAAATGACGGCGCGACTCGGTCGCGATCCGGGCCGGATCTACCAGGACATCACCCGTGAACTGGGCGATCCGGCCAACGCGCGCATCGATGCGCCGGCCACGCACGCACAGAAGCAGAAACTGGCGAAGCTTCAGCCGGCGCAGGTGACCTCGACGATGCTCGCCGGTGACCCGATCACCACCGTCATCAACCAGGCCGATGGGCAGCCCATCGGCGGCATCAAGGTCAGCTCGGCGCAGGGCTGGTTCGCCGCGCGCCCCTCCGGCACCGAAGACATTTACAAGGTTTACGGCGAAAGCTTCCGTGGCAAGGAGCACCTCGACCAGGTGCTCGAAGAGGCCCAGGCCATGGTCGACAAGGCATTGGGCTAAGCCATGTCGCATGCGCCGCTGAAAGTACTGGTCGGCTCGCGTAACCCGGTCAAGGTGGCGGCCGTACAGCGGGCACTAGCGCCGTTGTTTCCGGGCCGGCTGGTGGTCTGCGAGGGCATGCATGCCCCGTCGGGCGTCGCCGACCAGCCCATGACCGTGGCTGAAACCCGCGAAGGCGCCCTCAACCGGATGAACCACTGCCGCCAGCACGGGGACGGCGATTTCTTCGTGGCGCTGGAGGGCGGCGTGGACGTGACCGAGGATGGCCCCGGCACCTTCGGTGTCGTGGCCATTGCCCACGGCGATACGGTGTCGGTCGGACGCAGCGCCTGGCTGCCGTTGCCACCCGCAGTGTACGAAGCGCTGCTTTACGGCGAAGAGCTGGGTGATGTCATGGACCGCCTGTTCGGTACCGTTAACATCAAGCAGCAAGGCGGTGCCATCGGCCTCGTAACCAATGGCCACGCCACCCGCGAGGACGCCTACGCCCAGGCCATGGTCCTCGCCATGGCCCCCTTCCTGCACCCCGAGCTCTACAGCACCGAACCCGAACCGTAGGCGCGGTAAAGGTGTTGTGAGCCTGGGGCACTAATTTAGATCGATCCAGCCCCTTGAATCTGGGCCATTGCCCCTCATCCAGCAAGGCGTCGACGACGGCGAAGCCGCCGCCATCCTTTGCCTTACCGGATACCAGGCCATGACCGCTTCCAGCCAGCTCGAACCCGTCCCGTCCTTCGATTACGTGATTTTCGGCGCCACCGGCGACCTGACCATGCGCAAGCTGCTGCCTGCGCTGTACCGGCGATTTGCCGAGGGGCAGGTGCCCATGGATGCGCGCATCGTCGGTACCGCGCGGTCGCCCCTGGATGACGGGAGCTACCGCGAGCGCGCCCTGAAGGCCCTGCACGAGTTCATCCGTGCGGATGAGCTGGATGAAGCGACGGTCAAGCGCTTCCTCGGCCTGGTGCATTACGTGAGCCTCAATGGCGCCGACGCCGGTGGTAACTGGGCCGGCCTGACTGAAAAGCTTGGCCGCGATGGTGACGGACGCGTGCGTGTTTTCTACCTGGCCACCGCGCCCGATCTTTACGGCGATATCGCCAGGAACATCGATGAGAACGGCCTGCGCACCGAGCAGTCGCGCATCGTGCTGGAAAAGCCGATCGGTACCGACCTGGAAACCGCGCGCAAGGTGAATGAGGGCGTTGGCCGCCATTTCCCGGAAAACAGCATCTATCGCATCGATCACTACCTGGGCAAGGAGGCGGTGCAGAACATCATCGCGCTGCGCTTTGCCAACCCCATGCTCGAGCGCATGTGGGATAGCGAGTCGATCGAGTATGTACAGATCACGGCGGCGGAGACGGTTGGCCTGGAAGGCCGTGGCGGTTACTACGACGGCTCCGGCGCATTGCGTGACATGATCCAGAACCACCTGTTGCAGGTACTGACGGTGGTGGCCATGGAGCGCCCGTCCTCACTGGATGCCGATGCGCTGCGCGACGAAAAAGTGCGTGTACTCAAGGCGTTGAAGCCGCTCGATCGCAACAATCTCGCCGCCAACGTGGCGCGTGGCCAGTATGTGCGCGGTACCGCGGGCGGCCAGGCCGTGCCGGCCTATCGCGAGGAGCTGCCGGAAGCGACCCCGAGCAACACAGAAACCTTCGTCGCACTGAAGGCCGAGATCGAAACACCGCGCTGGAAGGGCGTGCCGTTCTATCTGCGTTCGGGCAAGCGCATGCCGGAAAAACTCACCGAAGTCGTTATCCAGTTCCGTGCCGGTGAGCCGGGCCTGTTTGGCGAAGCGCGCCCCGGGAGCCGCCTGGTCATTCGCGTGCAGCCCAATGAGAGCGTCATCCTGCCCCTGTTTGTGAAGCAGCCGGGCAACACCTTCGGCCTGGATGAAGTCGATGCGCTGTCGAAACTGGGCGAACCGGCCCGCGTGCGCTTCCGTGATTCGTACGAGGGCTTGATGCTCGATGCCGTGAAGGGTAGCCCGGCACTGTTCGTGCGCAAGGACGAGACCGAGGCCGCGTGGCAGTGGGTGACGCCCATCCTGCAGGGCTGGAGCGAGGCCACGACGGGACCGGATGCGTATGAGGCCGGCACCTGGGGTCCGGATTCGGCGCGTGAGCTGCTGGCGCAGGCGGGCCATCAGTGGGTGGAAGACCTGGCCGCCTGAGCCCGGCCTTCACCCTTCCGGGGCATTGCATCCACGCCGCTCGCCCGCATTATGTGGGCAGCGGCGAAGCGGGCGACCGCGGCGCCGAATATCCCCTGGAGGCTCCCCATGTCTGACTATCGCAAGAGTCCCGAGGCCATTGCGCGCCTCAGTCCCGAGCAGTTCCGTGTCACCCAGCAAAGTGGCACCGAGCGCCCGTTCCATAACGCGTTCCACGAGAGCAAGGAACCGGGCATCTACGTCGATATCGTGTCAGGTGAGCCGCTGTTCTCGTCGCTGGACAAATTCGATAGCGGTTGTGGCTGGCCGAGCTTCACCCAGCCCCTCGAAAACGACCATGTCGTCGAGAATCGCGACACCAGCCACGGCATGATCCGTACGGAAGTGCGCTCCACGCATGGCGACAGCCATCTGGGCCATGTGTTCCCGGATGGTCCGCGCGATCGTGGCGGCCTGCGCTACTGCATCAACTCGGCGTCGCTGCGCTTCATACCGCTGGCTGACCTGGAAAAGGAAGGCTACGGGCAGTACGCCAGCCTGTTCAATGAAACCAAGGGAGGTGTCGCATGACGTCGAAAGCCATCCTGGCCGGCGGTTGCTTCTGGGGCGTGCAGGACCTGATTCGCAAGCAGCCCGGCATTATCAGTACCCGTGTCGGCTATTCCGGCGGTGATGTGCCCAACGCCACGTACCGTAACCACGGCACGCATGCCGAGGCCATTGAGATCGAGTTCGATCCGGCGAAGATCAGCTATCGGAAGATCCTCGAGTTCTTCTTCCAGATCCATGACCCGACCACGGTGAATCGTCAGGGTAACGATGTGGGTACAAGCTACCGCTCCGCCATTTTTTACCTGAACGACGAGCAGAAGGCTGTGGCGGAAGACACGATTGCCGACGTCAACGCATCGGGCCTGTGGCCGGGCAAGGTCGTGACCGAAGTCAGCCCTGCCGGTCCGTTCTGGGAGGCTGAGCCGGAGCACCAGGATTACCTGGAAAAGTACCCGAACGGGTACACGTGCCATTTCATCCGGCCGGACTGGGTGCTCCCACGCCGCGCCGCGTGAGCTGAAGTCGCCTGAAGTAACGCCCGCCGGCTCTGGTATAAGAGCCGGCGGGCTTGTTTTGGGGGCAGGGGATGGCGAACAGGGTAGGGCAGGCGGTTCCACCGGCATGGCGGCGGCGCGCGCTGTGGCTGTGGGTGGCCCTGCTCGTGTTGATCGGGCTCCTGCGCGCGTCAAACCGTTTTCTGATCGATGTGGCCAACGGCCATGCCACGCCATTTGTCCCGCCCCTGATCGAAGAGCTGACCGGCTCCCTGAGTTTTGGCGCGTGCCTGCCGCTGCTCTTCGCAGCCCTGCGGCGCATCCCTCGTTCGCCATGGGCTCATGCCGGTGTTTTCATCGCGCTATCGGTCGCGCAAACCACGCTCATGATCGCATCGCGCCAGGTCGTCTTCCGGCTGGTGGGCTTGCCTGGGCGGGCCTATGGGATCACGGTGTGGCGGTACCTGATGGAGGTGCCCACGCAGCTGTTCTTTTACGCGGTGATCGTGGTGGGTGTGTGGCTGTTCGATCGCTACCGCGAAGGTCGCGAGCGCGAAGTGCGCAACGCCCAGCTCGAATCGGCGCTATCCGAAGCACGTCTCGAGGCGCTTCGCCTGCAACTCAACCCGCACTTCCTGTTCAACACGCTCAATGCGGTATCCGAGCTGATGTACGAGCGACCGCGCGTGGCCGATGAAATGCTGGCACGGGTCGGCGAGCTGCTCCGTGCCACCCTGGCGGCGGCTGGCCAGGAACATGCGCTGCGTGAGGAGTGGCGGCTGCTGGATCTTTACCTCGATATCCAGCGCGCGCGCTTTGGTGCAGGCCTGGATGCGGACCTCGTGGCCGATGAAGGGCTGGCCGACGTGCGGGTGCCGTTCCTCATATTGCAGCCGCTCGTGGAGAACGCGATCGAACACGGTGGCGTGGGCGATGCCCGGTTTGTGCGTGTGGCCGCGGTGTCCGATGGCGGGCGTGCGGTCATCACCGTCCGCGACGGCGGGGGCGGGGGCGGGGGCGGGAGTGTGCGGCCCGGTCATGGCATCGGCATGGGCAACGTGCAGGCGCGGCTGCGCCATTTGTACGGTGACGAGGCGGGCGTACAACGGGATGCGGCGGGCACGGGTTCCGTCGTGACCCTATGGCTGCCCATCCGGCGGGGAGATGCGCCATGACGCTCCGGGCTGTCGTCGTCGACGACGAAGCGCCGGCGCGCGCGAAGATCCGCCGGTACCTTGCCGAGCATGACGGTTTGCTCTGGGTGGGTGAGGCCGCTGATGGGCCCGCCGCCGTGACGTTGATAAACCGCATGCGGCCGGATGTGCTGTTCCTCGATATCAGCATGCCCGGCATGGATGGCTTTGGTGTGCTGCAGGCACTCGGTGAACCGCTGCCGGCCGAGGTGGTGTTCGTGACGGCGCACGATGACCTGGCCGTCCAGGCGTTTGAGGTGCATGCGTTCGATTACCTGCTGAAGCCGGTGGGCCCTGAGCGGTTCGCGCGCACCGTGCGGCGACTGGTTGAAAAGATCGCGCCGTCGATGGCGCGGATGGACGCCCTGCTGGGGGATCTGCCGGCGCCGGTGCACTACCTGGAGCGGTTGCTACTGCCCACGGGCGACTCAGCGGAACTGGTCCCCGTGGCACGCGTCGATCGCATTGAGTCGGACCGGAACTATCTGGATGTATATGTGGACGGTGCGGCACGCCGCTTGCGCGGTACGCTTGATGGCCTCCAGGCCCGGCTACACCCCTCCGCCTTCGTCCGAGTGAACCGCTCGACCATCGTCCGGCTCGATGCCATCACCGAGGTGCAGCCCTGGCCCGATGGTGAAAAGCGCCTGGTACTGCGCGACGGGGCACGCACCACCTGGACTCGCCGCTACCTGTCCCCGGACTTGTAGGAGCGCGCTCGCGCGCGATGCCCCTTTCTTTGCCGCCGGTGCAGGATTCGTCCCACCCCCATCGCCATTCGTCCCAACCCGACACCGGCACGTTCACTCCGTGCGCCACAGTTCAGCCCACACCACGGAGCTGAACCATGCGCAAGCCGTTACTTGTCACCACCAGCCTGGTGCTGGGCCTGGCCATCGCCGCCTGGGCGGTCTACCGTCCGGACCAGGCCATACGCGTCGCAGCTGGCGTGGCTGCCCACCACGTCTGCTCGATGACCTACGTCGGGCACCAGGATCCGGACACGATCTACCGTGAACTGGTCACGCCCATGATCGGATCCCTGCCGGCGAAGTGGCTCACGGTACACGTGGATCGGGAACGCCAGGCGGTCGCGGTTGATGGGCTGGTCTCGACGCTGGCCACCGCCACATTTACCCCGGGGTACGGTTGCCGGCTTGATCTCCCTGGGAACACGGCATGGGTGGCCGATACCCATGTTGCGCCTGATATCGATGATGGATTCGCCGCAGCCGGGCTCGTCGCCACGGACAAGCCCACGGTGGCTGCTGCCATGGAGCGCGTGTTCGCCGAACATCGTGGTGACGCACCGAAGGCAGTGAAGGCCGTCGTCATCGTCAAGGATGGCAAGGTAGTGGCCGAACGCTATGCGCAAGGTTATGGCATCCGCTCGAAGCTCATCAGTTTTTCCGTGGCGAAATCATTCACCAATGCGCTGCTCGGCATGCTTGCGCTCGATGGCAAGGTGGATCCGAAGCAGCCGCTCGGTGCGCTGGAGTGGCAGACGCCGGGAGATCCGCGCGCTGCGATCACCATTGAAGATCTGATGCGCATGCAAAGCGGCCTTGCCGCCGAGGAGGCGGAGTCCGCCTTCAGCCCGGTGGCCCAGATGGAATTCCTGCACGCTGACATGGCCGGTTTCGCAGCGGCCCAGCCGGCGAAGGAGGCGCCAGGGAAGACCTTTGAGTACACGTCGGCCGATACCGTGTTGCTGGACCGTATGCTCGGTCAGCGTATTGGTGGCGGTGCCGCTGGCGTGCGCGCCTTCGCCCGCCAGCGCCTGTTCGCCCCGCTGCACATGGGTGATGTCACGATGGAATATGACGGGCAGGGCACCTTTATCGGTTCGACGTATGTGTACGCCACCGCGCGTGATTACGCCCGGCTCGGCCTGCTGTACCTCAATGACGGCAAGGCGCCGGATGGATCGCGCCTGCTCCCCGAGGGTTGGGTTGCGTGGTCACGCACGTCGGCCCTGGGGGCGCCTTACGGTGCGGGCTTCTGGACCAATGACGGCCCGAGTGATGTCGCGCAAATGCGCGTCGAGGGCGGCTTCCCGAAAGATGGCTTCTTTGCCAGCGGCACCATGGGGCAGCGCATCTACATCGTGCCATCGGAGCACCTGGTCATTACCCGCTTCGGCTATTCCGCGCCACCGACCTACGGCATCGAGGACGATGTGCGCCTGATCAAGGCGGCCATCGCCGCTTACCGGTAGTGGTCAGGTGTGCAGGTTGAGTAACTCGGCGAACTGGTCGATCACCGCCAGGGCGCCTGCGTTGCGGATATCGAGCGACTTGGGGTAGCCGTAGCTCACCAGCACGTAAGGCACGCCCGCATCGCGCGCTGCCAGCATGTCGCTCTCGGAATCACCGACCATGAGCACCTGGTTCAAAGGTACACCGGCTTCATCGGCCAGGTGTTTCAGCGGCACGCCGCTGGGCTTGCGTTCGGGCAGAGTGTTGCCGCCCACGATGCCATCGATATACGGCAGCAGGCCGCGTACCTCCAGCAGCGGGCGCACGAACTCCTCGTTCTTGTTCGTGCACACGGCCAGCTTCACGCCCTGCGCATGCAATGCGGCCAGGGTGTCTGCGACACCTGGATACACCACGGCGTCCAGCGCGGTTTCCGCGTAGTGTTCCAGGAACCCGGGCATCACATCGTCGATATCCGCATCGCTACCGGCGTCGCGAAACGCATATGTGATGAGCTGGCGGGAGCCCTCGCCGATCCAGCCGGTGATCTGCTTCACGTCATACGTGGGCAGGCGCCAGTCGCTGAGCGTGCGGTTGACGGATTCCGCGATATCGGCGGCGCTATCGACCAGCGTGCCATCCAGGTCGAAAATGACGAGGGAAAAGGGGTAGGCCAAGACGCCGCTCCACGATCAAAACGCTGATTCTACGCCTTCGGCGGCCCCAGCCCGTGCCCCAGCAAGGCCATGGCGTGGCGGCGAATGGTCGCGCGCGTGACTTCCTTGCGGATGGGGTCGTCCTTCCACTTCCGCCGCGCGGCCATGAACAGCATGGTCAGCGACATGATCGAGGGCATGATGAGCGAAGGATCGAGCTCCGGGTTAAGCAGGCCCGTGGCCTGCCACGCCTGGATGCGTTCGTGGAACGCCGCCTGGGTCTTGTAATCGACCTTGCCTTTCACGTGCTTGCGGAACGTATCGCCTTCCGTGAGCAGATCGCCGAAGAATACGGGTGCGATCCATTCGTGCTCACCGGCCACGTCCACGAAGCGCTCGGCCACCTTCACGAAGGCGGCCACCGGGTCGCCGGCGTGCTCATGGAAGATCGCCTCCACGTGCTTGCGCATGGGCACGATATGGGCCTCGTGGATCTCGTCGAACAACTGCTCGCGGGTCTTGAAGTAGTAGTGCACGGCAGCCGGTGTCATGTCAGCGGCGCGTGCAATGGCGGCCAGCGTGGTCCCGGCGTAGCCCTGCTTCGCATAGAGGGCCAGCGCGATCTCGATCAGTCGCGTGCGCTGGTCGGCGGCATCCGGCTGGGCGTGGGGGCGCCCAGGTGGGCGGCCGCGACGCGGCTTTAGGGGTTTAGCGGTATCCGGTTTGTTCATGGCCACTGAATAGCACGGGAGCGGGGAGTTGCCTTGCGGTTCGTTGCCGCATATATTAACTGACGACTTAATTAATTTACAGGCCCACCGCCCGTGAACGCCGTCCACCGCCCCGAACCCGCCGAGACGCCCGCTGGCGTCGTCGAACCCAGCCTGGCGCCGATGCCGGCGCAGCCATCCCTGCGCCTGCTTTTCCCCGCCCTCATGCTGGTGATGCTGCTGGCCGCCCTGGACCAGACCATCGTCTCCACGGCATTGCCCACCATCGTGGGCGACCTGGGCGGCCTCAGCCAGCTGTCATGGGTGGTGACGGCCTACCTGCTCACCTCTACCGTGGTGGTGCCGTTGTACGGCAAGTTCGGCGATCTCTATGGGCGGAAGATCGTGCTACAGGTCGCCATCGTCATCTTCCTGATCGGCTCGGTGCTCTGTGGCCTGGCCCAGGACATGACGATGCTTATCCTGATGCGTGCATTGCAGGGCCTGGGTGGTGGCGGGTTGCTGGTGATCACGATGGCGGCGATCGGTGATGTGGTGCCGCCCGCGGAGCGCGGCCGTTACCAGGGCTTGTTCGGTGGTGTCTTCGGGCTGGCGACGGTCATCGGCCCGCTGCTTGGCGGGTTCATGGTCGACCACCTGTCGTGGCGGTGGATCTTCTACGTCAATCTCCCGCTGGGCATCCTCTGCCTGCTGGTGATCGCCGCGGTGTTTCACCCGCACGCGCGGCACGTCAAGCATCAGATCGACTGGTTTGGTGCTGGCTTTCTCGCCACGGCGCTGAGCTGCATCATCCTGTTCACGACCGAGGGCGGCACGCAGATGCCGTGGAACTCGGTGGCCCTGTGGTCGATCCTGGTCATGGGCCTCGTCGCCGTCGCTGGCTTTATCTACGAAGAGAGCATTGCCAGTGAGCCGATCATCCCACTGCACCTGTTCAAGCACCGCACGTTCCTTTTGTGCAGCCTGATCGGCTTCTTCGTCGGCACGGCGCTGTTTGGCTCCACCACCTATTTGCCGCTCTACCTGCAGACGGTAAAGGGTGTGTCGCCGACGGGGGCGGGGCTGCAATTGCTCCCGCTCATGGGTGGTGTGCTGGTCAGCTCCATCGTCGCGGGCCGGATCATCAGCCGTATTGGCCGCTACAGGGTGTTTCCGGTCATCGGCACCTTCCTGGGTGCGGTCGCGTTGATGTTGCTCGGTAGCGTCAAGGAGGAGGATCCGCTCTACCTGATCTATGGCTACGCCGGCATTCTTGGCCTGGGCATCGGCATGGTGATGCAGGTGCTGATTCTGGCTGCGCAGAACAGTGTCGAGATGAAGCACATGGGTGTTGCCACATCCGGTGTTACACTATTCCGTTCCATCGGCGGCTCGGTGGGTGTATCGGTGTTTGGCGCACTGTTTACCCAGGGGCTGCAGTCGCGCTTGCAGGGCGATATCCCCGCCGCACAGATGGGCCCGCGCACGTTCTCGCCCGAAATGGTCGCGAGGATGACGCCCGACCTGCATGCGAAATTCATCCATGCCTTCGGTTCCTCGCTGCACGTGGTTTACCACGTGGCGGCCGGCGTCGTTTTCCTCGGGTTTTGCCTGGCGTGGTTCCTGCGCGACGTGCCGCTCCGGGGTGCAGGACGGAAGGCTGCCTGACAGGATTGCCTTATTCGTTACCGTAACGAATAATAGCGGCATGAAGAAGAACATCAACGCGACGCGCGATCCGAATACCTCCGACATGTTTCCGAATGCGAAGCGTGGCCGCGGGCGGCCGCGCAAGCCGGATGCGCTTACGAATGCGCAGCGCCAGGCCCGTTACCGCCAGCGCCGCAAGGCGATGGGCTTTGATAGTCGCGGCATCAACGCCGCGGCAGTGCAGTTGCTGGCCAGCACGTTCCGCGACCTGATCGAGGCGGATGCCCGTGCCGGGCAGCTGCTGGATGCGATGAAGGGCGCGGGTGATGCTGATGCGGCCGCCATGGCGCAGCAGCTGCGTGCCCTTGTCGAAAAGGCGACCCACCGTTTCGCATAACGCGTAACGAAAATTATATTTGGGCTTCCAACGTGTGGAAGGGGTGGTCGATGCGGATGCTGTCGGCATCCCATGTTGTCGCGGGCTTACCGTCGATCGTTACGCTGGCCGGCCGGGTTCGGCCGGGCCAGAACACGCGAACCGGGGTATTCGGGCGGATGCCCTTGTCTAGCGTAACGGTCAGCTTCCCGCCTTCCCGGCGGGCGGCCATGTTGAGCTCGCCATAAGCGACCGGCAGCTTCGATACCTTCAGGCCATTGCCTTCTACCCACGCTGGCGGCGCACCTGGCAGCAGGTACAAGCCGTCGTCGGCCTCACGCATGAGCATGCCGAATAACAGGCGGGCGTACTCCGCGCCGATCCACGTGTGCGGCATGTCGCCCAGGTAGCCGGGGTGGCGTAGGCGCGAATGAACGACCTCGGCCCACATATTCCACTCGGGCGGGCGCCGGTCGCGCACGATCGTGCCGAGCAGCTCAGCCGCATCCGCAGGCCGATCGAGGTAGACGTAGGTCAGGACGTTGCGCAGCTCGTACGGGGTGTAGGCAAACAACTCACCGGGCTGCTCGCGCTTGCGCACATCCGCCAGGTACCGATTGAACGTGGTCACCAGCGCATCGTGCGGAAGCACATCCATCTGGCCCGCAGGGTCGAGCGCGATCGAGATGCTGGTCGGATCACCATCGCCCAGGTCCGCGGCGGCCGGGATGGTGTCGACACCCTTCCATGCCATGGTGGCGCGAATGGAGGCGCCGACCGATTCGCGCAGGGCGGCGTACTGCGTGCGCGCATATGCGGCAAGCTCCTTGTCGCCCCATTGATCAGCCAGCCATGCGCCATCGTGCCAGCCCTTCAGTGCCCACCAGTCGTCCCAATAGCTATGCGTCGGGCTGGAATAGCCTTCGTGACTGATCGAGGGCGCAATGATGCCGTGGAAGCGCTGCGGTGCCGGCTGGTCGGCCATGTAGCCCGGCACCATGGTGCGCTCGCGCAGTTCCTGCATGAAGTGCATGGCGGCGCGCACCTTGGGCAGGTAACTGCGGACGGATTCCGGTCCGCCGCCGAAGCGCGCGACGTCGGCGACCAGGTTGATGAATTCCCCCTGGCTGTCGTACTCGATATCCGAGCCAAAGCCCTTGTTTACCGTGCCATCTGCATTGAGGATCGGCGAAACCAGGCCGTTCTCGTGTACCGCGTGGCTGGCGTACCAGTCGAGATAATCGCGCGCCGTTTTTACCTCGCCCATGCGCAGCAGGATCGATGCGGTGGCCGCGCCATCGCGGATGAACGAGCGGTTGTAATTGCGTGGACCGGCCTGCATGGCATGCCCAGTCTGGTTGACAAGCATGTAGGCCGCCTGCGAACGCAGGATGTTGACCAGTGTTTCATCGGGAAGGGAGAGGCCGACGCTGCCAAGGCGCGCCTGCCATTCGCGCGATACGGCATCTGCGAGCGCGTCGAACGCACCGGCGGTAACGCGCGTGCGATCAAGTGGCGGCGGCTCCGGTAGCGAGCCGTCGCTGTTCGCGGGGTGGGCACCAAGTGGAAACGCTACGACGATGTCGCGGTGCTCATGCGGCGCCAGGTGAGCCTCGTAAGCGAGGCCGCCTGCGGCGAGGCCTTGCGCATCCGTCGCGGATGCGATGCCGGGAAGCTTGCCGGCAGCGATGGCTGTGGTGATTTCGGTACTTCCGTGGTCGCCGAATGGCGCGGCGCCAAACGCATCAGGCAGCGTCAGCGGAACAAGCAGCGTGCGCCCGTTGACCTGCACGCTGTCGCGACTCGTGGCAATAGTGTGGATCGGCGACGGGCCACCGTTCTGCCAGGGAGGGTTGACCTGCATCGGCCGGATGGCAAGGAACAGCTTGCCGTCGATGCGTGTGGTGCCCTGGTTGACCAGGCGGTGGCGGACCAGGATCACGGGCTGCGCGCCATCCTGGATGGCGATGGTTTCCGCGGTCACTGCCAGCCCGGCTTGCGGGTGCCAGCCCACCGAGGGCATGGGTTTCCATTGGTCACGCAGCGCATGTGTGCGCTCCACGTTATCCGCGACGACTGCCTTGCCCTCCGCATCGCGCCAGATGGCCTGCACCAGCGGCCCGCCCTTGAACGGTTCGATATCACCGTATTCATCGAAAATGGCCTTCTGCAGCCCCGCGGGCACGCCGACATCCGTCCAGTACACCTGTTGCATATGCAGGGAGGACGGGAAGAGTGCCGCGTTCTCGCGTGATGCGGCGATCTGGTAGCGCTTCATGGCGGTCATGACGCGTGGCGGCCCAAGGAAGCGCAGCCGCGCGATCGTCGGTGCGCCGGTGCCCGCCGCGAGCACCAGGCGAAGGTCGCTCGCCAGGAAGGGTGTGGGTGCCGCCAGGTATGACGTGTCGCCAGCGCTGCCCGGGTCGCTATCGACGACCCCCCACTGGCCCTTGGCGTCCTTTGTTTGTAACGTCGCGCCGACGCGCGGGCCGGCCCAGGTTACCTCGATGCCAGCGATATCGAGCGGGTGGGGCAGGTGGATGCTTACCACGCGCTCGCCACCGTTACCTGCGACCCCGTGCGGATGCCCATCGGACCAGATCGCTGCCGCGTCGGCTGCATCTGCAAGGCCATCGACCCGCGCCACGTCGTCCGCCGACATCGGCTCGAACTCGAAGACCGATACACCCCAATCAGCCGTGCGGGCGGGTGCTGCAAGGCGCACGTAGCGCGCATCTTCGGCGGGGAAGACGAGGTACTCCACGCCGCCGGGTGAGTCGGTCACGGTGTAGACCGGGTGGAAGGCCTTGCCGTCCGTCGACACCTGGATGCTGTACGACGCGGCAAACCCGCTATCCCAGTGGATCCTTACGCCACCCACCCTGGACACCTTGCCCAGGTCTACCTGGAACCACTGCCCTGGGCTGAAGGAGCCGCCCCATCGGGTCGTCTCGTCGCCGTCAATGGCGTGTGCCGGCGCAAGCGCAGGGACCTGCTGGGAGGAACTTGTCGCTTGCCACGCACTGCGGGGCGGCAGGCTGGCGGCGAACGTGGGTGTCGCAAGCAGGGTTGCGACGGCGAAGCACAGGGTCGAGCGCATGGGATACCTCCGGGGAGGTTTCACAGCCTAGTCACGTAACGCGATGAAACACAGCCCCAGCGGGCGCACGTGTCGTGACGCAGGTCACCGCCGCGTGGCGAACACGCCATCGAGCGCCAGGGTCGGGTTGAATCCGGCCTTTTCGAGCCGGCCCGCCACCTCGGAGGGCACATCGCGCCCCGTGGTCAGCTTGTTCGGGCTGCCGGTGTAATGAAACAGGCGGCCACCCCGGCGAATCACGCGGGCAAGCTCATGATAGAACGCCTGCGAGTACAGCTCACCGGCGATGCCGAAGCGGGGCGGGTCATGCAGGATGGCATCCACCGAGCCATCCGCGATCGTGTCGATCTGCTCGGACACATCACCTTGCGCGAGGTGCAGGCGCCCCGCGGCCGCCACCGATGCCGGATCGGGCGACCACGGGTTGATCGTTCGCAGCCAGAGCACATCCGGGTTCTTCTCGAATGACTGGATGCGTGCCACGCCGCCATCCAGGCAGCATGCCGCGAAATAGCCGAGCCCGCCGCACGTATCGAGCACGACCTTGCCGCGCGGCTCCACCAGGGCCACCTTGCGGCGCGCATCATCCAGTGGCGATTCCTTCGATGTGGGCAGCATCTTGATGCCGTCGATCTCGAAGGTCGGCACACCCCATTCCGTCGGCACCAGTTTGATCAGGGAGCCGGCGAACCGCGAGACCGGCTCGAACCCGTCGCCATCCCAGGCGTAAATGGTGCGCGCTTTGATCTTCCCGGGGTAAGGGTAGGCCTGGCCAAGCCATGTCCAGTGATCGTCGTGCAGGCTTGCGGTACCTTCAGTGCGCCCCAGGTCGAGCGAGCCTTGCCACGATGGCGCGGCTGCCTTGCGTGCCGCGAGCAAGAGCTGGGCGGTCGGTTCGGTGAGGAGTGGGCCGGCGTAGTGCGACAAGGGAGGGGCCGATCAATGGTTGAGCGCGCCATGATAACCGCGCGGAGGTAAGCGAACATGCCAGCCGTCGAAAAAACCTTCGCGATCAAGCCGGTGCGTGACGCACCCGCAACAGCCGACGGGCGCCGCGTACTCGTTGACCGGCTATGGCCGCGGGGCGTGTCCCGTGAGCGCGCCGCCCTGGACGACTGGTGGAAAGAGATCGCGCCAACGCCTGAGTTGCGCACGTGGTTCGACCACCGCGAGGACCGCTTCGCCGAGTTCACGGAACGCTACCTGGCAGAGCTCAGGGCCAATCCGTTTGCCAAGGCGGTAAGGGCCGCATCACATGCCGGCCGAACGACGCTGCTCTACGGCGCGAAGGATCACGCCATCAACCATGCCGTGGTGTTGGCCCGTTTCCTCAACCGCCGCCGTTAACCATCAGCCGCCCAACCGGGCCTGGCCATGGAAGACGGCTTCGATGTTGTGGCCATCGGGATCGAGGATGAATGCGCCGTAGTAGCCTTCGTGGTAGTGCGAGCGTGGACCAGGTGGCCCATTGTCGCGCCCACCCGCGGCGAGTGCCGTTTCGTGGAACGCATGCACCAGCTTGCGCGAATCCACGCGGAAGGCCACATGCACCGGCGGCTGGTTCGGTTCGCCCTTGTAGATCCAGAAGTCGGGCTTTCCGCCTTCGCCGAACCCGGCGACATCCGTGCGGCCCGTGACCGAGGCAGGGAACACCGCAAGCAGCTCGTACCCGATGGCGGCCAGCACCGTTTGATAAAAGGCCTTGCTGCGCTCGAAGTCGCTGACGTACGCGGCAGTGTGGTCGATCATCGGGGCTCTCCTGCGCAATGGGTCAGGCCCGGACTTTAGCGCAAAGTCAGATGGTGCAGGCGTCCGTTGCATTGAGCTTGGTGCCGGCCGAGGCGCCGAACGCGCTGATGCCGATTCGTGAGCCTGGCACCGCGGTCGTATTTTGACCGGGGAGCGCGGTGCCCGTGGTCACGGCGCAGAGGACGAAGTACATCGGCTGGGTCGCGTTCGAGCGCGTTGCGACGGGCTCGAGCTGGCCTTGTTGGCCAAAGGTCACCACGACTGTATCCAGGGCGCGCGCAGAAACCATATCCAGGGCACCACCCGCGCGAAGCAACAGCATGCCCTTCGTCGAGTCCGTGGTGTAAACGTCCGTCGCCGTCGTCGTGGCCACGGGGTGGGCATATACCAGCCAGCCGGTTTCGTAGGTTTTGGTGCCCGAGCACGTGGCGCCGTCGGTACTGGCGCAAAGGGATACGTAAGTCGCGCGCAGGACGGCTTCAGCCCGGGCATAGTCGACCGCTGCCTGCAGGTTGTCGGCCGCACTGCGTAGCCGGTGTTTCTGGATGGTGGTTCGGAATGACGGAACCGCGATCGCGACAAGGATCGCTATGATCACGATCGCGACGAGCATTTCCAGCAGGGTGAAGCCGCGCGATTTCACCAGCAACTCCCATTGGTCGTGATGTTGAGCGGGGATTTCACCCCGGCGTTGGTGATGCTCAGGGCGCCACAGACATCTTTCTGTTGCGCGCTGCCCGGAATGGGTGTCGCTGTAGCGGTAAAACCTTGAGCCGCAAACGTGTTAACCGTCGTGACAGCGACAGATGCGGAGTAGTACCCGCTATCCGAGGTCGACGTCGTAGTGGTCGAGAAGCCAATGGTTTGCAGATCGGCATACTTGTTTTGCTGCGCGTAATAGCGCTCCTCCGCGTTGGCGATGGCCATGAGCAGTTTCTGGCCGTCAGCCCGCCTGGCGCGGAAGCCGTAGCGGCTGAACTGGGGGATGGCGATGGCGGCCAGGATGGCCACGACACCCACGGTAATCATCAGTTCGATGAGGGTGAAGCCGCGTGCAGGCCTGCGGATGCCATTCATATCAATTCTCGCTATTCAGCACGCGCCAGCTCCGGCGGCGCGCGGTAGGGATGGCGGTGCTCGTCGTATTGCCGCCGACGGCGGTGGGCGAACTTGGGTTGTACGCCTTGCCGCCGGAGAGGCTGGCAACTGTGCTGAGCGCACCGGAGGTGGCGGCGCCTGTGACCCGTGCCCCCGCAAGCGTATAACCCGTACCGATGTTATACGACGAGGTGCCGATGGAGACGCCGTATGCGGCGCCACCGGTCGTGGCATCCAGCGCAAGCACCGAGCCGGAGCTGGATGTCGTGCAAGGATCGGTTGCGGTCGGAATGAGCGTACTGAAGGTTACCGTGCTCGAGCTGGCGTCCAGTGCGGGCGTTACCACCACGCGCTCACCTGCCGGATTATTCAGGTTCAGGTACCACCCCGATTTTGTCGAGGGCACTGCGTTACTTGTGACGCCAATCGCCCCCGTGCTGGCATCGACCGACATGGTCTGCTGTACGAGGGAGCCTACGGCAATGGGCGTAGTGACAGTCGTGCCGGGGTCGCGCACCCCATAGATCGACTGGACGGTCGTGTCAGACGTGTCACCCGTGCTCAGGAAGCGCCCCGTCCCGAAGACCACCATGAAATAGGCGGAGTTTGGATCGGCGACCAGGCGCGGTGCCGTGGTGATCGACTGCGTATTCGCCGTGGCCGGTTTGAACAGCAAGCTCACGCCCTGCGACTTGCTCGTGCTGGCCAGCGAGGCGTTGGAGAGATCGATGCGCCACATGTTGCCATCCAGGTCGCCGGCGAAGGCGACATCGGCCACCTGGTCGCCGTCGTAATCACCCAGCGTCGGCGTGGTCAGGCCATGGCTTGCTGTTGTTCCGGTGCCGGTCGGGGTGCGGATTTCCTTCAGCAGGGTGCCGGTCTGCGCATCGAGGATGAACAGCGAACTGTAGGTGTTGTCCTTCGCGGCAGCTGTGCTGTCATCGGGAAAGTACCCGCCCGGCACGAGCACTACCCAGCGGCCGACGGTATTGCCGGTCGTGCCGGTGGCGTCCGAGTTCGTCCACGCGATGCGGGCGATCACCGGCGTGCCGAACGTGTAGCCCAGGTTGGCTGGGGTGCCGGCGGTGGAGATGCTGTCGCTGTTGAATTCCCAAAGCACCTTCTGTGCGACAGCCGTGGCCGTGTTCAGTGTGGCGGCACGCGGGTCGGTGATATCGATGCCGAACACACCGCGCCCGCCATAACGCAGCGAGCCAACCAGCAACGTGTGCCAACCCTTGGTGCTGTTGTTGGTGGCATTGGCAGAGTTGAAAAACACATCGCCGGTGACCGGGCTGCCGTCCACCGTCGGCGTGAACGTGAAGTTCTTCAGCTTGCTCTGCGCGGGCAGGTTGGGGTACACGCTGGCTGGCACGTAGGCCCATTGCTCGTTACCCGGGCTGGCCGCGGTATCCGAGGCCAGGCGGGCATCGAAGGCGTGCAGCATACCGTCGTTCGCGCCGACGTAAACCATGGCCGGCCGGCTGGCCCACGTGGTCAGGAATGACGCGTAGCTGTTCGTGCTGACCGCGGCCGCTTCGGGTGAGTTCGACGGGAAGCTGTCGCTGTAGTTGCCATTGGGTGTGGAGACGTAGGCCGGCTGCGAGCCGAAGATCGCACCGAGAATGGACCCGCGCGTGCGGAACGTGCTGCCTTCGCCCGTCTTTGAGCCGGTCAGCCAGGTCACGCGCTGGGAGCCGAGTGTATCGGTGGTCGCGATTGAACCCGTGCCATCGGTCGAGTTCATGATGGCCTTCTCGCCCAGGCTCAGGTTATCCCAGGCAAATACCACTCCCGTGCCGGTGCCTGGACCGGTGCTGGTTGCGATAAGGCGTGGACGCGCGTTGAGGTCGCGCCCGTCCAGCGTGGTCAGCGTCGTCCACAGCTGGGCGCCTACCACGCCAGTGAGGCCTACGCTCATGGCTTTCAGCTCGCCGCCCCAGGTCGTGGTGTTGTAGCCCGCGTAGTACGCCACCGCGTTTGCCGTAAGTACGTTCGTGCTAAGACTCAGTGTGAGTGAGGTGGAGCTGCTCGCGATCACTGACGAGAGGATGCTGCTGAGGCTGGTGACCAGGGACGTGGGATCGGCTGCGCTGAAATAGCCGCCACGACTGTTGACCGCGGCGTGCCACGTGTCATCGATATTGACGGCGCCGCCGCCGGTCAGTGGCGTGGGCCACTGCTTGGTGCCCTTGCGCAATGCAGTGTAGTCGCCGCTATATGCCAGGGTGCCGGAGATGCCCATGGTCACCATGTACTGCGACATGTGCTGCCAGGTGGCCGGGTCGTTCGCCGGGTTGAAGTAAACCTCGGGCGTGTTGCCTGGTTTGGCGGAATCGACCGTGGCCTTGCCTGAGGTGACGCCGGTGCTGATATCCGGCCAGTACGCCGGGACGTTGTTGGTCAGGTCGGGACGAAGGTCCGTCGCCCAGTAGGCGAAGGCAATGTCCGCAAGCGACGGATCCGTGGTGCCGGACTGGTTCCAGTAAATGGCCGAGTTGGGGTCAGAGACGGAATAGGACGTGTTATCCGGCAGGGTTAGTGCGTCGTCATCCGAGGGCGAAAGTGATTTGACGGTATCGCCATTCCAGTAACCGTCGGTCACCAGCATGTGGAAATTCTTGCGGCAGGCAATCTCGCCGGCCGGGCTGGAATTGCCGTTCCAATAAGGATCCTGCGCGGTGGGTGTCGTCGTACTGAGCGTGCGCTTGTAGAACTCACCGGCCTGGATGGTCGCGACGCGGGTGGGGGTGCCACCGCTGGCGGGCACGCCATAAATCCAGTTCATGAACTGGCTTCGCCAGCACGTATCGGTCGTGCTGGTCGCTGTGCAGCTCGTGCCGTTCACGAGCTCGAGGATCTTGCTGGCGGTCGCGAGCGGGCCATAGCTCAGACCCGCGTACGCATTGGCATTCGTGTTGTAGTTGGCGCTTGCCGTCTGTGCCTGAAGCGTCTGCCAGCCGACGCGAACCGCGTTGTCGCTCAGGGCACTGAACACGCGTCCGATCGCGGCGCGGGCGTTGAAATTGCGCGTGCGATAGTAGCTATACCAGATGGCGAAATTCGCCTGGATTGCAGCGGATTCGTTGGCGACCAGGTGGTAAGTGCAGGTGCTTTCGTCCGCGGCGGCCGTGCACACATAGTAGAAGGCGCCAGTGTCGTATGTCGTCTTGTTGCCCGATTTCGTTGAGCCGCGCACCGCGGTCGGAATCTCCAGCGCCGGGCAGGTCACCGTCGTGTTTCTTCCCGAGGTTGTGGTGGTATACCAGCCCGGCTCATTGGCATCACGGGGGCAGGGCGAATTACCTGCCTGGATATTCACCAGGAAGTTGGTGCTGAACGTCGAACTAAGGTCAATCGTGACCGGATCAAGATAGGCACCCTTGTTCGAATTGCTCGAGGGGGCCCAGCACTTCTTGTTTAGTGTGTTCGCGCAATAGCCATCGCGCCACGCGGCGGTGAACGAGGGGGTTCCCAGGGGCTGGCCAAGGGCATCCGGCGGCACCACGTACGTAATGGTCGGGTCGAAGTAGATCGGGTTGCCCTTCGCCGAGTAGTAATACTTCTTGTCGTAGAAGCCGTCCATCTCATCCGGGATCGATGTCGAGTTCATCGAGCCGGAGTCATCGAACGTCACCACGATGTTGGGCGCGACCTTGGATGTGACACCCGGCGGCGTTTTGCTGAGCGTCACCGTGGTGGCCTGCGCGGCCGAGCCGACGAGTACCGTTGCCAGGAATGAAAGGGCGGCGCGCCAGGGGAAGGAAAGGCGAGGCATGTCGGGTTCCTTCAGCTCAGCGTGCACGTGAACAGGTTGGGCGTGACGAACGTCGATTCGACCACGCGAATGGTGTTGGGGCTGCCCCCCGTGGCGCGCGCCGTGATCCGGTAGAGGTAAAAGCGCGCCGTCGTGCTGCCGCCCGAGCCGGCTTCCGCTTGCGCGCCCGTCGTGTTGGGCGGCGCACGGTCCTGGCCTAGCAGTTCGACGATGTACCAGGGGTTGGCGGCCAGCGTCGCACTGGCCATGCTGGTATCGGTCGTGGTGGCCGTGTAATCGATCGCGACCCCTGCACCCTTGTACTCGGCGGCGCCATCTGTCACCCACGTCGAGGCGTTGCGGAAGGTGGTGACCTTGGCGCTTACCGTCGCTGGGTTGCTCGAGTTGTAGCACCCCAGTGTCGTGTCACCCGTGAATATTCGCCACTCAACACCGCGCAACGCATTTTCTGCCGACCATTCTGCCTGCTGTGAATTGCGCAGGGCGCCTGCCAGGCGCTCCTGGATGAGCGACCGACTCGAACTCGTGATGGCGACAATCGTCAGCAACAGCAGGAAGATCAACGCTAAAACGAGGACAGCTCCGCGCTCCTTTTTCATGGGTTGTAATTCCTTACAGCCACTAGCGTGGTGAACTCACGGCGGAGCATGTGGTTATCGAACCCCTGCTGGCTCGGCTTCACGGCGCGGTTGGTGTCGTCGGGTGATGCCAGCCCAGTGATCGCGGCGTCACCGTAATACTGGTACTGAAGATCACCGGTACTCAGGGCATACAGTGGTTTCTGCCCATCCATGAGCAGGTGCACCTCCACGCTCTGCACTGAGCGCCAGAGGCAGCCGGGGTCTGTGCCAAGCACGCTGGGGCTGGAGGATGCGCAGCTGGTGGCGCTGTCGATATCGGTCGCGCTGCGGAAGCTGGTGTTGCCCGTGGCATCCATGACGCCGTAGAGGAAATCCAGGCGCTCCACCCCGCGGATCACCTCCGAGCTTACGCCGTTCTGCCGGCGCATCAGCGCACCCGTCTTGTTCCCGTCGTTGTCGTCAACGACCTGGAGGTAGTAGGTGATCGTCTGGTAATCGCGGTTAAAGTCGAAAAGGCGCGGCGACACACCCGTGGGCTGCGAGACGCTTACGTAGTTCGAATCCGGCGTGATCGATCCACCCGACACCTTGGCGCTGAAGACCTGGCCCGCATTACAGTCGGTGAGCAGCATGAGGTCGCCCGACTTGATATCCGTCAGCAGCGGCTCGCCCGTTTTCGGAACGATGGTCAGGCTGCTGACGACCTGAGACGCGACCGTCATCTTGCTGCTCGTGCCATCCAGTGTCCATCCGCGCGTGCCATCCAGGTAGCGAAGCGTCAACACGTCGCTGCCGACGACGCGGTTGCCTGTCGCGGTCCCTTGTGCGGGAATGACGTTCGTGCCAGAGCCTGGCGCGGGGTCCACCGGTGTACACGCCGTGGCGGTGCAGTCGTAGCCGCGCATGGCATACCAGGCTGGCAGGATGAATGGTGCCGTGGGCGAAGCCGGGTACGTGTTGGATCCACTCTTGGTGCCCCAGGTCGTGGTCACGTCCTGGAGTGCCGATTGCAGCGTGGCGCCCGACACGATGACCTTTGGCGACCGAAGGTAGCGGTCAAGCGTCATCGCACCATTGGAGAGGGCTGCTGACTGGCCACCCATGTTCGAACAATATTGCGCATTGGCCATGCGCAGATCATTGGTCAGGGCCGTCATCGCAAACCGGCCGCCTTCCTGAAGTCTCGCCAGTTGCGCCTGGACCAGGCTGCTGCTCGATGTGGTGTTGAAGATATTGACGATGCCAAGGGCGACGAGGATGCCCAGCGTGATCGCCACCATCAGTTCGATGAGCGACACGCCCCGTACGGAGCGAAATGGCAGGTTGGGTAGTTTGATCATGGCTGGAAGTTCCATGCATACGTGCGCGTCACTACCGTGCCGTTGTTGGCGCTCGAGGAGGCGGCGTTGGTCGCGTTATCGGTTGCGGCGCGCTCTATCCAGCTGATTTTCATTACGCAGTTGCCCGCATACGGAGGGCGCATTTGCAATTGTGTGGCATCTGCGGTCGCGCCCTTGGTGCAGGCGATCGATGCGCTTGGGTTGGGCAGAAACGTATTGAGTTGCGAGCTCCATTGCGACTGGTCACGCTTTGCCAGCTGCGCCGGCGTGCACGCCGCCGCCTTCGTGCAATCCTGCGTTATCGTGAGCGGGTACGTGGTCGAGTCGTAATTTCCAGCCCATACAGCCAGCGGATTGGCCCGCATGCGATCGGCCATGCTCATCGCGATAAATTCCGCTTGCGTACGCAGGTAACCCACCTGATTCGAGCGGAACGAAATAATGAGAAGACCTGCGAGACCGACAATACCGACACCAAACACCAGTACTGCGACAAGAACCTCGATCAGGGAGGCGCCCCTGGCTCGCCCTGGTGATGACATACGACCCCTTGCAATGTGTAGCAGACCAAGACGCGCGTGCATTGTGTTTGCACGCGCAAGGTAAAGACCACCTTCCGCGACACTTTGTCGCCCGCCTGCGCCGGATGAATTTTTGTTTACTCTCGTCACAGCGCCCCCGATGAATACCCAGGCGGCGAACGCATGGTATCGATCGGCCCATCACATCATCCTGCACGGACTACGTGCGAATGCTGCAATTACGGCATTCCGTGCGTCGCGCGACAACGTTAGCTCCGTGAATGTGATCAACGCATCACAAACGTGATTCGCAATCTCTTCACATTGGGTTGATGCAACGATTACGCCGCGTAGTGCGTTGACGGGTCCACGTCGATAGTTGTTGCGACATGAAGATTCACAATGAGAGGCGCTAGATGTTTTTCACTGGAACGTCGTGTTCTTGCGCACGAGTGCCGTTCTCGCGGCTGGTGCTGCATTTCGCGTGGCCTGCGCCGCAGAAGCTCGCCCTTGCGATGAATGAGGCATCGTCAGCGGGGCGTCGCACATTCAGGCGCCACACAGGGGTTCGCGGCGAGCCAAAAAAAATGGCGCCGTGTTACGGGCGCCATTCGTGGCTTGCTGCATTGCTTGGCGTGGTCGGCGTTATTCGAGGCCTGCCCAGCGATGCCGCTCGGCCATGGCGAGGGCAAGCTTCGGGCTGCGGCGCGCCACGCGCTCGCGCTTCTCGCGCTCGGCGCGGATCGTGGGCCACGCGGCGAGGTACGCCTCAAGCACGGCCGGATCCGCTGCATAGCGCTTCAGTGTTTCGGCGTTGGCCGAGCGCAGCGCTACCGCGCCGTTGTAGCCGCCAAATCCCTGCGTGGCGCAGATGGCGCCGCCGTCGGCATTGCCCGGTGACGGCTCGGCCTGCAGGTGGAAGTGACCTGCCACTTCGGCCAGGTCCGGATCCAGCCGGCGCAGCGTCGGTACGCCCGGTGCCGTGCGGCCCAGTACGAACTGCACCGCCTGGGAAAGCGCCTTTAGGCCGGTCTCGCCCATGGTGTGGCCATCGCCGACGGCCTTCGGCGTACCGACGAAGAGCTTCGGCAGTTCGCCTTCGCGGCCCTGGCGCAGGGCAGCGCCACGCAGGCCGGCCAGGGCGGTGCCCAGGTCGGTTTTGGAGTTGGTGCGGGTACCGGTGGCGTGGGCCGCCAGGTACTGGAAATCGTCCACGCCGAAGCCATGGGCCTGGTAGGCCATGTCCAGCGCCTGCACAAGGGCGTTCTCGCCGCCGAAGCCCACGCCGGCGAAGTGTGCCTTACCGCCGGCTTCGCCACTCTGGCCCCAGCCGACGATGATCGAGGTGATGTCGAGCTGGTTACGCAGGGCGAAATCCAGCGTGGTTACCAGCAGGCCGGAGCCACCATGACCGACTACCGTGCCGTCGGCATCGATATCGAAGGGCGCCAGGGCGTCGTGCACCGTGCGCTCGGAACCGTCGCCATGGGCGGCGTTCTTGGCGGCCAGCTTCTCGCCGGTCATCAGGGCGCCGCCGCCAAACGCCTCGAGGATGCCGTAACGGGGCTGGAGCGCGGCATCGGCCGCTGTCAGCAGCACGACCTGCGGGCGCTGGAAGCCCGGGTAATCGAACAGCAGCTGCGGGGCGATATCCGCCAGTGCGATCAGGCTGGAGGCGCACGCGCCCACGGCCGTGGCCGGTGCCTGCGGCACGCGGGTGAAGCCCACTTCCTCGGACTTCAGCTGCTCGCGCAGTTCCGGGTTCTTGAGCACCCGGCTGATGCTGAAGGATGGGGCGAGCATGGTCGACACCAGGGCCGGTCCGTGCGAGCCCAGTGAATGCGCCAGGCGTACCGCGAACGTATCCTTGGGGAAGCCACCTTCCGGCAGGGGCGCATCAGGGCGCAACCACTGGCCCAGTGCCTCGTTGCCACCGAACGCCGTGGCGGAGGCGACACGGAAGGAAAGGGGGTTCGGCACCAGCTCGGAAAGCGGGCGGGGCAGGCCGGCCAGCGCGCCCAGTGCGCCGTAGGCGAACAGCTGCGCCTGCAGCGAAGGGCTCAGTAGCGGATCGTTCTGGAACAGGCCGTGCATTTCCTTCAGGCCAGAACCGCGGATGTCCTCGTAACGCAGGCCGGCCAGCCGGCGCAGGCCCACGGTTTCCAGGTCGTGCGGCAGCGGCGCGGCGATATCGGTGACGACGCGCGGCGCGAGGTCGCGAACGCCCGGCACGTGGCGGATGCCCGACTGGGCGCGCAATTCGGCGCCGTGCAGCCGCTTGAGTTCATCCAGCGACACCGGCTGGCCCGCCTGTTCGCCCTGGGCCCAACGCATGCCATCGGCGGCGCTGGGCGCCTCCGGGTCGAGCTCGACCAGGCCGGCGTCGAAGGCGGCCAGCGGGAGGAATTCCTCGGACTGGGCTACCAGCGCCTGGTAGGTTTCCGTCGAACCCACGGCCGAGATGGTGCAGGCGGTGCCGACAGTGACGAGGACTTGGTCGCTTCTCAACATAGGTGCGTGATTATCCGGACAGACCAAACGTTAATTATAGGCGGACTCGGCCCGGTAAAAGGCGCCTGTCATACCGCCGGGCGAAAAATGCCCGCCAGGGCCCGCGATACACCCTTATTGATGATGGCGGCCCATATGGCAGGAATGGCACGCTTGACGCCCATCCGCACGGCATCCTTATGGAGAGTGGCATGATCAAGGCAGGTTTCCTCGTTACCGTGGCGGCCGCAGCCATGGCGATCGGCCCCGGCGCATCCGCGGGCCAGCTCCCCAGCGGTCCCGCCGACCTCATGGTGAAGGAAAGCACCTCGGACGTCGCGAGCACCCAGGCCCGGGCAACAGCCGCCCTCGCGAAGCTGGGCGTGCCCGTGTTCGCCACGTTTGATCATGCCGCCAATGCCAGTGAAGCGGGCATGCCGCTACGACCGACCGTTGTACTGGTGTTCGGCAATCCGAAGGTGGGCACGAAGTTGATGCAGGACCAGCAGGCGATGGCGCTCGACCTCCCGTTGCGCATCGCCATCTGGCAGGACGGGCAGGGTCGCACCTGGATCAGCTATCACGACATCCGGCGCACTGCCGACGCCTACGGCGTGAAGGACCATGAGACGGTGGGGAAACTTGCTGATTTCATGACGTCGCTCATAAAGCAGGCGGCTGGCGATAGCACGATCTGATCAATCGTCGCGAAAATGTGGAGTGGCTCACATTTTTGTTGCAACGCCGAAATTGCACACCCCTAAGAGGCTAGGTAGTTCTACGGAGTTGTTTACCATCCAGTCACCGACGTGAAATTCCTAGGACACGCCGGCGACATGGGGTGTCGCGGGAATGCGCGTGAAGCCTTTTTATTTCGCAAGCATTTGAATCGATTTAGATTCGCAGCGCGCCACCTTCCGTAGCGGCGCCTTGAGCGCTTTTGAAGACCATGCGACTGCCTGATTGGGGGCGGCTTGATGCTGCCCCGCGTTTGGCTCGTGCGCGTGTTGACAGGGGAAAGTGATGAACCGGGTATTCCGCATCGTGTGGTCCACGGCCGTGGGCGCGTGGGTGGTAGCGTCTGAATTCGCTGGCCAGCATGGCAAGGGTCATGGCCGTTCCGCGGCGCTCACCGACCAGCGGCCTGGCCTTCGCGGCGCCGCCAGCGGGCGACTGCTCGCCCTGGCCGTGCTCGCCGCCCTGGCAGGCATGCACGCGCCCGTGGCGTCGTCCGCCGATCGCTACTGGGACGTCAACGGCGGTTCCGCGGGCAGTGGTGGCACCGGCACCTGGGACACCAGCACGGCCTTCTTCAACAGCGCTAGTGATGGCGTGGCCGGGCCCTTCGTCAAATGGAATAACGCGGCGCTCGATAACGCCGTCTTCGCGGGCACGGCGGGCACCGTCACGCTGAGCGGTGGGATCACAGCGCAAGCCCTCACATTCTCCACCACCGGGTACGAACTGGACGGCGGCACGCTCACCCTGGCCGGCGCCACACCGACAGTCAACGTGGCCACAGGCAACGCGACGATCAACTCCGTGATCGCCGGCACCGCTGGGCTCACGAAGACGGGTAGCGGCTCATTGACTCTTGGCGGCGCCAATACTTTCAGCGGCGGCATCAATGTGCAGTCAGCCGGCCTGGTCGTGACGGGTGATTCGGCATTGGGTGCGGCCAGCAATGGCATCACCATGGCCAGTGGCACTGCCCTGAGTGCGACCACCAGCGCCCTCGCGGCAACACGTACGGTGACCACCACCGGCACGGGCGATGTCACGCTCCGCGGCATCGTCGGTTCGGCGCGCTACACGGGTACGGCCGGCATCGTTGCTGTCAGCGGCGTGATCATGAGCAACGCCGCCAACGATTACACGGGGCGCACGGCGTTTATCGGGGGTGGTGGCGGTTACGGCTTCACGTCCATCGCAAACCTCGGCCTTGCGAGCTCACTGGGCGCGCCCACCGATCCCACGACCGGCATGATCGTCGTGCAGGCCGGCGGCGGCCTGGGCGGCACCGTGACCTATAGCGGCAGCGGCGATACATCGAACCGCGCGTGGCAATTCCAGAATACGTCCAGCGGTGGCACGACACTACGGAACACGGGCACGGGCACCTTGCACCTCACGGGCGATATCGCAGCGGTGAACCAGTGGGTACTCGCCATGGGTTTCCAGGCGGTAAACGCCGACATCGATCTGAGCGGCGTGCTCAGCAGCGCGTCGGACCGGGTATTCGCTTACTCGGGGAGTGCCGGCCGCACGATCAGCGTGACCGGCGCCAACACGTATACCGGTTCGACGCAGATCAATACGATCACGGTGGCGGCCAACACACTTGCCGATACCGGTACGGCCAGCTCCTTCGGTACGGGTACCGCATCGGGTGCCGTCGTCGCCCTGATCAACGGCACCCTCAGCTACACCGGCGGTGCGGCAAGCAGCAACCGCGCCTGGACGTTCGATGGTACGAGCGCGCTCAACAACAACAGCACGACGGGTGGGATGTCGCTTTCGGGCAACGCGGCGTTCGTGGCGGGCGGTACCGATACGGTCTCGCTGGGTGGTTCGTACACGGGTGCCAATACGTTCTCCGGCATCATCAGCGGGGTCGGCAACGTCACCATGAACGGTGCGGGCACGTGGGTGCTCGGCGGTGCAAACACGTACACCGGCAAGACCACCGTGACGGCGGGCACGCTCGTGGCGGGCACGGATCAGGCCTTTGCCGGCACCAGCGGTCTCCAGGTGGATGGCGGTACGCTGGACCTCAACAACCAATCCATCACGGCCCCGTCGCTCGCCGGCGCGGGTGGTACCGTGGCGCTCGGCAGCGGCACGCTCACACTCAAATCATCCACGGGTACATCGGCCTATAGCGGGGTGATCACGGGTACGGGCGGCGTGACCAAGCTCGGCGCTAGCACCGCCACGCTGAGTGGTGCGAATACCTATACCGGCGCCACGACGATCGGCGGCGGTACTCTTGCGCTCGATTTCACCGTGGCCGGTGCGCCGGCCAGCAACATCATCAACGCGGCATCGGCCCTTAATCTCAACGGTGGCACGTTATCGCTGAAGGGACGTGCCGGCGCGAATGCACAGGCATTCAGCGCGTTGAACATCAATGCCGGCAGCAACCGCATCAGTGCGACCGCGGGCTCGGGTGGGACGCTTAACGTCGCCCTGGGTGGTATCAACCGCACCGGCGGCCTTATTGATTTCGCGTACAACACCGGCGCCACACTCGGCACGACGCACGCCGATGGCGTGCTTGGTGGCTGGGCGACGGTCAACGGTACCGACTATGCGCAGGTGACCGGCGGCGTCATCGGCGCGTTCACCAACTACGCGAACAAGGATGATGCGAGCCAGTGGCTCAGCGGGGATATCGTCAGCGACGAGGGCGGCGCGGCGAACACGCCTTATACCAACACCGTCAATGGTAATGTTGCCCTGGGTGGCCTGAAATACACCGCGGCCGCGAACTCCACGGTCACCGTGGGCACCGGTAATACGCTGGGTGTGGATGGCAGCATCATCGTCGCCCCCAGCGCCGGGGCGGCGAGCCAGAAGATCCAGGGCGGATCCATGACGGGCGGCGCAGGCGGCAGCCCCCTCGGCGTCCTGCAGAACAGCACCGGCACGTTCACCATCGCCTCGTCGATCGTCGACAACGGCGGTGCCACCTCGTTCGCGGCGGGTGGCAGCGGGACCGGCACGGTGGCCCTGACCGGCAACAACACCTACACGGGTGGCACGACGGTAAGTGGCGGCACGCTGGCCTTCAACAGTGTGGCCAATGGGGGCGCAGCTAGCGCGCTGGGTGCGTCCACCGCCGATGCGGCAAACCTGGTCCTGGAGAACGGCACGTTGCGTTACACCGGTGCCACGGCAAGCACCGATCGCGGCTTCACCCTGGTGAACGGCGGCCCCGCGCGTACGATCCAGGTGGATGGCACCACCAACCTGACGTTCGCTGGCCAGGTGACGAGCCCCGACGATGCCGGCTTCACCAAGACCGGCACCGGCACGCTGACCCTCGCGAATGGCGCGAACGATTTTGTCGGCCCGGTGGTCGTCACGGCGGGCCTGGTCGCCACCGGCACGCTGGCGGACGGCGGGCAGGCAAGCGGCATTGGCGCGGGCAGCAGCAATGCCGCCAGCCTGGTGCTGCAGGGCGGTGGCGGCCTGGAGTACACCGGCGCCACGGCCTCGACGGATCGCGGCTTCACCCTGGCAGGCGGCAATGGCGTGGTCGCGGTGGATGACGCAGCAACGACGCTGACCGATAGCGGCACGATCGTGGGCACGGGCCGCTTGAATAAGGATGGTGCGGGCGTGCTGGTCCTCTCCGGCGCCAACACCTACACCGGCGGCAACACGGTGCTCGCAGGTACCTTGCGCGCAGGATCCAGCCAGGCCTTTGGCGGCAGCGCGACCGGCGCGGGCGCCGGTACGATGACGGTCAACCCGGGCGCGACGCTCGACCTTGCCGATTTCAATGTGTGGGTTGCGGGCCTGAACGGATCGGGCAACGTCACGCTGGGCTCGGGCACCCTGCAGAGCAACGGCAACGGCACGTTCTCGGGCGCGATCAGCGGCACGGGTGGCGTGCTGATTTCCGCGCATACGCAGACGATGAGCGGCTGCGGCAATACGTACACCGGTGTGACAACCCTGGCGAGTGCCTCCCTCACCACCGATTGCCTGGCGAACGGCGGCCAGGCCAGTGGCCTGGGTGCATCGTCCAGCGCCTCGTCCAACGTGCTGCTGCAGAGCGGAACCATCGTTTACACCGGTACAGATGTTGCCATCGATCGCGGTATGCAGATCACGGCCGCTGGCGGGATCAACGTCAGCAACGCCTCGACGACACTCGGCATCGGCGGCCTGATTACGGGTACGGGACAATTCCAGAAGCTGGGGCAGGGTACGCTCGTCCTGTCCGGCGCGAACACGTATTCGGGCGGCACCTATGTGCGTGGCGGCACGCTGCGCGCCAATGTAGTCAATGCATTGAGTACCGGTGCATTGCGGTTCGATGATGTCGCCGGCGCGGCACTGGATATGAACGGATTCGACACGGCGGTTGCCGTCGTCACCGGCGGCGGCACGACGGGCGGGAACATTTCCCTGGGCGGCGCCACGCTCACCACCAATGGCGCATCGTCGGCGGGCGTGGGTATGTACTCCGGCGCCATCACCGGTAACGGCAATATCGTCAAGACCACCGGCAGCGTGCAGTACCTCGCCGGCACGGCTAGTACCTATGTGGGCACCACGACGGTGAATGCCGGTACGCTGTCCGTGCAGTCATTGGCCAATGGCGGCGTGGCCAGCTCGCTGGGCGCGGCCAGCAGTGCCGCCGCCAACATCGTGCTCAATGGTGGCACGCTGCAGTACCTGGGTACGGGCGACAGCACCGACCGCCTGTTCACGCTGGGCGCCTCGGCGAGCAGCGCGCTGGGCGCGGAGGGCACGGGCGCCATCCAGTTCACCAATACCGGCGCCGTGGCCTTCGCCACCCAAAATACCGCGCAAACGGTAACGCTAACGGGTGCCAGTACGGCGGATAACAGCCTGGCCGCGAACCTTGCGGATAACGGCACCGGCAAGACCTCACTGCGCAAGACCGGCATCGGCACGTGGATCCTGCGCAATCCGGCCAGCACCTACACAGGTGCCACGACGATCGTCGGCGGTGTGCTGGGCGTGGATAAGCTGACCAATGGCGGGCAGGCGAGCAGTATCGGTGCATCGACCAACGCAGCCGCCAACCTGGTGATCGGAAGCGGCGCAACCCTTCGCTACACCGGCGCGGGAGATACGACGGACCGTTTGTTCACGCTATCCACTGGCTCGAGCGTGATCGAATCCTCGGGTACTGGCGCGATCGTGTTCAGCAACACGGGTTCAGCCGCGTACGCGGGCAGCGGTGACCGCACCCTTGGCCTGGGCGGCAACAACACCGGCAACAACACCATGGGTGGCTCCATCATCAATGGCCCCGGCGGCGTGACGACCCTGGCCAAGAACGATGCCGGTACGTGGCTGCTCACGGGTAACAACACCTATACCGGCAACACGGTCATCAACGGCGGCACCCTCCAGATCGGCAATGGCGGTACGACCGGCTCGATCGCCAGCCCGAGCGTGATCGTCGCGGCTGGCACGCTTGCGTTCAACCGTTCGGATGCGCTGAATCTGGCGGGCACGATTTCCGGCGCGGGCAATGTGCTGCAGAAGGGTACGGGTACCACGCTGCTTACGGCCACCAACACCTACACGGGTGGCACGAGCATCACGGGCGGTACGCTGCAGCTCGGCAACGGCGGCGCAAGCGGCTCCATCGTGGGCGATGTGCTGGATAACGGCACGCTGGCGTTCAACCGCTCCGATGCCTACGGCTTCGCCGGGCTTGTATCGGGCACGGGTGGCGTGACCCAGCGCGGCAGCGGCACGACCAAGCTCACCGGGGCCAATAACTACAAGGGTGCAACGAGCGTTGAAGCCGGCACCTTGCTTATTGACGGCAACCAGGCCGGTGCGACCGGAACCGCCACGGTACAGACTGGCGGTACGCTGGGTGGCACGGGTGTGCTCGGCGGTGATGTTGTCGTCGCGACTGGCGGCAGCCTTGCTCCGGGTGACAGTGGCGCGGCGGGTACGCTGACGATCAACGGCAGCCTCTCAGTAGCCAACGGCGCGGCGCTCAACTATCAGTTTGGCCAGGCCGATGTGGTGGGTGGCTCGCTGAACGACCTGACTGTCGTGCATGGCAACCTCGCGCTGGATGGCACGCTCAACGTAGCGGCGACGCCGGGTGGCAGCTTCGGTCCTGGCCTGTACCGGATCATCAGCTACGACGGCACGCTCAATGACCAGGGCCTTGCGCTCGGGACAACGCCTTCCGGTTCGTACCAGGTACAGACCTCGGTCGCCCACCAGGTCAACTTGCTCAACGGCTCGGGGCTCACGCTGAACTTCTGGGACGGCCCGGCCGGTCACGCGAACCACACGATCGATGGTGGCAGCGGCACCTGGCAGGACAGCAGCGGCAACGACAACTGGGCGGACCAGACGGGCGCCTATAACGCCCCGTATACCGATGGTGAGTTCGCGATCTTCATGGGTGCGCCGGGCACCGTGACGGTCGACAACACCCTCGGTAACGTTACCAGCGCGGGCATGCAGTTCGCGGTGGATGGCTATCGCATCAACGGTGATGCGATCACGCTCACCGGTGGTCCTTCGGTGTTCCGCGTGGGTGATGGCACGGCGGCAGGTGCGGCCATGACGGCGAACATCGATGCAACCCTCGCCGGTACCGGTGGCTTGGAGAAGGAGGACCTGGGCACCCTCGTGCTCTCGGGCGCCAATACGTACACCGGCGGCACGGCCGTGAATGCCGGCACGCTCTCGATATCGGGCGATGCGAACCTCGGCGACGCCGCGGGCAACCTGTCGATCGACGGCGCCACGCTGCGCACCACCGGAACCATGACCAGCGCGCGTGCCGTCACGGTCAACCAGGGTGGCGCCACGCTGGATACGCTCGCCGACCTTGGCCTCACTGGCGTCGTGGATGGCGCCGGTACACTCACCAAGACGGGTAGCGGCACGCTGACGCTTGCCGGTAACAACAGCTATGCCGGCGGCACCGTGATCGACGGTGGCACTGTCGCCGTCGCTGCCGATGCGAACCTTGGCAATACCGCAGGCGCGCTGACGCTGGATGGCGGCACGTTGCAGAACAGCGCCACCTTCGCTTCCGCACGAGGCGTCAGCCTGGGCGCGGGCGGCGGTACCTTCGATACGCTCGGCGACCTGAGCCTGGCTGGGACGATTAGTGGCGCTGGCAGCTTGGCCAAGGCCGGCAATGGCGCGCTCATTCTTACGGCAGAGAACAATTACACCGGCGGCACCGTGCTCGGCTCGGGCGTGCTTCAGCTGGGCAACGGCGGCACGACGGGCTCTGTCGCTGGCGATATCGTCGATAACGGCACGCTTGTCTTCAACCGCAGCAACACCTTGACGCTTGCCGGGCTGATCTCGGGTGCGGGCTCGGTGGAGCAGCGCGGCGCAGGCATCACCATCCTGACAGGGGCGAACCGCTATGCGGGCTCGACGGCGGTCCGCGGCGGGGCCTTGTTCGTCAATGGCGACCAGTCCCTGGCCACGGGGTCTACCACGGTCGATGCCGGTGGCACGCTGGGCGGCAAAGGCACGATCGGCGGGGATGTCGTTATCGCTGACAACGGCACGCTGAATGCCGGCGATGTCGGCAGCGCACCGGGCACGTTATCGATCCGCGGCGACCTGACCCTCAACGGCGCGTCGAACCTCAACGTCGACCTGGGGCAGGCCAACGTGGTGGGTGGGCCACTCAACGACCTGACCAAGGTCAATGGCGATCTCACCCTCGATGGTGTCCTGAATGTCTCGGTATCGTCGGGTGGCACGTTTGATCCGGGCATCTACCGGATCATTGGGTATAACGGCAGCCTCACCGACAACGGCCTGGCGATCGGCTCGGTACCCTCGCCGAACTATTTCCTGCAGACCTCGGTGGCCCAGCAGGTGAACCTGGTGAACACCAACGGCCTGCCGGTCAATATGTGGGATGGCAATGGCAATCGCGGCGATGGCGTAGTGAGCGGTGGCGATGGCGTGTGGCAGAACGCCAGCGGCAACGATAACTGGACGCTGCTGGATGGCAGTATCAACGCGCCGTTCCAGGACAGCAGTTTCGCTATCTTCGCGGCTGCACCGGGTACCGTCACCGTGGATGCCAGCCTGGGTGCGATCAACACCGCTGGCATGCAGTTCGCCACCGATGGTTACCGCGTGGAAGGCGACAGCATCGCGCTGACGGGTTCATCGCCGGTGATCCGCGTTGGAGACGGCACCACCGACGGCGCCACGATGACGGCGACGATCGCGTCGCAGCTCACCGGTACGAACGGGCTGACCAAGTCGGACCTGGGCACGCTGGTGCTAACGGGCGCAAACACTTATACGGGGAACACCAGCATTACCGGAGGTACGTTGCAGCTGGGCGAGGGCGGTACAAGCGGCTCCATCGTCGGCGATGTGGCGAACGACGGCACGCTGGCCTTCGATCGTTCTGACGATGTCACCTTCGACGGGCTCATCTCGGGCACGGGTGCGGTGGCGCAGCGTGGTAGCGGTACCACGGTGCTCACAGGCAGCAACCGCTACAGCGGCCCGACGACCGTGCAGGCCGGCACGTTGCTGATCAACGGTGATGCGAGCCTGGCCACGGGCACCACCACGGTGCAGGCAGGTGCCGTGCTGGGCGGCGCTGGCACCCTCGGCGGCGATGTGACCGTCGACGACGGTGGCACCCTTAGCCCGGGCCCGATCGCGGGCTCTGCTGGCACGCTGACGATCAACGGCAGCCTCGCGCTAGGTGCCAACAGCATGCTGGATTACCAGCTGGGCCAGGCGGGTACGCCTGGTGGCGCGCTGAACGACCTGACCGTGGTCCACGGTAATCTGACGCTCGGTGGCACGCTCAATGTCACCACGACGGCCGGCGGCGCGTTTGGCGCCGGCGTCTATCGTCTCTTCACGTACGACGACGGGCTCACCGACAACGGACTGCAGCTCGGCACCATGCCTGCGGCCGACAATTTCGTGCAGACCTCCATCGATCACCAGGTGAACCTGGTCAACAGCAACGGGCTGACCCTTAACTTCTGGGATGGCCCGGGCCATGCTAACGACGGGGCGATCACCGGCGGCAGCGGCGTATGGCGGTTGAGCGACAACGATCACTGGACCGAAGCCGATGGTGCGATCAACGCGCCGTACAGCGAGGGCGCATTCGCGATCTTCGGGGGCACCGGCGGCACGGTGACTATTGATAACGCGAACGGACCGGTCAGCGCCTCGGGCCTGCAGTTCGTGGCGGATGGCTATACGGTGACAGGCGGTGACCTCGCGCTTACGGGCGGTGCCACATCCATTCGCGTCGGCGATGGCAGTGCAGCCGGTGCGTCCATGACCGCGACCATCGATGCAGCGATCAATGGCGCGGGCCTGCTGGTGAAGGATGACCTGGGCACCCTGGTACTCGGTGGCACCAACGTCTACACCGGTGGCACCGATGTGCATGGGGGTACGCTGCAGGTGTCGCGCGATGCCAACCTCGGTAACGCGCTGGGCAGCCTTTCCATCGACGATGCCACGCTGCGGACGACCGCGAGCTTCAGCAGCCAGCGCGTGGTAGGCCTGGGCGGGGACGCCACGATCGAGACGGATGCCGATACGACGCTCACGTTGAGCGGTGGCATGCAGGGCACCGGCAGCCTGACCAAAACCGGGGCGGGCACGCTTGCGGTGGGTGGCGGCGCCACCTACGCCGGCGCAACGACCGTGGCAGATGGCACGTTGGCGGCCACGGCGGTCAACGCATTCAACGGTGCATCTGGGTTTAGCGTGCAGCAGGCAGGCGTGCTTGACCTTGGCGGCCACGCGCAGCAGCTTGCGTCACTGGTGAACGCCGGTACCGTCGCGTTCGGTGGCACACCGGGTACCACGCTCAGCGTGACTGGTGACTATGCGGGGCAGGGCGGTACGCTGAAGTTCAACACGGCGCTGGGCGGCGACAGCTCGGCCACGGATACGCTGGTGGTCGGCGGAAACACCTCCGGTAACACGCAGGTACTGGTGGCCAACGTGGGTGGCGCAGGTGCGCAGACCAGCCAGGGCATCAAGTTGATCGATGTGAAGGGCAACTCGGCGGGTACGTTCACGCTGAAGGGTGACTACGTATTCCAGGGTGACCAGGCCGTGGTTGCCGGTGCGTACGCGTACCGCCTGTACAAGGGCGCTACGGATACAGCCGACGGTGACTGGTACCTGCGCTCGGCGCTGACGAATGGCGACGCAGGGGATCCTGCCGGGGATCCGGGCAATGGGCCGTTGTACCAGCCTGGCGTGCCGGTGTACGAGGCATACGCGGGTATGCTCGCGCAGGCCAATACACTCGACACGCTGTTCCAGCGCACCGGCAACCGCCAATGGGCCGACGAACAGAGCCGCGATGCCATGCAGCCGGGTGAAGGCCTCTGGCTGCGTGTGCAGGGTGCGGACCAGACCATCAAGCCGGCAAACAGCACCAGCGGCACGAACTATGATCTGTCGGGCGCGAAATCCGAAGTGGGCGCCGATGCGGTGCTTGCCCAGGGTGGTGATGGCAAGTTGGTCGGTAGCCTGTCCCTGCAGTACGGACACGAAAGCACGAGCGTGCGTTCGGCCTATGGCGATGGCAGCATCAACACCCACTCGTACGGCGTCGGCGGTGCGCTTACCTGGTATGGCGATAACGACTTCTACGTTGATGGCCAGGTCCACTGGATGCGTTTCGATTCCGACCTGCACTCGAACGAGCTCGCCCGCGTGCTGGCCGACAACAACAAGGCGACGGGCTACGCATTCGGTGTGGAGGCCGGCAAGCGCTTCTGGCTCTCCGATGCGTGGACGATTACCCCGCAGGCCCAGGTCAGTTACGGGCGCACGGCGTTCGATGGCTTCAACGATGCGTTCGATACCCGCGTTTCCCAGGCTGATGGGAAAGCGGGCATCGCGCGAGGTGGCGTGACCGTGGATTACCTGCGCACCCGCCAGGGCGCCGCAGGAGCGGTCACCACCCATCTGTACGCCATCGCCAACGTCTACAACCACTTCAAGGACCAGGCCGTCGCCAGCGTGGCCGGCACGGATGTCGGTACCCGCAACGAGCGCTGGTGGGGTGGCCTGGGTGTCGGTGGCGCGCTGGATTGGGCGGGCGGCCGTTACTCGGTGTACGGCGAAGTGCAGGGGCAGACCGGCATCTCTGACGGTAGCAACTCGCACGGCGTCAGCGGCACCGTGGGTTTCCGCATGCGCTGGTAATCGCAGGCCAGCCCCGGGAAGAAGCCCCGCCGCTTGGGCGGGGCTTTCTGGTATGCGTTTCCTGCATACATGACAACCTGATGTCAGATGAAGTTACTGTCATGTTGCGCCGCAACGATAGCGACGTGCCGGTGTTGCGCGTAAATTGGAACGGTCGTGTTCTAGCCTGTCGTGTGTAACGCCGACGGGTCGCCAACCTAGCCAGCCTCCAGGGGGCCAAGCCAATGTCCGAGAAGGACCCTTCACCCGACGCGCTGCAATCGCGTCGCCGTATCCTCATGGGCTTGTCGCTCGCGCCGCTCGCGGCAGCACTCCCTGGCGTTCACGCCGCTGACAAGGCAGCACCCGGCGCAGGCGGATCCTCCTTCGCCGGCGCAGACGATCCGCGCAGATATACGCCATCGTTCTTCAAAGATACCGAATGGGCCTTTATCCAGGCGGCGTGCGACCGGCTGATTCCTGCCGATGACACCGGGCCTGGCGCTGTGGAATCCGGTGTGCCCGCGTTCCTGGACAAGCACATGCAGACCCCGTACGCCGCGGGCGCCATCTGGTACATGCAGGGGCCGTTCCTGGAGGCGCCGGCGGAGTTCGGCTACCAGGGCAAGCTCACGTTGCGCGACATTATCCGCGTGGGCATCGATGCGATGGATGCGCATTGCCGGAAGACCTACGCGGGCAAGACGTTCGCGCAGCTGGATACCGCCATGCAGGAAGACCTGCTCACCCAAGCCGAAAGCGGCAAGCTCAAGCTCGAAGGTATCTCGTCCAAGCTGTTCTTCTCCAACTTCCTCAACGAAGTGAAGAACGGCTATTTCGCTGATCCGAAGTACGGCGGCAACCGCAACATGGGTGCGTGGAAAATGATCGGTTACCCCGGCATGCGTGCCGACTACATCGACTGGATTGGGGTACGCGACAAGGCGTACCCGCTGCCACCGGTGGATCTTTCGGGCAAGCGGGGTTGATGACATGGCTACCGTGAAACCGAAAGTCGATGCGGTCATCGTCGGCATGGGCTGGACGGGTGCGATCCTGGCCAAGGAACTCACCGACGCTGGCTTGCACGTGGTCGCGCTGGAACGTGGCGCGGATCGCGACACGCAGCCAGACTTTGCCTACCCCAAGGTCGTCGATGAGCTGGAAGGCTCCGTGCACCGCCGTTTCCTGCAGAGCCTCGGGCAGGAGACCGTGACGATCAGGCACACCGGCGATGCGACGGCCGTGCCATACCGCCAGATGGGCTCGTTCAAACCCGGTACGGGCGTGGGCGGCGCGGGCACGCATTGGTCGGGTTGCCATTTCCGCCCGCTGCCCGAGGACATGCGCTTCCGCAGCAACGTGGAACAGCGCTACGGTAAGAAATTCATCCCCGACGACATGACGATCGAGGACTTCCCGGTCAGCTACGACGAACTCGAGCCGCACCTGGATATGTTCGAGCGCGTCTGTGGCACGGCGGGCAAGGCCGGCGTGCTGAACGGCGTGGTGCAGGCCGGTGGCAATCCGTTCGAAGGTTCACGCTCGCGTGAATACCCGCTGCCGCCGAACCCGGACTATCTTGGCTCGGAGATGTTCTACAAGGGCGCGAAGGAGATGGGCTGGCACCCGTATCCGATCCCGGCCTCCAACGCATCGGCACCGTACATCAACCCGTACGGCTGCCAGATGGGCCCGTGCAACGCCTGCGGATTCTGCAGCGACTATGGCTGCCTGAACTACTCCAAAGCCAGCCCCAACGCCTGCATCCTTCCGGTATTGCGTCGTCGCGGCAACTTCGAGTTGCGGGCGAATTCGCAGGTACTGAAGGTGAACCTGGATAGCACGAAGAAAAAGGCCACCGGCGTCACCTACCTCGATGCCGAGGGCAAGGAAGTCGAACAGCCGGCTGATATCGTGCTGCTGTGTGCGTTCCAGTTGTTCAACGTGCACCTCATGCTGGTCTCGGGCATCGGCACCCCGTACGACCCGGAAACGAACACCGGTACCATCGGTCGCAACTACTCGTACCAGAACCTCAACCGCGTGGTGCTGTTCTTTGATAAGAGCGTGCAGGCCAACCCGTTCATCGGTATCGGTGGAGCGGGCGCCACCATGGATGACCTCAACGGTAACCAGCTCGATAACGGCAAGGCCGGTTTCGTCGGTGGCGGCCTGGTCTGGGCCCGGCAGCCGGGCGCGGGCCCCGTGCGCGGTATCAACGTGCCTGCCGGTACGCCCAACTGGGGCTCGAAGTGGAAGCAGGCTGTCGCCGATAACTTCCGCCACTCGTTCTATTTCGAGGTGCAGGGCGCCTGCATGTCGTACCGGCAGAACTACCTGAGCCTTGACCCCACCTATCGCGACGGTTTCGGCCGGCCCTTGCTGCGCATGACCTTCGACTGGCAGGCCAACGAGATCAATGCATCGCAGTTCTTCGTCGACCAGGCCCTGAAAATGGGTCGTACCCTCAATCCGCTCTCCATCCTGGGCGATGCAAAAAAGGATGGCGAGCACTACAACATTACCAAGTACCAGAGCACGCACACGTGCGGTGGCGCGACCATGGGCAACAACCCGGCAACGTCAGCGCTCAACCGCTACCTGCAATCCTGGGATGTACCGAACGTATTCGCGATCGGCGCCAACGCGTTCCCGCAAAACAACGGGTACAACCCCACGGGCCTCGTGGGTGGGCTCGCGTACTGGGCGGCGGCCGCGATTCGCGAGAAATACCTGAAGGACCCCGGTCCGCTGGTGCAGGCTTAAGGGGGCAGGGTGATGAAAAAATTCCTGTTGACCCTGGTTGGCCTCGGCCTCCTCGCCCTCGTGCTCGCACTTGCGTTCGCCTTTTGGCCCACTCACACGCGTGAAATCGCTGAGGGCCCTGCGGCCGACAAGGCACTCGTGGAGCGAGGCCGGTACCTCGCTTATGCCGGCGACTGTACGGCATGCCACACGCGGCCGGGCGGCCCGGCATTCGCTGGTGGCCTGCCTATCGCCTCGCCGCTGGGTACGATCTACAGCAGCAATATCACGCCCGATGCCGTGCGTGGCATCGGGCGCTACACGCTGGATCAATTCGATCGCGCCGTCCGTCATGGCATCGCCGCTCAGGGTTCGTCGCTGTATCCCGCGATGCCGTACCCGTCGTATGCACGCATGACCGATGACGACGTGCGAGCGCTTTATGCCTACTTCCTGCATGGCGATATCGCGCCTTCGGCCGAGGCCAACCGCGAGGCCGATATTCCCTGGCCACTCTCCATGCGCTGGCCGCTTGCGATCTGGCGCAAGCTGTTCGCGCCTGCGCCGGATGAGGTGGCGTTCGATGCCAGGGGCTACGCCGACGCACGGCTTGCCCGTGGCGCCTACCTCGTACAGGGCCCGGGCCATTGCGGCAGCTGCCACACGCCACGCGGCTTCGCCCTGCAGGAGAAGGCGCTGGACCAGCAGGGCAGGGATTACCTCGCCGGTGGCCAGGTTATCGATGGCTGGTTCGCCGTGAACCTGCGCGGGAATGCCGCCGACGGCCTGGGTCGCTGGAGCGAACAGGATATCGTCGACACCTTGAAAACGGCGCGCAACGCGCACAGCGCCGTCGTTGGCCAGCCCATGGCTGACGTGGCTGTACATAGCACGCAGCACCTCAACGATGCAGATCTGCATGCCATCGCCGCGTACCTGAAGTCGCTGCCACCCACCGCAAATGACTCCTCGTCATACGCGGTCGACGATGCCACCGGCAAAGCGCTGCAGGCGGGCATCAACGATAGTCGCGGTGCGGAGATCTACGTGGATAACTGCGCGGCTTGCCACCGCACGGACGCCAACGGTTACGCCCACGTGTTTCCCGCGATCGCGGGTAATCCCACCGTTCTGGCGGAGGATTCGACAACGCTGGTTCGGTTGATCCTGAAGGGCAGCCGCTTGCCTTCGACCGAGGCGGCCCCGTCGCCACTCGGGATGCCAGCATTCGCCGAGCGCCTGAGCGACGACGAGGTGGCACAACTCGCCACCTACGTTCGTAGCCATTTTGGCAATCACGCGAGCGCCGTGGATGCCTCGGCCGCGCACAAGGTCCGCGATTCACTCCCCAAGGATCACGAAGCCCTGTAGGAGCGCGCTTGCGCGCGAAAAGCCAACGAAGCGGCGATGCCACGGGCCATCGCGCGCAAGCGCGCTCCTACTTACATCGTTTGGGCTATGGGTTGCACGCGTGCCACGAGCGTATAACCCTCCTCTTACCCAGTTTCCTGGGCAGGCAGGAGAAGGGCCATGGCGTTACTTCTGGTGAAGGGTTCTTCGGGCGCGGATGTTGCGCAGCTGCGCAAGAAGCTCGCGGCGCAGCTGAAGGGTGGTGAGAACGCGTTCCCCGGCCTAGCCAACGGGAGCGTGTTCGACGACGTCACTGACGCTGCAGTCCGCCAATGGCAATCAGGGGTCGGTCTCGTCGCCGATGGCATCGCCGGGCCTTACTGCCAGAGTGTGCTGGGTTTGGTCACGCTCAGCGCCACGGCCGTACCGCTCACGCTTGATGCGGTCAGGCAGCTGTTTCCTGCCACGAAGCCCTCCAACATCGCCCGTTACCTGCCGTATGTCGCGGCGGCGTTGAACGTGTTGGGCCTGCGCGATCGCCCGATGATCTGTGCGGCGCTCGGCACCATTCGCGCAGAAACCGAGGGGTTCGTTCCGATCCCGGAGTTCCCATCCCATTTCAACACCATGGCGGGCATGGCGCCGTTCAGTGCTTACGACGGGCGAAAGGACCTTGGTAATACCCAGCCGGGCGATGGTGCACGCTATCGGGGGCGTGGGTTTGTGCAGCTGACCGGTAGGGCCAACTATCACAAATACACGGCGGAGATCGGGCTGGATATCGAAACATCGCCCGATCTGGCTGATGCGCCGGAAGTGGCCGCGGTGCTGCTCGCGACCTTCC